>NZ_DAMAGC010000009.1:0-16898 GCF_031995405.1 Stenotrophomonas sp. | reverse complement strand
TGGGCGAAATCTGGGCCAGCAACATCACCCCCTCCAGGACCCATGGCATTGGCACTTACAGCGAGCGCGATTTCGCCAAGGCCGTCCGCGAGGGCGTGCGCAAGGACGGCGCGCATCTGTATCCGGCCATGCCGTACACGTCCTACGCCAAGCTCACCGACGAGGACATCCACGCCCTGTATGTCTACTTCATGCAGGGCGTGGCACCGGTGGACGAGGAGGCGCATCGCACCGAGCTGCCGTTCCCCTTCAGTGTGCGCACGTCCATGGCGGTGTGGAACCTGCTGTTCCTCGACAAGACGCCTTTCAAACCCGATCCGGCCAAGGACGCGCAGTGGAATCGCGGCGCCTACCTGGTCGAAGGCCTGGCACACTGCTCCAGCTGCCACAGCCCGCGCGGGCTGATGATGCAGGAAGTGGGCGGCAAAGCCTTCGCCGGCGGCTCGCTCGGCGACTGGTATGCGCCCAACATCACCTCCGACCCGATCAGCGGTATTGGCGGCTGGACCGACGAGGAGCTGGCCCGGTATCTCAAAACCGGCCGCGTGGCCGGCAAGGCACAGGCGGGCGGCGGCATGGCCGAGGCCGTGAGCAACAGCCTGTCCAAACTGCAGGACCAGGACATCGGCGCCATCGTGGCCTACCTGCGCACCGTGCCGCCCGTGGCCGACAAGGACGCAACCCGCGCCGCCTTCGCCTGGGGCGATGCCGCCAAGGCGCCGGGTGAACAACCGGTGCGTGGCACCGATGCACCCCTGGCCTCCGGGCCGGTGCTGTATTCGGGTCTGTGTGCCAGTTGCCATGGCTCACGCGGGGAGGGCAGCAAGGACGGGGTGTATCCCTCCCTCGTGCACAACACCACCGTAGGCATGAGCCGTCCGCAGAACCTGGTGGCGACCATCATCGGCGGCATCGACCGCGACGTGAACGGTGAACACGCCTTGATGCCGCATTTCTCCCAGGGCTCCTACGTGCAGGACCTGAGCGATGACGACATCGCCGCGGTCGCGACCTACGTGCGCACCCAGTTCGGACCCGGCGACCAGGTCACGGCTGCACAGGTGGCGCTCATCCGCGCCGGCGGTGAAAAACCGCTGCTCGCCAAGATCGGCCGGCTGTGGCTGCCGCTGCTCATCCTGGGCGTGCTGGTGCTGGTGGGCGTGCTTCTGCTGGTGCGTCGCGCCTGGCGCACGCGCAGCAGCCGGAGGACCGCCGCATGACGCACACGCCATGGTTGATCGGCGCAGGGCTGGTGGCGTTGATGGGAAGCATGCCCGCCTGGGCTGCCGACGCCGATGCGCCCAAGCCCAAGACGGTGGACACCATCACCCAGACCCCATTGAGCGCGGACTGGGCGGCCCGACTCTGGCTGCAGGACCGGGGCATCACCCCGAGCGCGCGCATCGTCATCGCCAGCGGCGTGAACAGCGCCGGCTACAAGGGCAAGGGCTGGTCCACGGCCGAGCACATCGACCTGGGCGCGATGATCGACACCGGCAAGGCGTTCGGTTTCGACGGCAAGTTGCGCGTGGTGTTCTCCGACCGCTTCGGCAACGCGGTCAATGAGCGCTCCACCGGGTCGTATATCCAGAACCAGGCCTTCTACGGGCAGGGCCAGAACCTGCGCTTCAACGAGCTCTCCTACGAGCGCCTGATGCTGGACAAGCGGCTGAGCCTCAAGGGCGGCTTCTACTCGATGGGCAATGACTTCGGCGGCCTGCCGTACACCTGCAACTTCAACAACAATGGCCAATGCGGGCATCCGCTGGGGCCGATCTACAGTTCGGGCTGGCTGGACAATCCGACCGGCCAATGGGGCCTGCGGGTGAAGTGGAACGACCCGTCGGGCTGGTACGCACAGACCGGCATCTATGATGTCGTGCCGACGCGCAAGCAGGCCGGCAGCGGCTTCCGCGTGTCCGACCGCGGCAAGACCGGCCTGTTCCTGCCTGTCGAGGTGGGCTACAGCCACGGCAAGACCGGCGACGACTACGGCGGCACCTACAAGATCGGTTATTACCTGGATACCTCCAATGCGGACGACATCGGCGACCCCACCGCAGCACGGGCGTCGCATCGCAGTGGCTCTTACATCCAGCTCGCGCAGCGGGTGTGGAAACCGGAGGGCGACACCGTGCGTGGCCTGTCCGTGTTCGGCGTGGCCACGCGCGCCGATGCGAAGACCGGCCTGATGCGTTACTCGTGGGAAGCCGGGGTGAGCTGGCGCGGGGTGGTGGCATCGCGGGAAGACGACGTGCTGAGCCTGGCCTGGAACCGGCTGGACATCTCCGACCGGCTGGCGCGCTACCAGCAGGTGACCGGCAAGGACGTGCAGAGCAACGAGCAGTTCGTCGAGCTCAACTATGGCGTGCAGGTCACGCGCTGGTTGATCCTGCGGCCGTCGGTGCAGTACGTGGCACGGCCCGGTGCGTATGACAGTCGGCCGGACAGCTGGGTGTTCACGCTGCAGGCGCAGGCGACGCTTTGATCGCGGGGTGATCGATGCACCCCTTCGGGTGGGGGCGGTAAACTGTGCGGCTGTTTCTGGCGGGTTGGCATGCCGGATCGCGCATCCCCCCACCGCCAGGAGTGTCTCCCGATGATCGCCCGGAACTTCAGGACGGCGCTGCTGCTCACAACAGCCGCCGTACTTGCCTTACCGACCGCTGCACTTGCATCGGCTCCCCGCGGGACGTCGATTCCGCACTCGGAAGAGATTGACCAGGCCGTGGCGCTGGTCGCCTGCAAGGCCGATCGCAGCGCTTTCAGGGCGCTGGCATTCCGCGTGCGGGATGTTGCGTCGCGCGAAGCGCCGGCGGCAGGCTGGCAGCCCATTGCCACCGACGGCCAGCCCTACAGCGCGATGCTGGGCAACATGCCGGGCGTCATCGCGGAAATGCGGCTTCCCGTTCCTGTGCGCGTTTTCGGCCACCCGACAACGCGATTGATCCTGTCGCGCAGTTCGGTCGTGGCGGTGTTTGATGATCCGGGCGTTGCCGCGGATCTCAGCGCTGCATGGTCCCGCGAGAACAAGGGGACGGAAGGGGGTCCCGGCGGCATGCGCGTGCTCCGGTCGACGCCGGAAGAACACGGCGATGGCGTTGAGATCGTGGCCCTGGTTGCCGAGCGGATCGATGCCGATCCGTCGCCGATCGTTGTGGCGGGATGCCTGTACTTCACCCGTTGAGGTACCGGTCCGTGCAAGGACAGCAGGGGAGTACGCGGCTCCCACCAACCTGATCATGATCCCGATGACAGGTGTGACTGGACGCCTTTTCGCCGCCCTCGGATGCCTGATCCGGATGAGCGAACGCCGTCACGATGAGCCGCGCTTAACGAAATTGACACAAACATGAATAGGAGGCAAAGTGGCGCCGCCCAGAGGGGCAAACCACTTTTTGGAAGGATCTGAATGAAGAAGTACGTGACCCTCGCCACCGCGATCGCGCTGGCCACCCTGTCCACCGATGCCATGGCCGGCCATGCCTTCATCCGCGCCGAACTGGGCAGCAGCGATACCGAAGTGCGGTATGACGGGTTCCGCGCCAGCGAATCCGATACCTCCGGCGTCATCGGCGGCGGCTACTGGTTCACCCCGAACATCGGTGTCGAAGGCCATGTCGGCTCGCTGTACAACAAGGACCTCGGCTACGACGAAGAACTGGACCTGGTCTCCATCGGTGCAGGCGTGGTGGTGAAGAAGAACTTCGGCGCCGACAACACCGGCTTCTTCATCGGCGCGCGCGCCGGCATCGCGCGCATGACCGCGCAGGTCCGCGAAGACACCTTCGACGTGGTCGATGACGAAAGCTCGACCAAGCCGTACTACGGCGTCAATGTGGGTTACGACTTCACTCCGCGCTGGGGCATGAGCCTGAACTACGACCGTCGCAAGGCCGATTTCAGCGGCGTCGACGTGGATGTGGACACGATCAGCGTGGGCGGAGAATTCCGCTTCTGATCGCAGTGTCCTGCGTGATCTGACAACGGCAGGCCGGTGCAACGGTCTGCCGTTGTCGTTTGCGTGGCCACCCCGGGATGGGGCAGGGCGACGATTGCCTCACCCGCATACGTCCGTGAACACGCGCGCGAAGTTGCCGCCCAGGATCTTCTCGATGCGTGCATCGCGATGCCCGCGCCGGGACAGCAGGAATGCGATCCGGTCGAAGCGGTCGGGCTGATTGAGGTCGGGCAGGAAGTTGACCACGTCAACACGTTCTCCCGGCGCGGCGATGCCGCGTTTGATGCGCTCCTCGACGAACGCACGGAACGCTTTCCGGTACGCCGGGGTCAGATCGATCGCCGGGATGATCCCATCGGAGCCGAGACTGACGTGCTCTTCGCCGCAGACCCCGATGGCGTGCTCGATGTGGCGGATCAGGTCCTCGGCCGTCGGCTGCCCCTCGCTGCGCAGGAAGGGCATCAGGTAGATGCCCGCGACCCCGCCGCGCTCGGCGAGACGGCGCAGTTCCTCATCGCTCTTGTTGCGTGGACGGTCGACGAGGGCGGCGCAGCCGGTATGGCTGATCGCGACCGGGCGCCTGGATGCAGCGATCGCCTCCAGCGCAGTGCGTTGGCCGCTATGCGAGAGATCGATCAACGCACGGCCGGCGTCGAGGCGCTCGATCAGCTCACGACCGAACTGGCTCAGCCCGGCATTGGCAGCCTCCAGACAGCCGTCACCGACCAGATTGCGCCGGTTGTAGGTCAGCTGGTAAATGCGCACTCCGAGACCATGAAAGGTCTCAAAGCGTTCAACGTCCTCGCCGAACGGAGTGGCATCCTGGAAGCCGTAGATCAGACCGAGTCGTCCGCTGCGCTTGGCATCGGCAAGGTCGGCACCGGTGCGCACCAGGCACAGCGCATCGGGATGTCGCGCCACTTCTCCGTTCCAGTAGGCAATGGCCCGCATCGTCAGCGCATAGTCGTTGAGATAGCTGCCGACCCCGCTGACCGTGAGGTTGCAGGCGGTCAGCCCCGAGGCCCAGGCATCGGCCAGCGCACGGGCGTTCAAGGGCGCATATTCGGTAGCGGCCTGCGGATCGAGCGGGCCGCCGTTGAGGGTGTCGATCACCGTGGCGCTCCGGTAGCCCGGCCACTGCGGGTGGGCAGGCACGGCCGGCGCCGCGGCACCGGCCACCTTCGGCAGCAGCAGGGCACCGGCGCCACCAAGCGCACAGGCGCCGAGGAACCGCCGCCGCGAAGCCTCGGTTGCACGACCCTGACCGGTCTTGCGTTCCGTCGGCAGGTTCATCGGACCTGCACCGGCTTGCGCGGCTGGATGCCGAGCGCCTGTTCGATCGCGGCAGGATCGAAGACCTTGCCACCCTTCACCACAACATCCACCTTGCGGATATCGCGCATGTCGCTGAGCGGATCACCGTCGATCAGCACCAGGTCGGCCAGCTTGCCGGGCGCAATCACGCCGCGATCCTTGTCCACGCCCATCACCTGGGCAGGCGTCAGCGTCGCCAGGCGCAGCACCTCCGCATTGGGAATGCCGGCGCGGGCGTAGATCTCCAGCTCGGCATGCAGCAGGTAGCCGGCCAGTCCATCGGTGCCGGGCATGAGGGTGACGCCGCCGTCGTATAGCGCCTTCACCATGCGCATCAATGCAGGGAAGGCCTTGGCATAGGCGTCTTCCTGCCCCTTCGGTACCGGCAGCGGATCGAAGCCGAAGTTGCGCTGCACCTGGGGCGGCAGGCGGGCAGCGATCGGACGCAGGCCCGGTGGGACCGGATCGGCAGGGTCTGCGGACAGATCCTCGAAGACGGCCAGGGTGGGATCCACAACGGTGTGGTGTGCCTTCAGGAACGCGATGAACTCGCGCACCTGCGGCTGGTCCGGCGTGTATTCGAAGGCGTGCTCGCCGATTTCCGTCAGCCGTTTCATGTTGCGCGTCTCCTGCACCCGCGGAAACATGAAATTGAGGAAGATGAAGTTGATGTGCTGGATCTCGTCAGCGCCCCCCTCGACGAACTGCCGCGCCGACACGAATGCCGGCACATGGCCACTGACGCGCAGGCCGCGTTCGTGCGCGCGGTCTGCAATCAACGGAAACAGCTCGGGCTTCAGCGAGGAATAGGTCTTGATCTGCACGTAGCCATGGTCGGCGTACCAATCGACGGCCTTGCGCGCCTCCTCGGGCGTACTGACCAGCATCCTGGTCGGCCCGGCGAAAGGCCCCGGCCCGTCGATGAAACCGGCCATCGACACCCGCGGCCCGATCTCGGTGCCGGCATCGAATCGCCTGACCCGCGCGATGAAATTGTCGGTGTTGTTGGCGAGGTCGCGGCTGCTGGTGACGCCCCCGGCGATATCCAGCGGGCCGTCGGCTTCAGCGTAGTGCTTGTGCACGTCCCACAGCCCCGGCATCAGGAAGCGTCCGTGGGCGTCGATTACCTCGGCGTTGGCGGGCGCGTCGATCAGCCCATCGGCGGCCACCCGGATGATGCGCTCCCCCTGGACAAGTACGCTGGTGCCCGGCGTGGCGGCCAGGTCGCGCGGATCGAACACCCGCGCATTGCGGATCAACAGCGCCCCCTTCGGCTGGTGCGTGAGATCGCGGGCCAGCCTGGCCGACCACTCGGCATCGGCGCGCTCCTGGGCGGCGACGATGAGGGGTAGGCCTGCGCTGAGGGCCTCGGGCAGGATGGCCACCCAGCCCGAGGCATAGGTGACCGCCGCGGTGCGGCCATCGGCATGCAGCCATACCGAGGAGGGAGTGAAGCCCAGTCCGCTGAGGCGGTAATGGGTCAATTCCACCGGGCCCGCGTTGCTCTCCATACGCAGCGTGCCGGCGTTCTCCACGTGCGCCTCGCCGGAGGGCAACAGCGCCAGGCGCTGTCCCGGCGCCTTCAGCAGGGCACGGACCAGAACGCCCTGGATCTCCGGCGGCGCCGAGATCGGCATGAAGAAGGCCGGGGCCGTCAACGCACGGTTGCCGTGCTCGCTGGCATTGCTCCAGCGTGCCGTGCCGCCCCGCAGCGAGAACGTCTCGCTGATCTTGGCCTTGGTGTAGTTGTTGCCATCGGCCTGGTAGTCGATCAACACCCCATGACCGTCCAGGCGCCACTGTGCCTTGATGTCGTCGCCGCGGCCGCGATCGTTGTAGCGGTATTCGACGTCCGTCCGATCGGCACCGGCCGTCCTGACGATCTGCTTGCCGGCGATATTGCCTTGCAGCAGCACATGATCCTCGCGCACCTCGGCCGCCTGCGCGGCCACGGTGGCGAACAGCAACAACAGAACAGCAAGCTTGTGCATGGGATTCCCTCGACGCCGGCACCGGTTGTGCCGACCGAGGAGGCAGGCTCGCAATGCATCGGGACGCGGGCGACCGAGCCGGTGGGGTCAGACGACCGGATCGTTCAATCCGGCCGGATCGGACGTCATCGCCCGGCGGCGGAATGCCGTCGGCGTCAGGCCGGTCAGGCGCTTGAAGACCGTATTGAAGGTGGACTTGCTGCCAAAGCCACACGCCAGGGCAATATCCAGCACCGAGCGCGGATCACCGGGATCGGCCAGGCAGCGCTTGGCGTCGGCAATGCGGAAGCCGTTGACGAACTCGAAGAAGTTCTGCCCAAGCTGCTGGTTCAAGGCCTGCGAGATGTAGTTGGGCGACCAGCCGCTACGTTCGCTGAGCCTGGCCAGGTCGAGCTCGTTGTCCAGATGCAGGCGATGCTCGCGCATCAGCGCACCGAGGTCGGCGGCGATCTGTGCCCGTTCGGGCTCGCTCAGGCCCGAGCGCAGGTAGCGGGCGGCCGGATCGGCCGCTTCGGCGGAGGGAGCCGGCAGGTCCTGGTGATCGAGCATGCCGGCCGGGATCAGCACGCCGAGCCGCAGCCCACTCCAGGCGAGCAGGTACGTGACCACGATCATGACGACGGAGAGGACGGCGCCGGGCCAGTGCCAGGTGCTGGAACTGAGCGCCACGCTGATCCGCTCCAGGCCAACGACCAGCCACAGCACGGCGATCACCGTGACCAGATGGCGAAGCCAGCTGATCCGCAGGCTCGCCTCGTCCGCAGAGACCTCCTCCAGCCAACGCGGCGCATCGCGCAGCTGCCAGGCCGAGAACGCGAGGTAGGGCACCGTAATGGCAACCCACGCATGCACGATCACCTGCAGCATCAATCCACCGAGGCCGGAGGCGGCAACGCCGGGCCAGATCGCCAACGTGAGCATGAACAGGCCCACCAGAACGGCCGGCACGAAATGCCAGGCCACGCCCCCTCTGCGTCGACCGATACCCCCCGGCAGCAGGCTTGAGGTATAGGCGTACAACAACGGACCGGTCAGATAGACCGGCGCGACGTTGATCACCTGCAGCCAGCGAACCGCCGGGGAGGGCAGCCATGCGTGCCAGCCGGTGAGAACGGCACTGGCGAACATCGACAGGCCGAGCGTGCCGAAGAACGCGGCGAGCAGGCGGCCGGTACGGCTTCCGTTGCGAAGCGCCAGCGCCGTGGTCAACGCGGTGATCCCGACGGTTATCGACTGTGCGGCGAACTCCAGGGTGGTAAGCGGGGTCATCAGGAAATCCGCGAGGGTAACGGGTGCATGTTCAAGGGCTGACGAGGTGCACCGCAACCGGCAATCGGCATGGGTGAAGGCCCGCAGGGGCGTGGGGCTCGTTCAGAAACCGAAAGCAACGGCGATGGGGCCTGCGGAACCCGGTCCGATGCACCGGGGTATAGTCAACGCATCCTCACCGCAAGGATCGACGCGATGCAGAAGGGCTCGGATCTACTGGTCAAGGCGCTGGAGAACGAAGGCGTAGACCGTATCTTTGGCGTACCCGGCGAGGAGAACCTGGACTTCCTTGAGTCGCTCCGCAACTCGGGTATCGAATTGGTCCTCACCCGCCACGAGCAGGCGGCCGCCTTCATGGCCGCCACCCACGGCCGGCTCACGGGCAGGCCCGGTGTATGCCTGGCCACGCTAGGTCCGGGCGCACTGAATTTCTCGACCGGCGCGGCGTATGCCCACCTGGGTGCGTGGCCGATGATTCTCATCACCGGGCAGAAGGCGGTGATGAGCGCCAGGCAGGCGCGCTTCCAGATCGTGGACATCGTGGCGTCGATGAAGCCGCTCACTAAAATGACGCGCCAGATCGTCAGCCCGGCCGCGATTCCCGCGATGGTGCGTGATGCCTTCCGCGTGGCGATGGAAGAACGCCCCGGGCCGGTGCACCTGGAGCTGCCGGAGGACGTGGCCGGCGAGGAAGTGGAGGACGTCCCGGTCATTCCGGTCCACCCGCTGGATCGTCCCGTCGCGCCTTCCTCTGCGCTGGACCGGGCAGAAGCGGCCATCCTCGCGGCCAAACGGCCGCTGGTGATGATCGGCGCGGCGGCAAGCCGGCCGTGGCTGACCGAGACGCTTTCCGCATTCGTGGCGCGCACGCGCCTGCCATTTTTCAACACGCAGATGGGCAAGGGGGCCGTCACCGGCGGCTCCAACCTGTACATGGGCACGGCCGCGCTCTCCGAAGGCGACTATGTCCACGAAGCCATTGCCCGCGCCGACCTGATCATCGCCATCGGCCATGACACCGTCGAGAAACCGCCGTTCCTGATGAAGCGCAGCGGCGGGCCCAAGGTCATCCATGTCAGCTTCCAGTCCGCCACGGTCGAGCAGGTCTACCACCCCGATATCGAGGTGCTGGGCGATATCGGCGCCGCGGTTGATGCCCTGGCCGAGCGACTGGAAGGGCGCGTGTCTGCCGACGAAGGCATGATCGCACTGCGCCAGACGATCCTCGCCCGGCTCAACGACCGCGCGGAGGAGGACCGCTTCCCGGTCACGCCGCAACGGCTGGTGCATGACGTGCGCCAAGCCATGCCCGACGACGGCATCGTCTGCCTCGACAACGGCATGTACAAGATCTGGTTCGCGCGCAACTACCGCACGCATGTCGCCAATACGCTGCTGCTCGACAATGCGCTCGCCACGATGGGCGCCGGCCTGCCATCGGCGATGATGGCGGCCATGCTGTACCCCCGGCGCCGTGTCATGGCGGTGTGCGGTGACGGCGGCTTCATGATGAACTCGCAGGAGATGGAGACCGCCGTGCGGCTCGGGCTCAACCTGGTCGTGGTGATTCTCAACGACAGTGCCTACGGCATGATCCGCTGGAAGCAGGCGGTGGACGGTTTCGAGGATTTCGGCATGCGCTTTGGCAATCCTGATTTCGTGAAGTATGCCGAAGCCTACGGCGCAAAGGGGAGCCGGGTGACGACCGTCGACGCGCTGGCGCCCATGATCGAGGCTGCCTTCGCGGGCGGCGGCGTCCACGTGCTGGATGTGCCGATCGACTATTCCGAGAACACCCGCGTGCTCGTGGATGAACTACGCAACCGCACCCCGGACGTGGGCTGCCAATAGTCGCTACCGCTCAACGCTCAGAAAGGAGCCCAAGATGCTGACCGTCGTACAGGCCTTCGACCGCGCACCCATCACGGAAATCGCCTTCGACACCGCCGCAGCGCTGGAGCGCAAGCTCAGCGCCGCCGAGCGGGTGTTCAAGGATCGCGACGGCTGGCTCACCCCGCACGCGCGCATCGCGATCCTGCGCAGGCTCGCCGCCCTGATGGACGCCAGGCGCGACCACCTCGCCCTGCAGATCGCCCGCGAGGGCGGCAAGCCGTTGCCGGATGCCATCATCGAGACCACGCGCGCCATCGATGGGGTCCACAACGCCGCGGACGAACTGCGCAACTTCGCTGGCCGCGAAATTCCGATGGGGCTGTCGGCGGCGTCGGAGGGGCGCTGGGCGTTCACCACCCGCGAGCCGATCGGCATCGTCGCGGCGATTTCCGCGTTCAACCACCCACTGAACCTGATCGTCCACCAGGTTGCCCCGGCCATCGCCGTCGGTTGCCCGGTCATCATCAAGCCCGCCTCGGCAACACCGCTGTCCTGTCTGGACATGGTGGCGATGGTGCATGAGGCCGGACTGCCCGAGCCGTGGTGTCAGAGCTTCGTGCCCGAAGGCAACGACCTGGCCGAGGCGCTGGCCACCGACAGGCGCATCGCGTTCCTGAGCTTCATCGGCTCGGCGCGGGTAGGGTGGTCGCTGCATGCCAAGCTTGCCCACGGCGCACGCTCGGCACTGGAACACGGCGGCGTTGCGCCCGCCATCGTCGACCGCAGCGCCGACCTGTCCAGGATCATCGAGCCGATCGTCAAGGGCGGCTACTACCACGCTGGCCAGGTGTGCGTGTCCACCCAGCGCGTCTTTGTCCACGATGCCATTGCCGACGACTTCACCCAGGCCCTCATCGCGCGGGTGGAACGGCTGCGTACCGGCGACCCGACCCTGCAGGACACCGAGGTAGGCCCGCTGATCCAGCCACGCGAAGCGGATCGCGTCGCCGAATGGATCGACGAGGCGGTGCGCGGCGGCGCGCAGCTTGCCACCGGCGGCAAGCGCCTCTCCGAAACCACGCTGCAGCCCACCGTGCTGCTCGATCCGGCCAGCGACGCACGTGTGACCACACAGGAGGTCTTTGGACCGGTGGTGGCGGTGTATCGCTACGGCGAACTCGACGAGGCGATCGCGCGCGCCAATTCCCTGCCCACTGCTTTCCAGGCCAGCGTTTTCGCACAGGACATCGACATCGCCCTGCGCGCCGCCAACCGGCTGGATGCCTCGGCCGTGATGATCAACGACCCCACCGCGTTCCGCACCGACTGGATGCCCTTCGCGGGCCGGCGCGAATCCGGCTACGGCACCGGCGGCATTCCATACACCATGCGGGACATGTCGCAGGAGAAGATGATCCTCATGCGCAGGCCGTGAAGGCACGGGGCAGGGCCGCTGCACGGCGGTCCTTGACGCGGCACGACCGTGGCCTGAAGATCGGCGCATTCCGCCCATCGTTCAAGGATCGAGCATGTCTGGCTTCATCGGTGACCTGTTGGAAGGGATTGCGACCTTCATTGCCGATGTCTGGGTACTGCGCCGGCAGCGCGGCGCGAGGGGCCGCGCACAGAATGGCTGGGCCAAGGACGCCGCCGATGTCGCCGTCTTCGACGCCTGGGTGGTGGGCCTGTCGATCCTCGCGCTGACTGCCAGCGCGGTCATGCTCTTCGCGCTGAAACTGCCGCTCTTGATCAGCCTGGCGCCTCTCGCCGCAGGCGCGGTCTACGTCGGCTACCGCTGGATGGCGCTAGCCCGCGCATAGGTCCAGCAGGCAACGCATCCGCCTGATGGCCGAGGGCCACAGCGCCTTCCTCATTTCACGACAAGCGACGACGCATGCAAGCGACTCCGACGAGTGCTCGAAACAAGCGGTGGTTCGCTTGCCTACTGGCGTGCACTGCGCTGCTGGCTACGCGCTGTAGCGGCGGCAACGTCCCGACCAGGGACCTGGGGACGGATATCGATGAGGTCGCCGCAACGCTGATCGAACAACCGCTGCTGCATTCCACCTCGATCGCAGTGGTGTATCGGGGCAAAGAATTCATCCGTCATCGCGGCGACATGGAGACCGGGAAGCCGGGCCCGCCGACCGATGCGACCCGCTACGAAATCGGCTCGTTGAGCAAGACCCTGGCCGGCACGCTGATGGCCAATGCTGTCCTGGAGCGCAAGCTGGGTCTGGACGACGATGTACGGATGTACCTGGACGGAGCCTACCCGAACCTGGAGTACCAGGGCGAACCGCTGCGCATCCGGCACCTGTTGTCGCACACGAGCGGCCTGCCAAACATGTTGCCCGAGCGCGTGAATACCTTGCTCGCGGACTTCACCGATCGGCGCACGCCCCGCGATCTCAATGCGGTTTACGCCGGTTACGGCAAGGCGGATTTTTTCCGGGACCTGCACGCTGTCGAGATCCATCAATCGCCCGGGAAGGAGTACGCGTACTCCAGTGCCGGGACGCAATTGGTGGCGCATATCCTGGAAGTGGTCTACCAGCGCGACTACGAGTCGCTGCTGCGCGGGTTTCTACGCGATGCCGCGGCGATGACGGGCGCAAGAATCCGGCTGAGCGATGCCGAAGCGCACCAGCTTGCGGTCGGCTATCACAGCGATAACCCGGTACCAACCACGCCGATGCCACAGCTGCCGTGGGGCGCGTCCGGCAACGTGACGGCGTCCGTGCCGGACATGCTGAACTACCTCAAATTCCAGCTGGCGGGCGGCCCCGTCGTGACGGAGTCACATCGGACGCTGGCCAGATTCGATGCCGAATTCAGCATCGGCTATTTCTGGAACATCGTCAGCGGCGACCGTTTGAAGGGCGTCTATTACGCCCATCACGGCGGCGTGCCGCGCTCGCAGTGCTACATCTACATCCTGCCGAGGTACGACCTCGGCATATTCGTCATCACCAACCAGAGCGGCGACCAGACTGCGCACGCCATGGAGGCGGCGATCGATACGCTGGTCGAGAGAATCGCCGCGCGGGAAAATGTGGGCGCACGCGATCTGTCCCGGTAGCAGCCGCCGCCGGGCCGCCTCTCTGCTGATGGGAGGGGCGCGATCCATGCCACGAACAGGGCGCAGGGTTCCCCGCCCATCCGGGCGTAGTTGCCAAAATGTACTTCCCGATGGCTGACACCTGTCACTTGTCCCAGGCTGGCGCAAAGCGAGAATGAACCCACTCCCGCACGGCGTTACACCGCCGGCACCCGCCCAGAACAAGGACTTCCCGTGATCATGCTGCAGCACTTCATTTCGAGCACCCCCGTCTGGGTATGGGGCCTTCTGGCCTTCCTCATCACACGCGGCATCGCGGCCATGAAGTCGGGGGAGACCTCGCTGACAAAGCTGGCCATCGTGCCGGCCCTCTTCACCGTGTGGGGTATCTGGTGGATCAACCACCGATTCGCCAGTTCCTGGGGCGCGTGGGGTGAATGGTTGATCGGCATCGGCGTGGGAATGAGCCTTGGGTGGTTCCTGCTGCGGCGAGCGACGCTCATCCTGAACCCGTCAACGGGAAAGCTGTGGCGCAGTGCCGACTACAGCTTGCTGCCGCTGCTGCTGGTCACGTTTGCGGTGAAGTATGGCTTCGAGTCCGCACTGGCCGTGTCGCCTGCGCTGAGCGCCGATGGCAGTTTCCGCGCCGCCTATCTGCTTCTGTCGGGTGCATTCACCGGCATCTTCATTGGCAAATACTGGCGCTACCTGCGCGCATCGCGAATTGAACCGACGCGCGGCAGTCTCGAAGCCGCGGGCTGAGTTCCCGACATCCCCAAGGCGACGCCAGACACGACGTCGCGTCCCGCCTCAGCCACGCGACCAGCGCCGAAAACGCGGGCGAGGGTTGCCGACGGTTCGGATAGTGAAGGTGGTAGCCGGGGGAGGGCACGCACCCACTTGTTCGGCGCGGCAACCAAACTTCCCCGGCAATCGCGCTGGGAGCAGTCGTCGGCGGCCTGCTGCTGGGCAGCGCCGGTTTCGCAAGCACGTCTCCGACCGGCGTAGGCGTGTTGCTGCTCGCCCATGCGACGGTTGCAGCCCCGACGTCTGCAGGCATTCAAACGGCTTCCCATGCGATGGACCACAGGACCAAGGTGCCTGAGGGCTGAGGGCTGCCATGCCTTCACGCTCCCTCTACCCGGTCGGGCATCAACTGAACGCCGGTCATGGCTCTGGCGATAAGGCCGCTATTGTCCGATTACCCCAGACGAAGGAGGCAGTGCAATGTTTCTGACCAAACAACATATGACGACTGCGCGTACGCTTGCTGTGGCGATCATCGCGACCGTGGGTCTTAGCGCCTGCGCCACGTATAAAACCGAGTTTGCAACGATCAACTCCCGCCTCGATCAGCTCGACACGAAGGTGCAGGGCGCGGCGCAGAGTGCCGAATCGGCCAATCAGTCGGCGCAGCGGGCCAACCAACGTCTGGACCAGATCGAGGGCCGCATCCAGCAGCTCGACCAGGCGCCGCGTCGCAAACCGCGCGGATGATCGCTTCCGCACGATCGGCAAGCAACGTCTGAATCAAGTGCCGGTGGCCTTTGCAGGCCGCCGGTTTGGTTGAGTCGCGAAGACTTCATTGCAAGGAATGGTCCCATTCGTACGCGCGCATACACTGTCATCCGATCCGTTTGCGGCGGGCTGGCCATGGCGCTGGCGTTCGCGAGCATCGGCGTGGCCAGCGCCGAGGATGCCGTCGCGCAGCCTGCAGCCACCGTCGACGAGCTGCCGCAAGGCCAGGCGGTGTCCGACACCGTGATTGAATTGGCGGGCTGGGTTGTCGCGAGCAAGGACAGCCAGGGCTATCCGTTCGCGATCATGGACAAGGCCGCTGCACAGGTCCTGGTGTTCGACGGTGACGGCCGGCTTCGCGGCGCGGCGCCGGCGTTGTTTGGCTCGGCGATCGGCGACCATAGCGCCCCGGGCGTCGCCGGCCTGGCGCTCCAGGAGATCCCCGGCCGGGACCGCACAACGCCGGCTGGCCGCTTTATCGGCGGTTTCGGCCCGTCCATCGACGCCGGGCGCGTGCTGTGGGTGGACTACGATTCGGCAGTCTCCATCCACCCCATCGCTACTGGTGTGCCGGCCGAGAAACGTGCCGAACGCCTCGCATCGCCATCGCCGGACGACAACCGCGTCACGCATGGCTGCATCAACGTCTCGCCGGAGTTCTACGAACGCATCGTTCGGTCCACGTTCGAGCGGGGCGGAGTGTTCTACATCCTGCCGGACAAGGCGTCGATCGCGAAGACCTTCCCGGATTTCGCCAAGAGTCGTGCTGCTGCGCAGGACGACGATGGAAACGCTGCGCCTTCCGCCGGAAAGTGACGGGGCAGGGGCTTGGGAAGAGGGCGGGTAGTATTGCGCAGGTTTTTGCCGCGCGGATGCTTGAATCGAGCCCGTACAATGACGACGCGGATGCATCGCACTGTCCGCGCCGGCCGTTGATGGACCATCCAAAGGAGATACATGGAGCGTACGCAGAAGTCACTGACAATGGCAGACGTCGCCGGTATCGGCTCGGCCCTTGTCACCTTCGGGCTGATTCAAGGCGCATTGTATCTGAAGGCCTACTGGGGCCACTTTGGCCTTGATCCCTTTCAGTTTGCCGCAGTTGGCGAACTCGCACTGGCGGGCCTTGCCGGCATCGGCATGGTGTTGTTCCTCCTGCTGATATCACTGCTGTTCGGTGGCTGGATACAGAGCAAGCTGGACAATCGCCGCTCCAATAAGGGAATGCTCTCGTGGCTCGCTCCGACGCTCTTTTTCGCGGGCCTGGGGGCGCTGATCTGGTGGGCGAACGCGTGGCCTGTCCTGATCGGACTTCTTTTAACGATCGTATGCGCGCTGGTCGTGCAGCTGTCGCCAGTCGTGCCAAGGAGTGTGAAAAATTCCCCTTGGCTGATCTACTTCATGGTGATGATTGTCTATGTGTCGATCGTATCGAACTGGCTGGGATCCGAACGTGCCGAGGCGATTGCCTTCGGCCGCAGCAAGTACACAGCAGCGGTGAGCACCGATGGCGATGCGCAGCGCGGTCTGACTTTGATCGGTCGCCTTGGCGATTGCTACGTGCTGTGGAACCCGGTTCAGAAGGCCGCCACGATTGTGCCTGTCAGTGACGTCAAGGTGCTCGAGATAGCGCAGATCGGCGCGGCCAGGGCACCTGAGGCGAAATAGGCGCGGCGGCACAATTGGATTCGCAGTCAAATAGCGTGACGCGTCACGCCTGGCTGGTTACCATCGCCCTCAGCTATAGGGGGCTACATGGACGTAAGAGTGATCATCGCGGTTGCTGCGCTGTTGTGCGCAGGCACGTCATCTGCCCAGCAGGTGCACAAGTGCATGCAAAGCAGGCAGTTCCCGGTGTGAGGGCGGCTGGCCCGACCGGCAGCAGCCCGGCCCCGGTCATGCCGATGGTGCCCAAGGCGGCACCGCCGCCAGATCCCTTACCGGCTGGACC
>NZ_DAMAGC010000008.1:0-61369 GCF_031995405.1 Stenotrophomonas sp. | reverse complement strand
GACTATGGTTTCCGCCAGCTGGGCGGCACGCTCGCGACGTCGTACGGCGATTACCTGGCGACCAAGGTCAAGGAACAGAATTACATGGTGTACGTCGGGGCCAACGACGGCATGTTCCATGGCTTCGATGGCGGCATGAACGGCAGCAGCCAGGATACAGGCGACGGTGGCCGCGAGCGCCTGGCCTACATTCCGGCGACTTCGCTGGGGCACATGGGCAACCTGCTCTTCCCCTATAAATCCACCACCAACGACCAGAAGTTCCAGCACCGGTATTTTGTCGATGGCCCGGTGGCCGTGTCGGACATGTACGATGGCACCAAGTGGCGTACCGCCGTAGTCGGCACTGCCGGCGCCGGTGGCCGCGCGGTGTTCGCGCTGGATGTCACCGATCCCACCCGGTTCGGTACCGGCAACGTGCTGTGGGAAATCAACGATTCCGACACGCGCCTCTCGCAGGATGTGCGCAACAACATCGGCAATGTGCTGGGCAAGCCGGTGATCGTGCCGGTCCGCTCGGGCAACAGCGTGGTGTGGAAGGCGATCTTCGGCAACGGCTATGGCAGCGTGAGTGGCAAGGCAGTGCTGTTCGTCGTGGACATGGCCACCGGCAGCACGTCGATGATCGAGGCCGAAGAAACCAGCTCGACCGTTGCCGGCAGCAATGGCCTGGGCGCTCTGGTGGTCGTGGATCGCTGGAGCGGCACCAGCCAGGGCACGCGCGGCCGCGACGGTGCCGCCGATACGGTGTACGCCGCCGACCAGCGCGGCGCACTGTGGAAGTTCGATCTGCGCAGCACCACCGGCAAGGTGACCACGCCGGTGTTCACCACCGCCACGCATTCGGAAACCTCCGGCACCACCAGTGCGACCTACCGCCAGCCGATCACCGGCGGCCTTACCGCCGCGACGGGCGCGGGCGGCGGGGTCATGCTGTTCTTCGGCACCGGCAGCTTCTCCTTCGTCAATGACCCGGCCGACGTTTCCCCGCAGGCGCTGTACGGCATCAACGACACCAGCAGTGGCGCACCTGCCACCACCCTGACCCCCTCCAACCTGCAGGCTTACTCGGTGGAGACCAGCGCCGATGAGCGCACGCTCACCGCTGCTGCGCCACCGGCCAATGTACGCGGCTGGACGATTGCCCTGCCAACGACCACCGGCGAGCGTTTCGTCGGCAACCCGACCATCGTCGGCGGTGTACTGTTCATGCCGACCTACGTGCCCAACCGGCAAACGGTCGGGTGTTCGACCAGCGGGTCGAACTGGCTGTTCGGCCTGGAAACGCTGACCGGTGCCGGCGCCATGTCGGAAATGCGGTTCGGCAGTCCCGGTGGCACCAGCCCCGGCAAGAGCACCGCTGCAGTCGGCCTGAAGGGCGATAGCACCGCGCCGGTGAAGGACGTCGGCGTGTCGGCGATCCCACGCCTCCGCAGCGGCGCCGGCGCCGGCCCGCCCGGAGGAAACTCGTGCTGGATGGTGGTCACCGTGCCCGGTGGTGATCCGATGTACGCACCGTACCCCTGTGGTCGCCAATCCTGGCGCCAGGTGAAGTGACCATGAAAGAACAGGATCCGATGACCATGAAACGCCTACGCAGCGGCCCGTCCATGGTGGCTGGCTTTACCCTGATCGAACTGATGCTGGTGATCGGCGTCATCGCCGTGCTCAGCGCCATCGCAATTCCGTCCTATCTGGAACAGGTACGCAAGAGCCGCCGTGGCGCGGTGAAGGCGGACATGGTCGAGTATGCGCAGCGGGCGGAGCGACAGCATTCTTCGTCCAACACGTATGCAGGCTACGCGCTGCCGTATACGGTATCGCCGCGCGAAGGCGGGACGGCGTACTACATCCTGAAGGTGGACACGACGCCGTCCACCTTCAAGATCACCGCTACCCCGCAGGGCGCGCAGACAAAGGACAGCTGCGGGGAGCTGAGCATCGACCAGGCCAACCGCAAGACATCCACCGGTACCTTGAGCAACTGCTGGTAAGCGCTGCGCGGGCGAGGGGTGTCACGGCGCGCGATGATCGGCATGCAAAGTGTTGCCCTTCGGCAAAAGCGCCTTTACAATGCGCCTCCCCGCCCGAATAGCTCAGCCGGTTAGAGCACTTGACTGTTAATCAGGGGGTCGTTGGTTCGAGTCCAACTTCGGGCGCCAGATACAGAAAAGCCGCGAGAAATCGCGGCTTTTTCGTGTCCGCGCACCGGTGGCGCCCGTGCTCCGAGGGTGGTTCATGGCGTGCAACCGCCCGATTCGTCCAGGGTTTCCGAGCGGATCCGGCCACTGTTGTTGACCACCACGCGTCCGCGCAGGTCCCCGTGGCTGCAGATTCTCAGTTGAAGGTTGGTGCCCCATGCACGCCCATCCGGCAGGTAGCGGATATGGGGGCGGCCGCTGCTGGAGTGGATCTCCCAGCCGCGCGGGTAGTGCAGGCGTTGGTGTCGCAGCACGGCATCGCCGATGGCCGTGTCGGCGTAGGTAGGTCGGATGATCCAGCCCTGGCCCCAGCCCGCTGCGTCGCCGCTGCAGCGCACGCCGTCGATGCTGGGGCACATGCTGATGTCGACCCGGCGCTGGATCGCTGCGAGGCGGGCAAACGCCAGGTGGCTGCTGAGCAGATGCCGTGCACTGGCCGCGCGCTGGCGATCCAGCAGCCGCTGGGTGGCGGGCAGGGCCACTGAGAGCAGGATGAGCAGGACCGCCGTGGCGATGCCCACCTCCAGCAGGGTCCAGCCGCCCGCAGCCGGAGCGCGGCGTGGTCGGCATCGATGCATGGGGGAGCGCTCCGGCAGGGCGGGCAACCAGCCTGCGCGGGCCGTCCGTCGGTGCCTATCAGCGCCTGTCCCGCGTGCCCGTAGGCCATCCCCTCAGCCAGCCGTCACCATCCCGCCCGTTATACTGGAGGGCCCGGGATTTGGCGGCACCATGAGCGATCGGTTCGAACTTGTATCCCCGTATTCACCGGCAGGCGACCAGCCGGCGGCGATCGAGAAGCTGACGGCCAATTTCGAGGCCGGCGTGGCCAAGCAGACCCTGCTCGGCGTGACCGGCTCGGGCAAGACGTACACCATCGCCAATGTGATCCAGCAGGTGCAGAAGCCGACGCTGATCATGGCGCCGAACAAGACCCTGGCCGCGCAGCTGTACGGCGAATTCAAATCGTTCTTCCCGCACAACGCGGTCGAATACTTCGTCAGTTACTACGACTACTACCAGCCGGAAGCCTATGTGCCTTCGTCGGACACCTTCATCGAGAAGGACAGTTCGATCAACGAGCACATCGAACAGATGCGCCTGGCCGCGACCAAGACCCTGCTGTCGCGCCCGGATGCGATCGTGGTGGCCACGGTCTCGGCCATCTACGGCCTGGGCGCCCCGGAAGACTACCTGTCGCTGCGGCTGATCCTGTCCACCGGCGAGCGCATCGACCAGCGCGACCTGATCAACCACCTGACCCAGCTGCAGTTCACCCGCAACGAATACGAGCTGCAACGGGGCACGTTCCGGGTGCGCGGCGAGGTGATCGACGTGTTCCCGGCCGAGTCCGACAGCGAGGCGGTGCGCATCGAGCTGTTCGATGGCGAGATCGAGCAGATCAGCATGTTCGATCCGCTCACCGGCGAGAGCCTGCGCAAGCTGATGCGCTACACCGTGTATCCCAAGACCCACTACGCCACCACCCGCGAGCGCGTGCTGGCCGCGGTGGAGACGATCAAGGCCGAGCTCACCCCGCGGCTGGAGCAGTTGTACGAACAGAACAAGCTGGTCGAGGCGCAGCGCCTGGCGCAGCGCACCCAGTTCGACCTGGAGATGATGGCCGAAGTCGGTTTCTGCAACGGCATCGAGAATTACTCGCGGCACCTGACCGGCAAGGCACCGGGCGAGCCGCCCCCGACGCTGTTCGATTACCTGCCGCCGGACGCGCTGCTGGTCATCGACGAATCGCACGTGACCATTCCGCAGATCGGCGCGATGTTCAAGGGCGACCGGTCGCGCAAGGAAACCCTGGTCGAGTTCGGGTTCCGGCTGCCGTCGGCGCTGGACAACCGCCCGCTGCGTTTCGAGGAATGGGAGGCGCGCTGCCCGCGCAGCATCTATGTCTCGGCAACGCCCGGTCCGTACGAGCTGCGCGAGGCCGGCGATGAAATCACCGAGCTGGTGGTGCGCCCGACCGGCCTTATCGATCCGGTGGTGGAGATCCGTCCGGTCGGCACACAGGTTGACGACCTGATGAGCGAGGTCAACGAACGCATCAAGCTGGGCGACCGCGTGCTGGTCACCACGCTGACCAAGCGCATGGCCGAGAACCTCACCGAATACCTGACCGAGCACGGCATCCGCGTGCGTTACCTGCACTCGGACATCGACACGGTCGAGCGCGTGGAAATCATCCGCGACTTGCGCCTGGGCAAGTTCGATGTACTGGTGGGCATCAACCTGCTGCGCGAAGGCCTGGACATGCCCGAGGTGTCGCTGGTGGCGATCCTGGATGCGGACAAGGAAGGCTTCCTGCGTTCGACCGGCTCGCTGATCCAGACCATCGGCCGCGCCGCCCGCAACCTGCGCGGCAAGGCGATCCTGTATGCCGACAAGATGACGCGCTCGATGCAGGCGGCGATCGACGAGACCGACCGACGCCGTGCCAAGCAGGTGGAATACAACGAACTGCACGGGATCACGCCCAAATCGGTGCTGCGCCCGATCACCGACGTGCTCGAAGGCGCACGCTCGGAGGCGGCCGAGAAGGAAGCACGCGGCAAGGGCGGCAAGGGGCGTGGTGGCCGTGTTGCCGAGGAGTCGGTGGACTACCGCACCCTCGAACCGGCGCAGATCGCCAAGCGCCTGCAGGCGCTGGAGCAGAAGATGTACCAGCACGCACGCGACCTGGAGTTCGAGGCGGCGGCCCATGTCCGCGACCAGATCCGGCAGCTGAAGGAAGCCAGCCTCGGCTGAACAACCGATTGTGAAATATCTTCACAAAAGTGTTGCGCTTCCCGGGGGACGTCCGTAATATACGCGGCCTGCACCGACGCATTCGCGGCGACGCAGAAGGAAGAAACGGGCGGTTAGCTCAGCGGTAGAGCACTACCTTGACATGGTAGGGGTCACAGGTTCGAACCCTGTACCGCCCACCACTCCGGCCTCCAACGAGGTGCGGGTGGAAACGAAGAAGGCCAGCCATCGTGCTGGCCTTTTTGTTGCCTTTTTGCCCGGCTCGTTCAGCCGGCCGGGGAGGGTCGGCCGGCTGCAATATGCGGTGCTCCAGGGCGCATCCGCCCCTCCCGTGCCCGTATCGAGGGCTCAAGCAGCAGCACGCTCAGACGGTTGCGACGGCATCGTACCCGGCCGGCATATGTGTCCGATGCCGGTTGGATAGACCAGGCTGACCTGCTCGCGAAACAGGCGGGACTGCATCTGTTCTGGCGCAGGATGTCCGCCGCCGGTGTGGCGTGTCCGCGCCGCAGGAGCCAGTCGGCGGCCGCATGGATCGAGGTGTCGATGTCCTCGCCGATCCGTGTCATTCGCAGCGCGCGCTCGCGACGATCCTGTTCGCCTGCAAGGTGGGTGGTCCGCGCCAGGCGCGTCTCGAGCGCATCCACACGCGATGCGCGCGCACGATCACGGCGACGGTGGGCATCAGGACCATCGAGGCGATGATCACCCAGGCAATGCCATACCGGTCGATCATCGGATAACGCGATATCCCGAAGAAGGCATATTCGCCAAGCATCAACCACGGCCACCAGCGCGGTCGAAGCAGGAGCAGCGCGGCCACCCGCAACCCGGCCGGCAAGTACAGCTGGTCCACCGAGATGCTGCGGGCGGCCCAATAGGCCAACGCGTAGGCGCTGGCCAGCATTGGACCGCCCAGCGGAATGCGCAGGTCCAGCGGGAACGCGCGGTTCAATCCCTGCAATGACACCTGTCCTCTCCTTGTCTGTTTGATCGGCCGTTGGCCTGGCCGGGCGCAGGCTCGACAGTATCGTGCCTCGGCACGCTGGCAATTCCGGTCGGCACGCGCCGGTTTGGATCGATCCTTCCGATGCAACGGCGTATATCCGGCAACGCCGGCTGAAACGCCGCTGCGGTATCTCCGGGCGTCCCGGAGTTGAAACCGTCATTTTCCCGGCGTGCCGATTCCGTCACGCAGGGCCCAGGGGTTGCCTTGGGTAAACCTGCCCGCCGCTGAATCTTGTGCTAGCGTCTGCGGGCCAATTGGCAGGGATTCCATCTAGTTGGAAAGTGGTCAGGAAACTTCACCCCTTATCAGGAGGCATCATGAGGATGCTGCATCGTCTTACCGTCATTACCCTCGCGGCTGGAATGTTCGCGCCCGTCCTGGCGTCGGCACAGAATGCACAGGCCGCTGGCACGTGCTGCAACACCGACCCGCATGGCATCGCCATAGCGTCCAAGGGAATCGGCGAAT
Source organism: Stenotrophomonas sp. (assembly GCF_031995405.1). Lineage (GTDB taxonomy): Bacteria > Pseudomonadota > Gammaproteobacteria > Xanthomonadales > Xanthomonadaceae > Stenotrophomonas. Next base: position 54,934 of record NZ_DAMAGC010000008.1, on the reverse strand, counting down.
CGGCACCGCTGGCGCTGGATGTCAGCCAGGTGTCGGCGTGGAAGGCATTCGAGTTCAAGCGCGACGGTGTGTGGTACCTGCAGGTCAATGACCGCGACGGCAATGTGCGCGCGATCATCGGCAACATCGACCGGGAGTTCTGGACGCTGCCCGGCGGCGTGGATGCCGATCGGGTTTCCCTGCCACGCCACCTGCTGGAGATTCCCGCAGGTGCGCAGCGCACGGTGGTCTATCGCAAGCCGCAGATGCTGCTGGTGGGTTACAACACCGCCGGTGGCATGATGTGGTCGGTGGAAAGTCCGGACGGCACGCGGTAAACGACCGGCATTTCGGTCAACGTCAGGCGGATACGGTTACGGCGGCACTGCACGGTGCCGCCGTAAGCCAACACCCTGCCGCCCAGCACTTCCAGTGCCTGTGCGGCAGTGCTTTTGCCGAGTCGGCGGGTGGGGTCGAGCAGCGCAATGGTCATGACGATTCCGCGGGTGCCGGCACGCTTGCCGCAGCGGCTGCGGATCTGGAGGTAGCCACGCTCCTGCTTCAGCAGCAGGCCCACCGCATCGCTCAGGCTGCGATAGGCGGCCAACTGCAGCCCCAGGCTTAGCTGGCACGGATCACCGGCGAGCAGCGGGCGGGCCACACGGTCGGTGGCCATCCAGGCTTCGGATATACCGCCCATGCGCAGGGCGACGTACAGGCCGGAATACTCGATCTCGGTCGGATAGACCAGGCTCACCTGTTCGCGGAGCAGCAGCGACTGCGCCACGTTCGAGCGCAGCATGTCCATGGCCGGCGCGTGGTGGCCGCGCTCCTTCAGCCATTCCACCGCCTTCTTGAAGGAGGTGTCGATGTCGTCGCCGATCCGCTTCATGTGCAGCGCGCGTTCGCGCATGTCCTGCTCGCTGGTCAGGTGCGAAATGCGGGCCAGGTCCAGGGCGTGGTTGCCCAGCCGATCACGCTGCGTGAAGCGATGGTAGTGATGGGAAATCGTCGAGCCGAGCAGCAGCAGGGTAGTGCCGGTGACGGCGAGGATCTGCTGGGAAATGAAGGTGGTGTCATCGAACGACCCTGGCAGGCCGGTGCTCTGCATGGTCAGGCCGAGGGTGAGGTTCAAGGTGACCACGCTGACTGCCGCACCGCGCCAGCCATACAGGCAGGTCAGCGCGATGGCCGGCAACATCATCGCGATGTGCAGGCTGTGCTTGGCGATGGGGTCGGCATCGGGCAGGCGCATCGCTGCCAGCCCGAGCAGGACGATCGCGCCCAGCGATACCGGCAGTGCGAACGCCCAGCCCCGGGTGGCCACATAGGACACGTGCCGGCGGGTCCACAGCAACGCCAGCGGCGCGAAGATCAGGATGCCTAGATAATCGCCGATCACGTAACGCGCCACGCCGGTCCAGGACACCGCGTCGTGAAGCGTGGGCATCAACAGGTAGGCCAGGCCCTGGTTGAGTGCGGACACCGAGATCGCCGCGAGCACGGCAACCGACAGCAGCCAGGATTCGTTGTTGGACGCCATCAGGCGGCGGTGCGCATGCACGATCAGTGCCACCGTGGGCATCAGTACCGCGGATGCGATCACTACCCACGCCACGCCGTACTTTTCGATCAGCGGATAGCGCGCCTGGGCGAAGAACAGGTATTCGCCCGCGATCAGGTAGGGCCAGAAGCGCGGCGGCACCAGCAGCAGCGCAGCCACGCGCACGCCGGCAGGCAGATAGAACTGGTCCACCGATGTGCCCCGCGCGATCCAGTAGGCGAGGGCATACAGCAGGGCCAGCAGCACACCACTCGGATGGATGCGCAGATTGAGGTGAAACTCCTTTTTCAACCAGCTCAGCTGCACGGAGACCTCCGTTCACGTGGGTGACGCATCGCCGACACAGGGTGTCGGGGCTGAACGGACACTATCGGCGAAACCGTTTCGATGCAACGCCGTGGGCGTGAAAACATCCCGCACCACTTTATGCAGTCTGCAGCGCGTGAAACTCAGATTTGATGGAGATCACAATTTCTGGAGCTGATCGGGGACTCCACCGACGTCGCATTGGTTGACTGGCTGATGGTTTGACCACGCCACGCAGCCAAGCATGGTGGCATGACCACATGGGGATCGGTGCAGCCAGCCAGCATTTCCCGCCAGCGTCGCCTGCCGGTGCTGTTCGGCAAGTCGTGCGCTGCAGGGCTGCTGCTGGGCGTCTGCGCGAGCGTGTTCGCGCCGGAACTGCTGCCGCGCTGGGCGGCCGCAGTGGTGGTCGGCGCGGGGCTGGTGCTGTGGTGCTGGCCCGGACGATGGCGCTGCCTGGGTGCTGCATTGTGCGGGCTGGGCTGGGCGACACTGCACGCGCACCTTGCCCTGGCCGCGCAGCTGCCTGCCGGTGCGGCGAAGGCCGAGTACCTGCTGCGCGGCCGGGTGATCGACCTACCGGTCCATGCTGCCCACAGCACCCGCTTCGTGTTCCGCGTGGAGGATGACCCGGCGCTTCCCGAGCGGGTGCGCGGCCGAGCGTTCGCCTTGAGCTGGCACGGCCAGCCCGGCAGTGTTCCCGATCCACGTCGGCAGGTCCGGGCCGGCGCACGCTGGACGCTGCAGGCGCGTCTACGTCCGCCGCGTGGGCTGTTGAATCCCGGCGGCTTCGATGCCGAACGGCACGCCGTGCTGCAGCGCCTGGCCGGCAGCGGCAGCGTGCATGAACCCGCGCGGGCTCGTGCGCTGGGGCCGCCCACCGGGCTGCCGGCGTGGCGCGAGCGGATGGCGGCCTCGATCACCACGCAGGTGCACGGTGAAGGCGCGCGCTTCGTGCAGGCGCTGGCCCTCGGTGATACACGGGGCCTCACCCAGGCCGACTGGGACGATCTGCGCGCGCTTGGGCTCACCCATCTGGTGGCGATCTCCGGCTTTCACGTCGGCCTGGTGGCCGGCTTCGCCGCATGGCTGGCCACGCTTGGCTGGCGTCTGTGGCCGGCGCTGGGCCGAGGACTGCCCCGACCGTTGGCGGCGGTCATCGGCGCCGTGCTGGGGGCGGTGCTGTATGCGGCGGTGGCTGGATTCGCGCTGCCCACGGTGCGCACGGTGTTGATGATTGCCGTGGTTGCCGCCGCACGCTGCGCACGACGACGCGCCACGGTTGGCCAGGCGCTGGCGCTGGCGGCGCTGGCCGTGCTGCTGGTGGACCCGCTGGCGGTGCTGTCACCCGGCTTCTGGCTCAGCTTCGCCGGCGTGCTATGGCTGGTCTGGTGCCTGCCGGGGCGCGATCAGCACTGGCTGCGCACGTTCCTCGGCGCGCAGGGCGTGGTCACGCTGGCGCTGCTGCCGTTGAGCGTGGCCTTGTTCGGCCAGGCGTCGCGGGCGGGGCCGTTGGTGAATCTGTTGGCGATCCCGTGGTGGAGCCTGGTGGTGGTGCCGCTGGCGCTGATCGGCACTGCGCTGGAGGCGATGCTGGACGGCGCGGGCCGCTGGCCGTGGCAGCTCGCAGCCGGGTGTTTCGACGCCAGCTGGTGGCTGTTCGGGCATATCGCGCGCAGCGGACTGGCCCTGTGGTGGGTGCCGCAGGCCGACCGCTGGGCGTTGCTTGCGGCGCTGCTGGGGGTCGGCTGGCTGCTGCTGCCGCGCGGCTGCGGCGGACGGCTGCTGGCGGGGCTGCTGTGCCTGCCGCTGCTGTGGCCGGCGGCGCAGCGGCCCGGGGTGGGCGAGGTGGAGCTGCTGGTGATGGATGTGGGGCAGGGCCTGGCGGTGTGGATACGCACCCGCCACCACCGGCTGCTGTACGACGCCGGGCCGGCCAGCGCCGGCGGCTTCGACGCCGGTGAGCGGGTCGTCGCGCCCACCCTGCACGCGCTCGGCGAAGGCCGGTTGGACCGGCTGCTGCTCAGCCATGGCGATCGCGACCATGCCGGTGGCGCTGCGGCGGTGCAGCGGGCGTTCGGTCACCCGCCGTTGCTGGCGCCGGAAGGCGCGCGGGCAGGGATCGGCATGCCGTGCGCGGCGGGGCAGGCCTGGCGGTGGGACGGGGTTGAATTCCGGATCCTGCACCCGTCACCGGGCGGCCGGTACCGCGGCAACGAAAGCAGCTGCGTGCTGCGCATCGGTACCGCTCATGGGGTGATCCTGTTGCCCGGCGACATCGGCGCGTCCAGCGAGGCGCAGCTCCTGGATACCCAGCCAGGTGCCCTGCGTGCCGCACTGGTGGTGGTACCGCACCATGGCAGTGCCGGTTCCTCCAGCGCGGCCTGGGTGGCGGCGGTGGCGCCGAGGCTGGCGATCGTGTCGGCCGGTCACGGCAATCGCTTCGGCCATCCGCGTGCCGAGGTGGTGGCGCGCTGGCGCGGCGGCGGTGCCGAAGTGCTGAACACCGCCGACAGCGGCGCGGTGCGCGCATGGCTGGGCCGTGAAGGCCTGCAGGTGCGTGAACAGCGGGTTTTTCAGCCGCGTTGGTGGGATGCCGCGGAGCGGGGGCGGGCGGCTGCTATTCTATCGGCGGTCAAACAGGCGGCCGATGGGCCGGAGGGTTGAAACGTGTGGGAACTGGTCAAGGCCGGTGGCTGGCCGATGGTGCCGCTGCTGCTGTTGGGCGTACTGGCTTTGGCGATAGTCCTGGAGCGTTTCTGGACCTTGCGGCGTAACGAAGTCCTGCCCCCGGGGCTGGGACAGGAAGTGCGCAACTGGGCCGCACGCGGCAAGCTCGATCCCAGCCACATCCAGTCGCTGCGGGCGAACTCGCCGCTGGGCGCGCTGCTGGCCGTCGCGCTGGAAGCGCGCAACCGGCCGCGCGACCAGATCCGCGAGCGCATCGAGGATGCCGGTCGGCACCTGGTGCACCGCATGGAGCGTTTCCTGAACGCCTTGGGCACGATCGCCTCGGCTGGCCCGTTGCTGGGCCTGCTCGGCACGGTGGTGGGCATGATCCAGATGTTCCTGGGCATCCTCGACCACGGCGTGGGCGATGTGAACCAGCTGGCCGGCGGCATCGGCAAGGCGCTGGTGTGCACGGCCACCGGCATGATCGTGGCGATTCCGGCGCTCATGTTCCATCGCTATTTCAAGGGCCGCATCGGCGGTTACGTCATCGAAATGGAGCAGGAAGCCAGCGCATTGCTGGACGCGCTCGACGGCCGCCCCGGGGTGATGAACCCCGCCGGCCGCGCCCCCGCTGCCGCCCCGGCGGCACCCGTCACGGCCAAGGGCTGACGGATGCGTATCGGCAATGACCGGGCCCAGGACGAGCCGCATATCGATCTGGTCCCCCTGATCGACGTGATCCTCGTCCTGATCATCTTCTTCGTGGTTACCACCACGTTCGACGCGCGCTCCACGCTGCAGTTGCAGCTGCCGACCGCCAGCCAGCAGAACACCGCCGAGCCGCCGCGCTCGCTGAGCGTGCTGGTGAATGCCGAAGGGCGCTATTTCATCAACGACCAGGAAGTGCTGCGCACTGATGTCGAATCGGTCAAGCAGACCATCGCCGCCGTGGCCGGCAGCGATCGTGACCAGACCGTGCTGCTGCGCGCAGACGCACGTACCCCGTACCAGGCCGTTGTGACCGCCCAGGATGCCCTGGGTCAGCTCGGCTTCCGCCGCATCGCCATCGCTACCGCGCCGGAGGTGCGTCCATGAACAAGAAACATGCCCCGGTCTGGCCCATCTACAAGCGCCTGCTCGGCTATACCCACGCCTACTGGACCTTCATGGTGGCCGCGGTCATCGGCATGGTGGTCGAGGCCCTGGCCGGGTACCACTTCAGCAAGCTGATGGAGCCGCTGGTCAACCGCGGCTTCGTCAACCCCGAGCCGCGCATGGCGGTGATCCTGCCGCTGACCATCCTCGGCCTGTTCGTGGCGCGCAGCGCGGCGACCTTCGTCAGCGATTACGCGCTGGCCCGCACCGGGCGCAGCGTAGTCCGCGACCTGCGCGAGCAGGTGCTGGAAAAGTACCTGCATCTGCCGTCGTCGCATTTCGATACCGAGTCCACCCCGGTGATGGTCAGCCGGCTGAACTTCGATACCGAGCAGGTCACCCAGGCCAGCGCCGACGCGCTCAAGACCCTGGTCGCCGATACCCTGACCATCATCGCCATGCTGGTGGTGATGCTGCAGATGAGCGTCAAGGTGACCGTGGCGATGCTGGTCGTGGTGCCGCTGATCGGCGTCATCGTCTCCTTCGTGGGCAAGCGCTACCGCCGCATCAGCCGCGGCATCCAGGACGGCATGGGCAGCATGGCGCAGACCGCCGAGCAGTCGCTGGCCGCGCAGCAGGAAGTGAAGGTACACGGCACCCAGGCGCATGAAATCTCGCGCTACTCGCGGCTGGCCAACCGCATGCTTGGCCTCAACATGAAGGTGGAGACCACCCGTGCGGCGGCCTCCAGCGTGGTGCAGTTCCTGGCCGCACTCGCGCTCGCCGTGATCGTGTGGGTGTCCACCCGCGAGGCGTTGGCCGGACGCCTGAACGCAGGCCAGTTCATGGGCCTGATGATCTCGATGACGGCGATCATTCCGTCGCTGCGCCGCCTCACCAGCGTGCAGTCCTCGATCGCGCGTGGCGTCTCTGCCGCCGAGCGCCTGTTCTCGATCCTGGACATGCCGGTCGAGCGCGACCAGGGGCAGAAAAAGATCGGCCGCGCGCGTGGCGAACTCAGCTTCGAACACGTGATGCTGCGGTATCGCGAAGACACCGGCGTGGCCCTGGACGACATCAGTTTCGTGGCCAGGCCTGGTACGGTCACGGCCATCGTCGGCCGTTCCGGCAGCGGCAAGACCAGCCTGATCCGGCTGGTGCCGCGCTTCTACGAACCCAGCGGCGGTCGCATCACCCTGGACGGCGTGCCCCTGGATGACTACCCGTTGGCCGACCTGCGCCGGCAGGTGGCCATGGTGGGGCAGAAGGTCATCCTGTTCGACGACTCGGTGGGTGCCAATATCGCCTACGGCATGGATGCCAGCGACGAACAGATCCGTGCGGCCGCCGAGGCGGCCAATGCATGGGAGTTCATCGAGCGCATGCCCCAGCAGCTGCAGACCCCGGTCGGCGAGAACGGGGCGCTGCTGTCCGGCGGCCAGCGCCAGCGCCTGGCGATCGCCCGGGCGATCCTGCGCGACGCGCCGATCCTGATCCTGGACGAGGCCACCGCCGCACTGGACAACGAGTCCGAGCGACTGGTGCAGGACGCGCTGCAGCGCCTGATGCCCGAGCGCACCACGCTGGTCATCGCCCACCGCCTGTCCACCATCGAGCACGCCGACCAGGTGCTGGTGATGGACCATGGCCGCATCGTCGAGCGCGGCACCCATGAGGAGTTGCTGGCGCTGGGCGGCCTCTATGAGCACCTGCACAAGATGCAGTTCCGCGAAAGGCAGCCTTGATGGCCGCCAAGGGCACCCGCACGCCGTCGTACTGGTACGACGGCAGCACCATCCCGTTTCCGGCACGCCTGCTGGCACCGGTGTATGGCATCGCGATCGCGCTGCGCCGGCTGGCGTACCGGCGGCGCTGGCTGAAGCAGCAGGCATTGCCGGTGCCGGTGATCGTGGTCGGCAACGTCACCGCCGGTGGCACCGGCAAGACCCCGTTGACCATCGCGCTGGTCAACCGCCTGCGCGAGGCCGGCTGGAAACCCGGCGTGGCCAGTCGCGGCTATGGGCGTGAAGAAGCGGACGTGGCGCGCTGGGTCGACGCCGGCACCGCGACCGCCGTGGGTGGCGATGAGCCGGTCCTGATCGCGTGGAAAACCGGCGTGCCGGTGCGCGTGGATGCCGACCGCGTGGCGGCCGGCAAGGCGTTGATCGACGCCGGCTGCGACGTCATCGTCTGCGATGACGGCCTGCAGCACTATCGGCTGGCACGCGATATCGAAATCGAAGTGGTCGACGCCCAGCGCCGCTACGGCAATGGCCGCCTGATTCCGGCCGGGCCGTTGCGCGAACCCGCCAGCCGCGCCCAGGACTGCGATTTCCGCGTGGTCAACATGGGCCAGGCCAGCGACGGCATCGCTGCGCAGCCGGCCTGCGGCTTCGGCGAATGGCCGATGCAGCTGCACATCGACAGCGCCCAGCCGCTCAGCGGTGGTCGCGCGCGCACGCTGGCGCATTTCCGCGGTCAGCGCGTGCACGCGGTGGCCGGCATCGCCCACCCGCAGCGCTTCTTCGACATGCTGCGCGCGCATGGCATCGGTGTGGTGCCGCATGCCTTCCCCGACCACCACGCCTACCAGGTATCGGACCTGCGCTTTGGTAGCGAGCTGCCGGTGCTGATGACCGAGAAGGACGCGGTCAAGTGCAAGGTCTTCGCCAATGAGTGGCATTTTGCGGTGCCGCTGGCGGCCGATCTGCCGGCTGCATTCTGGGTGAACCTGCTGGACCGCCTGGACAAACTCGGCAAGCGTTGAAGGCCGCGCCTGCCTCCCCGTATTCCGCTTGCCTGCCGAGAGTTTCCGCATGAGCCAATCCGTCGATTTCGTCGTTGCCATTCCGGCCCGTTTCGCCGCGTCCCGACTGCCAGGCAAGCCACTGCGCCTGCTCGGCGGGGAGCCGCTGGTGCTGCGCGTGGCACAGCGCGCGCTGCTGGCCGGCGCGCGTGAGGTGTGGGTGGCCACCGATGACGCGCGCATCGCCGATGCGCTGCAGGGCCTGTCCAGCGTGCGCGTGGCGATGACCTCGGCCGACCACGCCTCCGGTACCGATCGCCTCGCCGAATGTGCGGCGCAGGCCGGCTGGAGCGATGACACGGTGGTGGTCAACCTGCAGGGCGACGAACCGTTTGCGCCGGCCGAAGGCATCCTCGCTGTGGCCGAGGCACTGGTCTGCAGCGGGGCGGAGATGTCGACGCTGGCGACGCCGGTGGAAGATGCCGAGAGCCTGTTCGACCCGAACGTGGTCAAGGTCGTGCGCAAGCAGAACCTGGATGCGCTGTACTTCAGCCGCGCGCCGATTCCGTGGCACCGCGACGCGTTCGCACGCACGCGCGACAGCCTGTCCGGTGCGCACTGGCTGCGCCACATCGGCATCTACGGTTATCGCGCCGGCTTCCTGCGCCAGTTCGCGGCGCTGCCGCCGGGCACGCTGGAACAGCTGGAATCGCTCGAGCAGCTGCGCGCGCTGGAGGCCGGTCACCGGATCAGTGTGGCGTTGACCCCGGCGGCGTTCCCGCCGGGCATCGACACCCCCGAGGACCTGGCCCGGGCCGAGGCCTGGCTGGCCGCGCACCCGTAAGCGCACGGCCGGGCGGGGCCTGGGGCACCGGCCGCCGCAATTCTGGCGCGGCACGACGATTGCATGACGCCGACTCCGGCATAATCGGGGCATGAACGTACAGCCTGTCCAGGACCTGCCTGAATTTGCCACGTGGCTCAACGCGCCACCCACCACGCTGACCGAGCTGCGCGGCCGGCCGGTGGTGCTGGCCTTCGTCAATGCCGCCTCGGTGTGGTGCGCCCAGCGCCTGGCCGAGCTGGCCCAGTGGCAGTCGCGCAACCCCGGCAAGCTGCAGTTGCTGATCCTGCAGGTGCCGCGGTTCGACTGCGAGCGCGACCCGGAGCAGGCGCTGAAGCTGCTGCGCCGCCAGGGCGTGACTGCCCCGGTGCTGCTGGATGGGGACTGGGATGGCTGGCGCCGCTTCAACGTGACCGCGTGGCCGACGCTGGTGCTGCTCGATGCGCAGGGCCGCGAACGCGATCGCCTGGTCGGTTTCGGCGGTGAGCTTGATCGGGCGCTGAACGCGCTGTGCGAAGACGGCGCGCGCGTGGCCGACAACGATCTGTCGCGGGCCCGCGAACTGCATCCCGAGCCGCGCCTGCCGCTGCTGTTCCCGACCGCGCTGGTGGTCACTACCGAACGTCTGTACATCGCCGACAGTGGCCATCACCGCGTCCTCGAGTGCAGCCACGGCGGTCGCGTGCTGCGCCAGTTCGGGCTGGGCACCGCCGACTTCATGGACGGCGGCCCCGGCGAGGCGGCCTTCCACCGTCCGCAGGGGCTGGCCCTGGAGCGCGAGTGGCTGTACGTGGCCGACACCGGCAACCACGCCCTGCGCCGCATCCATCTGCTCAGCGGCCAGGTCGATACGCTGTGCGGCACGGGCCGCCCCGGCGAGCCGACCGAAGGCGTGGTCGAGCAGCCGCGCCAGGCGGCCTTGAACCACCCGCAGGGGCTGGCGGTGGCCGACAACCAGATCCACATCGCCATGGCCGGCGACAACCGCATCTGGAGCTATCACCTTGGCCAGCGCAGCCTGAAGTGGCGCGCCGGCTCCGGTGCCATCGAGGAGCGCGACGGCAGCGGCCATGTCGCCGCCTTCGCCCAGCCGACCTCGCTGGCCGCCGTGCAGCAGGTGCTGTACGTCTGCGACGCGCTAGGCTCGTCGATCCGTGCCATGCAGCTGCGTGGCGATCTGGTGCAGACCCTGGTCGGACAGGGCATGTGGTCGTTCGGCGAGCAGGACGGCCCGCGCGCGCTGGCGCAGCTGCAGTATCCGCAGGCCATCGCGTTGAGCCCGGATGCGCCGCTGCTGTGGATCGCCGATGCCGGCAACGGGCGCCTGCGCACGCTGCGCCTGGGCGGCGGTGAACTGAGTACGCTGGAACTGCCGCGTCGCCTGCATGGCCCGGCCGGTCTGGCGCTGGGCGGTGGGGCGGTGTGGATCGCCGAGACCGACGCGCATGCCGTGCTGCGTTTCGACCCGGTCAGCGGCGTACTGAGCGACGTGCCGATCACCGAATGACCGCTTCCACCGCTCCGGCCTTCGATGGCAAGGCATTCGCGGCCCACCTGAGTACCGCGCCCGGCGTCTACCGCATGTACGCCGCCGACGACAGCCTGCTGTACGTCGGCAAGGCGCGTGCGCTGCGCAATCGCGTGGGCAGTTACTTCAACGGCACGCCCAAGACCACCCGGATCATGTCGATGCTGTCGCAGGTCGCGCGCATGGACGTGACCGTGACCCGTTCGGAGGCCGAAGCACTGCTGCTGGAAAACCAGCTGATCAAGTCGCTGTCACCGCGCTACAACGTGTCCCTGCGCGACGACAAGACCTATCCGCAGGTGCTGCTGACCCGCGAGGACTGGCCGCGCATCGCGCTGCATCGCGGTCCGCGCGCGGTGCCGGGACGCTACTACGGCCCGTATCCGGGCGTGACCGCCGTGCGCGACACGCTCAATCTCATGCACAAGCTGTTCAAGCTGCGCAGCTGCGAGGACAGCGTGTTCCGCAACCGCTCGCGGCCGTGCCTGCAATACCAGATCGGCCGCTGCAGCGCGCCCTGCGTGGACTTGGTCAGCGCCGAGGACTACGCCGAATCGGTACGCCGCGCGTCGATGTTCCTGGAAGGCAAGAGCGACCAGCTCGCGCGCGAACTGGGCACGCAGATGCAGGCGGCCAGCGAAGCGCTGGAATTCGAGCAGGCCGCGCGTCTGCGCGACCTGGTCACCGCGTTGCGCAGCATGCAGACCCGTCAATACGTGGACGGCCGTGCCGCTGATCTGGACGTGCTGGCCTGCGCCACCCAGGGCGCCAATGCATGCGTGATGCTGCTGGCCTTCCGTGACGGCCGCAACCTCGGCACGCGCCCGTTCTACCCGCGCACCAACGGCGAGGAAAGCGCCGAGGAAGTGCTGGCCGCCTTCGTCTCTCAGTATTACGTGGAGCACTCGCCGCCGCGCGAGATCCTGCTCGACCGCGAGATCCCCGACGCCAGCCTGATCGAATCGGCGCTGTCGGCCTCGGCCGAATACAAGGTGCAGTTGAAGTGGAACGTGCGCGGCGAGCGCGCCGGCTATGTCGAGCTGGCCAGTCGCAACGCGCAGATCACGCTGGTCAGTGAGTTGACCAGCCGCAGCGCGCAGCACGCGCGCAGCGAAGACCTGCGACAGATGCTCGGCCTGGCCGAGCAGGTCAAGCGCGTGGAGTGCTTCGATATCAGCCACACCATGGGCGAAGCCACCGTGGCCTCGTGCGTGGTGTTCGATGCCAGCGGGCCGGTACGCAGCCAGTACCGCCGTTTCAACATCAGTGGGATCGAGCCGGGCGACGACTACGCCGCGATGCGCCAGGCCATCGAGCGCCGTTTCCGCCGCGCGGTGGAAGAAGACGGCGTGCTCCCGGACCTGCTGCTGATCGACGGCGGCGCCGGCCAGCTGGGCCAGGCGCAGGCGGCCCTGGCCGACCTGGGCGTGGAAGGGGTGATGCTGGTGGGCGTGGCCAAGGGCGTGGAGCGCAGGGCAGGGCACGAGGCGCTGGTGCTGCCCGATGGCCGCGAACTGCGTCCGGGGGCGGCTTCACCGGCCCTGCAGTTCATCCAGCAGGTCCGCGACGAAGCCCATCGCTTCGCCATCACCGGCCACCGCGGACGCCGCCAGAAGGCGCGCATGACCAGCAAGCTGGAAGATATCGCCGGCATCGGCCCACGGCGTCGCGCCAGCCTGCTCAAGCATTTTGGCGGCCTGGTCGGGCTCAAGGCCGCCGGCGAAGCGGAAATCGCGAAAGTGGAGGGCATCAATGACGCCCTCGCTGCGCGCATCTACGCTAACCTTCATGGACTGCCCACGCCCGACGCGGCGGGCGAGTAGAGAGATGCGATGAAGTTGACCCTCCCCACCTGGCTGACCTTGCTGCGGATCCTGATGATCCCGGTGCTGGTACTGGTGTTCTACCTCCCCTACAAATGGACCAATTTCGCCTCCGCGGCGATCTTCGGCCTAGCCGCGATCACCGACTGGCTGGATGGCTGGATCGCACGCCGCTACGACCTGGCGTCGGCCTTCGGTGCGTTCCTGGATCCGGTCGCCGACAAGCTGATGGTGGCCGTGGCGCTGTTCCTGATCGTGCAGGGGCATCCCACCGCGTGGATGGCGGTGTGGGCGGCGGTGATCGTCGGCCGTGAAATCGCGGTTTCGGCACTGCGCGAATGGATGGCCGAGATCGGCCAGCGCGCCAAGGTGCGCGTGGCATTGATCGGCAAGGTCAAGACCACCGCGCAGATGGTGGCGCTGCTTTGCCTGCTCTATTCGGTAGCCCCGCATACGCCGATGAACGAGATCTGGATGGGCATCCCGGTGTTCCACATTGGTGATTGGACCCTGGCGATCGCCTCGATCCTGACCCTGTTCTCCGGCCTGCAGTACCTGCACGCGGCATGGCCGAGCCTGCGCGAGGACGAACGTGCGGCGCGTGAAAACGCACGCGCGAGAAAGAATGGCTGAGGGCTGTTGACACCTGCGCATTTGGTTGTAGAATTTCGCCTCCCAAGCGGGAATAGCTCAGTTGGTAGAGCGCAACCTTGCCAAGGTTGAGGTCGCGAGTTCGAGTCTCGTTTCCCGCTCCAGATACGGTCTCCACCGGCAATCCATCGCCGCGTGGTGCAACGAAAAAAGCGACCTTCGGGTCGCTTTTTTCGTTTCTGCTGTTGGCCCTCACGGTTTCTGGCTGACGTCCATCCTGTTGCAGTCGTCCACTACCAACCTGTCCTGCGCAACGCGCACGCAGCGCGCTTGCGTTGCCTCCAGTGCGGACCCCGGCAGGCGTGCCACCCACGGAAACGGCAGCGTCGTCGCGTTGCCCGAAGGCGCGTCCAGTTCGCCGCCCAGTTCAAGCGTGTCCAGGCAACTCTGTACCAGCAGCCGATCGAGCAGTATCACGCGGTTGCCCTCGATGGTCAGCAGCGCCAGATAGTCTTCGGTCCCCGCGCCGCAGTAACCCGTCGGCCGGGAAGGATTGGACGGTACCCGCACATACAGCACCGTGGCCGGGCGCGTGTCGAGCACGAAACCGCTGTTGCTGGCCGGGATCAGAACCGTCGATCGCCCGATCAAGCGGCGCAACGACGCATCCAGGGTCAACGCGCTGTTTCGCGATGCCGAGCGCAGGCGTGCGCCGGGGCGATCGCCCACGGTAATTTCAAGCCGTGCAGCGTGCGGCAGCGCGAACGATGCGGGCGCTGCCGATGCGGCCGCGCCCAGCAACAGCCCGGCGGCGACGAGGATGGCCCGCAGGGTGGTTTTCATCGACCTCCTCCTGTGCGGGCGCTGCACCAGCTGCGTAGCTCCTGACGATCGAATCCAGGGCAGGGGGTGTCCACGCGACAGCATCATCATTGCGTTGGAGACCACGTTCGTCGTCACACAGCCGATGACCCTGCCGCCGAACCGCGCAGCGAGGGGGTAGCGGGAGATCGTGGGCAGGCCAAGCGTCATGCCCTGGATTGTTACATGGCCACGCCGAGGGCCGGCTGCACGCTTCATACCCACTTCACCGGCACTTCATGGCCTCCCCGCCGGCCGCCCGGATCCTGTGCCCCTCGCTTCCGCAGGACGGCATACGCATGGACATTTCTTCTTCCGCCTACGACTGGGACCTTGTCGTGATCGGCGCCAGCTTCGCCGGCGCGGCCTGTGCACTGGCCGCCGCGCAGTACGGGCTGCGCGTGTGCGTGCTGGAGCGCAAGGCCGATCCCGGCGCGCGCCTGCATACCACCGGCATCATCGTGAAGGAGGCGATCGAACAGACCTGGCTCGGACGCGCGCCCGCCGAACTGCTGCAGCGCGTGGAGCGCGTGCGTCTGTACGCGCCGAACCTGCGCAGCGTGCTGCTGGCCGCGCCCGGGTACTACTTCATGACCACCGACACGCCCAACCTGCTGCGCTGGTTGTCTGCCGAACTGCGCGGCAACGGCGTGGCGCTGCGGCTGGGGCAGGCGTTCACCCAGGCGCAGCGTGACGGCAACGGCTGGCAGGTCGAGGGGGCAGGGCGGACGCGTTACCTGATCGGCGCCGACGGCGCGACCTCGCGCGTTGCCCAGCGCACCGGACTGGGCCGGGTGCGGGACAACCTCTACGGCGTCGAGCAGGAATTTGCCGGCGTGCAGCTTGCCGAAGCCGGCGCGCTGCACTGCTTTGCCAGCAAGCGCTTCGCCCCGGGCTACATCGGTTGGGTGGCACAGAATCCCACCGGCGTGCAGGTAGGCCTGGCGTTGCGCCACGATGCGGCCAACGCGCGGCAACCGGACCTGGCCGGCTTCCTCCAGCACGTGGGCAGCGTGGTCGGCCTGCCGACTTCGGCACGGCCCAGCGCCACGCGTGCGGGGCTGGTGCCGTGCGGGCTGCCGGACGGACCGATAACCGCCTCCGGCGTGATCCTTACCGGCGATGCGGCCGGGATCGTCTCGCCGTTGTCGGCCGGCGGTATCCATTCCTCGTGGCGACATGGCTGGGCGGTCGGCGACGCGGCGGGGCTGCACTTGCGTGGCAAGGGACCGCCGGCGGAAACCGTCGCGCGGCAGGCTGCCCCCGCGTTCCGTCGCAAGCGGCTGATGCGCTGGGCGATGGATCACCTGCAGATGGACTGGCCGCTCAATGCGGCGTTGCGGTCCGGTGCGATGCGACGGATGGCCGAGCAGGTGTACTTCCATCGGCGTGGCATGCGGGTGGGCGCGTAATGGCCGGGCCGGCCGGGGCGGCTGTCCGCCTGCGGCACGGCGCGTTGCTCACCGGCGGTGCGTGCAATCGATCGCCGCGGCAGGCATCTCCCGATGCGGGTCCTTTCTGCTGAACACGGCTGTTGACGGCGTGAAGGAATCCCGACACAATAGCGCTCCTTCGACGCAGGTCGATGGGCCGACAGCCTCCAGCGCCTCACGGTGCGGTGCGGTCGGGGCAAGCGAAAGTCTGCGGGAATAGCTCAGTTGGTAGAGCGCAACCTTGCCAAGGTTGAGGTCGCGAGTTCGAGTCTCGTTTCCCGCTCCAGATTTCGACAGGGCCCCTTCGGGGCCTTGTTTTTCTCCGCGGTGGCACGCGGGCGTCCCGAGCGGCCTAGCCGTTGGGATGTGAAAAAAAGTGTGAAAAGGCTGGTGTGCTATCGGTGGTTTCGGTAAGATACGCGCCTGATTTTGCGGGAATAGCTCAGTTGGTAGAGCGCAACCTTGCCAAGGTTGAGGTCGCGAGTTCGAGTCTCGTTTCCCGCTCCAAATCCAGACCAGGCCCCGTTCTCGGGGTCTTGTTTTATCGGGGTATGATGTCCCGGTAAGCGGTAAGGTCACCGGCCTGGTGGCAGAGTGGTTATGCACCGGACTGCAAATCCGTTGAGATGGGTTCGATTCCCGTCCAGGCCTCCAGATCGAAACACGCTCAAAGCCCGCGAAAGCGGGCTTTCTGCGTTTCCGACCCAGCCTCGACAAGCCGAAAATCCTGCAGCGTACGCTGGCGCGTTTGCCCCGCTGAAATGATGAATTGTTCAGCCGCGCACTTTATTCAGGTGGCTGAAAGTGACAGCATGACGCGTCATTTTCAGGATCAAGCCCATGCCTCTTCGTGCGATCGCCTACATCAGCGAGGCGTCCGCCGGCTTGTCGGCTGCCGGTCTGGATGCGCTGGTCGAGGACGCGGCCCGCTTCAATGCCGTGGCCGGGGTCACCGGCGTGCTGCTGTTCGATGGTGAACGCTTCCTGCAGTACTTCGAGGGGCCGGAGGATGGGATCGCCGCCGTGCACGAACGCATCCTGCACGCCCGCAGCCACCAGGCCATCGTCGAGTTGAACCGCGGCTCCGTGTCGGAGCGCAGCTTCCCTTATTGGGGCATGCGCTGGCTGGCCGTCGAGGCTGGCCTGATCCAGCAGTTGGCGATCGGCGACTGGACGGGCTTCTCGCGTCGCCTGGACGACGGTCCGGGCGCGGGCAGCGCACTTGAGCAGTTGCGGACGCTGGTGACCCGTTTGTTCGGCGTGTCCCCGCAGGCGCAGGCCGTCGGCTGATCGCAGCAGTGGGCGGTCGGGGCCTTCACCCGTTCAGGACGATGGCCTGCCCAAGATGGGCATCGATTGTCCTGTGAGGTTCTGTCATGGCTCTGGCCCTGTTGTTCGCCGCCGCCGGTGTACCCGGTTCGTTCTGGGATTCGCCCAGCAATGTGAGCGGGGTGATCTGGTTGTTGATCGGGCTGGCAGGCATCGGGTTCTCGCTGGTGCTGGGCAAGGCACTCAAGCGCTTCAATCCGCTGGTCTGGATACTGCTGCTGGTGGGGATCGCCATCGGCCTCTACGGCGCCTGGCGGATGGCATCCTGAGCCATCCGGTGGTCCGGCCGGCCAGCCGCCGCCGGAAATGACCGCGCTGCCCTTGCGACCGGTTGTCGCAAGGGCTTGAATCGCTGCGCCTGCAGCGGTCTACTGACATCACGTTGTCAGCAAGTACGGCGCATGCTGCCTGCCTCGGGGGATGCAGGTTGAGTGAACGGTTCAGCGACGCCGCTGCCCGGATCCGTGTGCCGGTTGACTTGGCGCGAAGACCGTGCAAATTTTGGGTGAAATGCAAGTGAATCCTTCGCTGTCTTTGTTGTTTTTGCGCGGCAGGCTGCAAACAGGGTGGTTGCTCGTCTCCACTGCGGGGCAAGTCCAAGGGAGGTCGTATGCAATACGGCGTACATGACTTGGCTGATGGCGTGCGCACCGAGCTGGAAGCCAGTTACAGCAAGCATGGCTGCGGCCCGGAATTCTGGACGACCTATCAACAGGTGCTGGAACGGCTGGTGCCCAAGGGCCGCAGTCGTACCCAGGTCACCAACGAACTGGCGTTGATCATCGAGCAGCTCGGCATTGTCCGGCGGGCGCAGATGGTGCCGCCGCGTACCACGCGCGCGCGCTGATACCGGTTGGGGGACCGGTGCCGTCGATCGATGGCAGGCGGGGAGCGGGGGTCTGGCGGTCTACAACCGAAGCACACCGATACCCAGCAGCACCAGCAGGGTGCCCAGCGCTGCCAGCGTGCGCGGCCGCAGCCAGCGGCGTGCGTGTTGCTGTACCCCATTGGGGCTGGCAGGGCGGATCAGCCCGGTCGGGAAGTGCCATGCGCGCATCTGCGCGTCGCAGGCATCCACGCAGGCGCCGCAGGCGATGCAATCGGGGTGCGGCCCGCTGCGGATATCCAGTGCCATCGGGCAGACCGCCACGCAGGCATCACAGTTCACGCAATCGCCCAGACGATCCTCGGGAAAGTTCGGCATCGGTCCGGCCAGGGCCGGATGCGCGGCGCGGAAGGCGTAGTCGCTGGCACTGACCGGATCGAGCAGGCCGCGCCCGCGCTGGATCACCCCGCCCTGTCCGGGGGCACGCGGGCCACGCGGTTCGCCGCGGCGTGCGTCGTAGTGCACCTGCGGCGTATCGGCGTCGCACAGGCTCGGGCAGAGCCGCGCATACGGGCACAGGTCGATGCACACCTGCTCGCGCAGGAAGCCGGCATTGCCCCACGTGGCCAGCGCATAGAACATCACCCAGAACGTCTGCCAGCCACGCCATGCCGGTGGCCACAGGCCCGCGACCAGGTCATGGATGGGACTGAACAGGCCCACGAAGGTCACCCCGGTCCACAGTGCCAGCAGCGCCCAGGCCAGGTGCTTCACCGCGCGCGCCAGCGCTGGCCGACGCAGGTGCCGGGCGCTGCTGCGCTCGATCCAGCCGAACATGCCGCTCCACAGCGTCTGCGGGCAGCCGTAGCCGCACCAGACCCGTCCCGCGACGTTGGTCAGCAGCATCAGGCCGACGGCCAGGACCGCCAGCAGCCCGAGCAGCACGCCCAGGTCCTGTGGCCACAGGGTCAGTCCAAACAGGTCGAAGCGCCGGTTCGGCAGATCCAACAACAGCGCCTGGCGGCCCTCCCAGCGCAGCCACGGCAGCAGATAGAACCCGGCCAGCAGCGCGGACCAGAGCAGCGCGCGCCAGCGCAGCGCAGCGCGCGGACGCGGCAGCGGCGCTGCAGACGGCGGGACCACATGCAGGTGGAGGCGGCTGGGCATGGTCAGCCCAGTGGCACATCGTCGTCGTTGCGGCGCAGCGGCCGCAACAGGTACCAGGTGACGCTGCTGGCTGCAGCGGTCACCGCCCAGAACATGAAGAATCCCAGCGTATAGCCGAGCTCGCGGCTGATTGCGTGCTGCGGGAAGCTGATGTCACGCAACCGCAGCGGATCGACAAAGGCGAAGAACACCATGCTGGCCAGGCCGGCGGCGACGAAACTGGGCCACAGGATGGCGCCGCAGTGCTGAATGAGCAGCCGGCGCCGGCTGGCCTCGGGCGGGTCGTGCAGGTCGGTCATTGCAGCCACGGTCAGGAGGGAGGGGCAGGGCGCGGCTATACTCCGGGCCGTCATGAACCGGGTGCGCGGCGCCTGTCTGTACGCACAGACTAGGGCGCGCGATCCACCCCGACATTGATCCTGATCAAGCCGCTGCGCGGCCCCTGCGCGCATGCTGCGCACCATCGGCCGTCGAGGAATGCCATGCCCGATCCATCCCCCTCCCCGCTGCCCACGCCTTCGCTGGCGCTGTGCAGCGAACAGCAGGTGACCCGGCTGGTGCACGACTTCTATGCGCGCGTGCGCGACGAACCCCGGCTGGCCCCGGTGTTCGCCGCGCGCGTGGACGACTGGGATGCGCACCTGGCGCAGCTGGTCGATTTCTGGTCGGCGATGCTGCGTGGCACCCGTCGCTTCAGCGGCGCGCCGATGCCCAAGCACATGGCCATGGACGAGCTGGACCGCGATCTGTTCGACCGGTGGCTGGCGTTGTTCCGGCAGACCACCGCCGAATGCGGCAATCCGCCGATGCAGCGCCTGGCCGACGATGTCGCCGCGCGCATCGCCGATACCTTCTGGCGCCGCTTCCAGATGCTGCGCTGGCCACAGCTGCCCGTGGTCGGGGCGTCGCGGCTGGATTGATCTGGCGCAATGCGCGCGCCGGGATACGCGCGCAAGCTTGCAGGCATGGACACGATCTCGCCTGCCGCCGCCGGGCTTGCCTGGCACTTCGACCCGGAACTGCTGCGTCGCCACGACCGGCCCGGCCCGCGCTACACCTCCTATCCGACCGCGCCGCATTTCCATGATGGCTTCGGCGAACACCAGCTGCGGGCGGCGATCAGCGCCAGCAACGCCGGCGCCCGTCCGTTGTCGTTGTATGTGCACGTGCCGTACTGCAGCAGCCCGTGTTTCTACTGCGGCTGCAACCGGGTGATCACCCGCGACCACGGCAGGGGCGTGGCCTATGTTGCGCGCGTGCTCAGCGAAGCGGACCAGATCGCACCGTTGTTCGATGCCTCGCGTGAGGTGATCCAGCTGCACCTGGGCGGTGGCACCCCCAACTTCCTGCCCGCCGCGCAGCTGCGCGAGCTGGTCGACGGCCTGCGCCAGCGGTTCGGCTTCAGCAGCGCGGCCAGCCGCGATTTCTCGATCGAACTGGACCCGCGCTTCGTCAGCCGCGCCGATATCGCCACGCTTGCCGAGCTTGGCTTCAACCGCGCCAGCCTGGGCATCCAGGATTTCGATCCGGTGGTGCAGCGCGCGATCAACCGCGAGCAGGGCGTGGAGCAGACACTGGACATCCTGCGCGCCTGCCGCGATTACGGGATGCGCTCGGTCAACGTGGATCTCATCTACGGTCTGCCGCACCAGACCCTGGCCGGCTTCGCGCAGACCCTGGAAACGGTGCTGCGCGAGCGCCCGGACCGCCTGGCCATCTATGGCTATGCGCACCTGCCGCAGCTGTTCAAGGCACAGCGGCAGATCCCCGACGAGGCACTGCCCAGTCCCGAACAGAAGCTGGCCCTGCTGGGTCTGGCGGTGCGCCGGCTGTCGCTGGCCGGCTACCAGTACGTGGGCATGGACCACTTCGCGCTGCCCGACGAAGACCTCTCGCAGGCGCAGCGCGCGGGCCAGCTGCATCGCAATTTCATGGGTTACACCACCCATGCCGATACCGACCTGGTCGGGCTGGGCGCCAGCGCGATCAGCCACATCGGTGACAGCTACAGCCAGAACCCGCGCGACCTGCCGGGCTGGGAGGCGGCGGTGGATGGTGGACGGCTGCCGGTCTGGCGCGGCCTGCAGCTGGATGCCGACGATGTGCTGCGCGCCGAGCTGATCGGCGAGCTGATGTGCCACGGGGAAGTGGACGGTCGCGCGCTGGCCCGGCGCCACGGCGTGGACTTCGACGACTACTTCGCCGATGCGCTGCACCGGCTCGATGCCCTGCAGCGCGATGGCCTGGCCGAGCATGTCGACGGCGTGGTGCGCAGCACCGAACGCGGCCGACCGCTGT
This sequence comes from Stenotrophomonas sp., assembly GCF_031995405.1. GTDB lineage: Bacteria > Pseudomonadota > Gammaproteobacteria > Xanthomonadales > Xanthomonadaceae > Stenotrophomonas. The sequence goes on along the minus strand of NZ_DAMAGC010000008.1, from coordinate 33,871 downwards.
TGCGCCTGCTGGCGATGTGCTTCGACCGCTACCTGGCGCGCCCGGACCAGCCGGTGCGGTACTCGCGGGCCATCTGAGCACGCGTCATCGGGACGGACACGCGGCTGTAGTACGCTCCGCTGGCCTCGATGAGCGGAGCGGTGGATGAAGAAGATGCTGTTTTTCTGGGCGGCCTACCTGCTGTTCTTTGCGATCGCGTTCCCGTGCATCCTCTACTACGGCCTCGGCTATCCGGTGGACGACGTCGACCGGGTAGCACCGCGCTGGGGCTGGCTGTTGCTGGCGCTGTCGATTGCGCTGTGGGCCGTGCCGGCGTGGGCGTACGTGTGGACGCTGCTGGTCGCGCCGTTCCGAGCGCGGGCGCGTTCGCACGCGATCCAGCGCGCGGCGATCCGCCGGCGCGCGCGCGTGGTCAACGCGCAGGACACCGGACGGCAGATGCGCGGTTGGCCGGTGTGGAATCTGACCCTGGCCTTCGACAACCTGTCGGGTACGCCGATCCAGGACGAGATGCTCGCCGTGGACAGCAAGCCGCAGCTGCAGCGTTTTGCCGTGGGCAATACCGTCGACGCGCTGCTCAGCGACGATCCCGGGCGGTACCCGAATCTGCTGCTGGAAGCGGCGATGCCCGAAGTGGACCATGCCCGGGTGATCCGCCGCGGCGTGATCGGGGTGCTGCTGCTGGCGCTGTTGCTGGGGTATTACGCGTGGTCGTGGCGCGACCAGGGCCAGGGGCAGGGATGGACCTTCCTGCAACTGTGGCACCCGCTGATCGTCATGCCCGCGAGCCTGTGTTTCTACCTGCTGCTGGGGTGGCTGTTCACCCGCGTGGTCGGGATCGATCGCCGCGCCGAGGCCTTGAATTACCGCGGGATCGGCACCGAGGCCCGGGTCGTGCAGGTCCGCGAGACCGGCACCGAGATCAACCAGCGACCGCAGTTCGAATTCAGCCTGGCGTTCGAGGACCGCCAGGGCCGCACGCATGCCGCCACCGTGCGCAAGGTTTTCAGCCTGCTGGACCTGGGCCGCGTGCCACGCGAACGGGCCCGCATCCTCTACCACCCGGACGACCCCTCGCAGGTGAGCATGCCCGACCCCTGAGCCGTTGCATTCCCAAATCGGGCCGGATCAGGCACCCTATGCGCGCCGTGGCCCGGATGGCGAAACTGGTAGACGCATCGGACTTAAAATCCGCCGGAGGCAACTCCATGCCGGTTCGATTCCGGCTCCGGGCACCATCGGTGTGACGTAACCGCGGCGATGTTTGCCGCTAGCATGGTGGTTCCCTCCTGGCCACGCAGCGACCGCCATGCTCACCCTCTACATCGGCAACAAGAACTACTCGTCCTGGTCGATGCGCCCATGGGTGCTGATGACCCAGGCCGGGATCGCGTTCGATGAAGTGTTGCTGCGCTTCGACAGTTTCGATCCGGATTCGCAGTTCAAGCGCCAGGCCACGGCGCTGTCGCCCGCGGCCACGGTGCCGGTGCTGGTGGAGGGCGATCTGGTGGTGTGGGACACGCTGGCGATCGCCGAGTACCTGGCCGAACGTTTCCCGGACACGCACCTGTGGCCGCAAGCGGTGGCCGAGCGCGCCCACGCACGCAGCGTCTGCGCGCAGATGCACAGCGGCTTCGGTGCGTTGCGCCAGTACTTCCCGATGAACATCGAGGCTGGCCTGCCCGAGGTTGGCGCACGCGTGCTGCGTGAGCAACCAGCGGTGGTGGAAGATCTGCAGCGGCTGCAGTCGCTGTGGGAGGGCCTGCTGGCGCGGCATGACGGTGCGCTGTTGTTCGATCGTTTCAGCATCGCCGATGCGTTCTTCGCACCGGTGGTGATGCGCCTGGCAACTTATGCGTTGCCGGTCACGCCGCGCGTGCAGCGTTACCTGGATGCGGTGCGGGCCTTGCCGGGCGTACAGCAGTGGGTGGCGGGCGCGTTGGCCGAGCAGGATTTCCGTCCCTTCGAAGAGCCTTACCGGGACGCGCCGGCCTGGCGATGACGGCGCGCGCCACCGTGCCGGGCGGCAGTCAGACCGGCACGGACGGCGGCGCGGCGCCCAGTGCCCGCAGTGCGTGGGCGTACTTGTCGGCCAGCCGTTGCTGCACGTCGGCCGCAAGGTAGCGAAGGCGCGCCGGGTCGCTGTTGTCGGCGATGTCGGCCAGCTTGACCTTCAACGCCAGCGGGTTGGCGCGGATGGCGGCGTAGTAGTCCTCCGCCGGCAGGTCCTCGCGCCGGGTCAGGCAACGCACCGCCGCACGGATGTGCGCCGGGAACGCGCCCACTTCCGCAGCGAACGCAGGGCAGTCTTCGACCACATCGTGCAGCCAGGCCACCGCCTCGGCGTCGGTGTCCCCCCGCACGCGGGCCGCCACGCGGGCGACATGGCCGATGTAGGGCTGGCCGGCCTTGTCGATCTGGCTGGCGTGGGCGCGGCGGGCCAGGGCCTCGGCATTGCGCAGGGTATCGATGGGCATTCTCCTTGTGACCGGTCGCTGCATTATGCGTGCGGCGGCCAAACGCAAACTTTACGCAGCCGCGCGCGCGTCCCCGTAGGCTGCGCTCGACCCCGACACAGGCAACGGCAGCATGGCGAGCAAGGCACGGACAGGGATGGCAGGCGTGTTGGCCGCAGCGATGCTGTGCGCGGCGGGTGTACAGGCGCAGGCGCCGCCCCACGGTGCGCCGCCGACGGTGGTCGACCTGGCGCCGGTGGTGGTGTCCGGCGTACAACCCGGACCGGGCATGTGGAAGGTGAGCGCCGCCGACGGGCACGTGCTGTGGATTCTGGGCACGGTATCGCCGCTACCGGCCAAGCTTGAGTGGCGCGCCGACGAGGTCCAGGCGGTGATCGCCAGCGCCGGCGAAGTGCTCGGCGCGCCGGGCTGGACTGTCGATGCCGATGTCGGTTTGTTCAAGGGCCTGACCTTGTTGCCCTCGGCCATGAAAGCCGCGCACGATCCGCAGGGACGACGGCTCGAGGAGATCCTGCCGGCACCGCTGTATGCCCGCTGGCTGCCACTCAAGCAGCGCTATCTGGGGCGCGATGGCGGGGTGGAAAAGGACCGTCCGCTGGTCGCGGCGACCCGCTTGTATGCCGAGGCGTTGAAGTCGGTCGGGCTCGGCCGCGGCACGCCGGTATCGGCCATCCTGGAAAAGGCCTACAAGTCGCGCGGGTTGAAGCCGGTGGTGACCCGGGTGGTGATCAAGGTCGATGATCCGCGCCAGGCCCTGAAGGAAGTGCGCGCCAGCACGTTGCAGGACGTGCAGTGCTTCCAGCGCACGCTGGACGTGGTGGAGCACCAGCTGCCGCTGCTGGTGGAACGCGCCAATGCCTGGTCGATGGGCGACACCGAGGCGCTGCAGCGGCTGGCGGTGCAGAGCCAGTACGACGCGTGTGTCGGGGCGGTGGCCGACAGCGAGTTCGGCCGACGCCGCGGGCTGGCGGGCGTGGAGCAGCAGGCGGCCGACAAATGGCTGCAGATGGCGCGCGCGGCACTGGGCCGCAACGCGACCACGTTCGCGGTCGTCCCGGTGCATTCGCTCGTGCAGCCCGGTGGCTATCTGGCCCGTCTGGAGCAGGCCGGATACCGGGTTGAAGCACCCTGAGCCTGCGGCATCCGGACGCAGGTCGGCGTGTGCTGGCGCGCACAGTTTTCATCTATCTAGGCGTACAGGTTCGTGGCATAGTCAGGGCAGTCAACAGGGGGCTACACCTGCATGCCTTTGCGTGCGATCGCCTATACCAGTGTCGCTTTCGAGGGGATCCAAGCGTCGGATATCGATCGGATCCTGATGGCGGCATCCAGTTTCAACAAGGTGGCCGGCGTCACCGGGGTGCTGATGTTCGACGGCACCCGTTTCCTGCAGTACTTCGAAGGACCCGAAGACGGCGTCGATTCGGTCTACCAGCGGGTGGTCAATGCGCGCAGCCATCTTTACCTGCGCGAGCTGGCGCGGGGCGCGGTGGCGACGCGGCATTTCCCGCGCTGGACAATGGCCTCCGCCGCGATCGAGCCGGTTGTGCTCACCGGCATGATCGAACGGCCGTGGGAGGATTTCAGCGTGGCAGCACCGGCCCATGACCAGGGCCCGGTCGGCTTTGCGCGACTGCTCGAATTGTGGACCGGTGTTTCCGGTGAGCTGGAGCCGGCGGCGGTGATGCTGGGCTCGTAACGGAAGGATTCTGTCCTCGTAACACGATACTCACGAGTGGTTGCCTACTATCTTCCTACCAGCTGTGACCGGTCCTGCGGAAATTCCGTCAGGCTGTTCTGAAAGGGTAGTAACCGCAGCTGGACCACTTGTTGGCCGTCGTCCGTACTCTCCGCGGGCGGCGGCTTTGTTCTTTGTGGCGGCGGCACTCCCGCGTTAGGCTTGCATTACTCGTTCCCTGGCGTCGCCCCCTCCATGAGTTCTTCCCGCCTGTTGCGTTCCCTTGTCCGAACCCGCCCCGCGCGGAGCCAGAGCTGATGGGCGCTGCGGTGGGCGCTGCCGTACAGGCACGCATCGCGGTGATCGGCCTGGGGTACGTCGGCCTGCCGCTGACCGTTGCCTTCGGGCGCCGTCAACCCACGCTGGGCTACGACATCGATCGCGCGCGCGTGCTGGAACTGCAGCGCGGCCACGACCACACTCTGGAGACCGAAGCCCACGAACTGGCGGCGGCGGTGCAGGCGCGCTACAGCGACGATCCTGCCGAGCTGGCTGGATGCAACGTGTACATCGTGACCGTGCCGACCCCGATCGATGCTTTCGAACAGCCCGATCTGGCGCCGCTGCGCAGTGCCTCCACGCTGATTGCCGGCGTGCTCAAGCCGGGTGATCTGGTCATCTACGAATCCACCGTGTACCCGGGCACGACCGAGGAAGTGTGCGTGCCGTTGCTGGAAGCGGGGTCCGGCCTGCGCTTCAACGAGGATTTCTACTGCGGCTACAGCCCGGAGCGGATCAATCCGGGTGATCGCCAGCGGCGCCTGGCGGACATCCGCAAGATCACCTCCGGCTCCACCGCCGAGGTCGCTGCGGTGGTCGATGCGTTGTACGCCGGCATCATCACCGCCGGCACCTGGCCAGCACCGTCGATCCGCGTGGCCGAAGCGGCCAAGGTGATCGAAAACATCCAGCGCGACGTCAACATCGCCCTGGTCAACGAGCTGGCGCTGATCTTCGACCGGCTCGGCATCGATACCCAGGACGTGCTCGACGCGGCGGGGAGCAAGTGGAATTTCCTGCCGTTCCGGCCCGGCCTGGTCGGCGGCCACTGCATCGGCGTGGACCCTTACTACCTGCTGCACAAGTCCGAGAGCGTGGGCTATCACCCCGATCTGATCCACACCGCCCGCCAGGTCAACAACCGGGTCGGCGCGCACGTGGCGCAGCGGGTGCTGGACCTGCTGGCCGAGCGCGGCAAGGCACCGGCCGACGCACGCATCCTGGTGCTCGGGGTGACGTTCAAGGAAAACTGCCCGGATCTGCGCAACAGCCGCGCGCTGGAACTGGCACAGACGCTGCAGGCCAGCGGTGCGCACGTGGACGTGCAGGACCCCTGGGTGGGCCCGGCGGCGCTGGCCGGCAGTGGCGTGCACTGGGTGGAGCGGGCCGAACCCGGCGCGTTCGACGCGGTGGTGCTGGCGGTGGCGCACGAACAGTTCCGGGCGTTCGACGCCACCGCCATCCGTGCCCTGCTCACGCCCGGCGGCGTGGTCTATGACGTCAAATCGGTATGGCCGCGGGACGTGGTGGACGGCCGGTTGTAGACTCGAACGCGTTATTGATCGAGGAAAGCCATGCATCGTTATCTGGTTTACATGCTCGCCATCCTGCTGTTTCCCGTGTGCCTGTGGCTGGCCACGATCTGGCCGGCGTGGTACTGGGGGGTGGGCGTGACCGCCGCGCTCGCGATTCTGGGCACCTGGGATCTGCTGCAGAAGCGCAGCACGTTGCGCCGCAACTACCCGGTGATGGCGCACTTCCGCTATGGGCTGGAATCGATCGGTCCGGAGATCCGCCAGTACTTCGTGCAGAGCGATCTGGAGGACGTGCCGTTCTCGCGCCAGCAACGCGCGCTGATCTACCAGCGCTCCAAGAATGAAATGGACGTGGTGCCGTTCGGCACGCTGCGCAGCACCTATGCGGTGGACTACGAATGGATCAACCATTCGCTGGCGCCGACCGAGATCGCACACAGCGATTTCCGCGTGCTGATCGGGCCCAACTGCGCCAAGCCGTATTCGGCCAGCGTGTTCAATATTTCGGCGATGAGTTTCGGCTCGCTGTCGGCCAATGCGATCCGCGCGCTCAACGAAGGCGCGCGGCGTGGCAGTTTCTACCATGACACCGGCGAAGGCTCGATTTCGCCGTATCACCGCGAAATGGGCGGTGATCTGGTCTGGGAAATCGGCTCGGGCTACTTCGGTTGCCGTGGCGATGACGGGCGTTTCAGCGAAGAGAAGTTCGTCGCCAACGCCACCCATGACCAGGTCAAGATGATCGAGATCAAGCTGTCGCAGGGCGCCAAGCCCGGCCATGGCGGGGTGCTTCCGGCAGCCAAGGTCAGCGCGGAAATCGCGATCACCCGCGGTGTGCCGATGGGCGTGGAGTGTGTGTCGCCGTCCAAGCATTCCGCGTTCAATACCCCGGTGGAGCTGCTGCAGTTCGTGGCGCGGCTGCGCGAGCTTTCCGGGGGCAAGCCGGTCGGCTTCAAACTGGCCATCGGCCACCCCTGGGAGTGGTTCGGCATTGCCAAGGCCATGCAGGAAACCGGGCTGCTGCCGGACTTCATCGTGGTCGATGGCGCCGAAGGCGGCACCGGCGCGGCCCCGGCCGAGTTCGTCGACCATGTCGGCGTGCCGATGCACGAAGCGCTGCTGCTGGTGCATAACACCCTGGTCGGGCTGGACCTGCGCGAGCGCATCAGGATCGGCGCGGCGGGCAAGGTCACCAGCGCGTTCGAGATCGCCCGCACCATCGCGCTCGGCGCGGACTGGTGCAACGCCGGGCGTGGCTTCATGTTCGCGCTGGGCTGCATCCAGTCGCTGAGCTGCCACACCGACAAGTGCCCGACCGGTATCGCCACCCAGAACCCGAACCGCTGGCGTCACCTCGATGCCACGGACAAGGCCACCCGTGTGCACAGCTACCACGACAACACCGTGCGCGCGCTGCGCGACCTGCTGTGCGCGGCCGGCCTGAACCACCCGTCCGAGCTGGGACCCGAGCACATCCTGCGGCGGGTGTCGCCGGTGGAGATCCGCTCGCTGGCCTCGCTGTACCGTTACCTGAGTCCGGGCGAGCTGCTGCGGCAGGTGCCCGACCACGCCGTGTTCCATGATTACTGGGGCGATGCGCGCAGTGACTCGTTCCAGCCGCCGGCGCGGATCCAGGCGCTGCGCACGAGCAAGTCGCGCTGATGGCCGGTGCGATCCGACCGCCACAGGAGGCGCCTGCCACCGGGCAGGGCCCGACCGTGCGGCGTGGACGCCCCGAGGAGGCCGATGCCCTGTGGGTGCTGCGCACGCGCTGCGTGCGCGAACTGTGCAGCGCAGCCTATCCGCCCGAGGTGATCGCGCCGTGGGCCGCCTCGCCGCCGCCGGCGCATTACCGTGATCTGATCGGGCAGGGCGGCTGCATCGTCGCCGAAGACGATGCGGGCACGCTGCTGGGCTACGGCGTGATCGATCAGCAGGGCAACGAGATCGATGCGTTGTTCGTCGACCCCGACTGCGGCGGCCGTGGCATCGGCAGCGTGCTGATGCACGCGCTGCAGGTACTGGCCGATCCGACCCGCCCGCTGCTGCTGTCGGCCTCGCTCAACGCGGTACCGTTTTACCTACGGGCCGGATTCAAGCCCCTGCGCGAAGAAAGCTACCCGCACCCCAGCGGCGTCGCCCTGGCCTCGGTACGCATGCAACGCGGGTAATGCCCGAAAGCGCCGGCCAGCGGCCGGCACTACCGGTCACAGCTTCCGCAGGTATTCGATTACCCCACGTCCCGCACGCAATCCGCTCGCATAGCACGCGGTCAGCAGATAGCCACCGGTCGGCGCCTCCCAGTCCAGCATCTCCCCGGCGCAGAAGGTGCCCGGCAGATCCCGCAGCATCAACTGCGCATCGAGCGCTTCCAGCCGCACGCCGCCGGCGCTGCTGATCACCTCGGCGATCGGACGCGGGCGCAGCAGCGGGACCGGCAGGCGCTTGAGCGCGGCGGCGATGCGCGGCGCCGGCAATTGCCCGGCGTCCTTGCCCAGTATTTCGAACAGCAGCGCCGACTTGACCCCGCCCAGGCCCAGTTGGCGACGCAGGTGCTCGCCGAAACTGCGGCCCTGGCGCGGACGCTGCAGCTTGTCCAGCACCTGCGCTTCGGTCTGGCCCGGCAGCAGGTCCAGGTGCAGTTGCACCTGTCCGTCGCGGGCGAGGGTGTCGCGCAGGTCGGCGGCCATCGCGTAGACCAGGCTGCCTTCGATGCCGTCGGCACTGATCACGCACTCGCCCTGCTGCGACCGGGGCTGGCCGTCCAGTGCGGTCCAGTAGGCCACCACCGGCTTCAACGGGGCGCCCGCCTGGCGTTCACGGAAGTAGGCGGTCCAGTCGATGTCGAAGCCGCAGTTGGCCGGCTGCAGGGGGGCGATATCCACGCCACGCGCGGCCAGCGGCGCCACCCACGCGGCGTCGGAACCCAGCTCGGGCCAACTGCCGCCGCCCATCGCCAGCACCACCGCATCGGCGTGTGCGCCGACCTTGCCGTCGGGCGTGTCGAAGCGCAGCGCGCCATCGTCCCGCCAGCCGGTCCAGCGGTGCTGCACATGCAGGCGCACGCCCTGTTCCTTCAGGCGTCGCACCCAGCCGCGCAGCAGCGGGGCGGCCTTGCGGTCGACCGGGAACACCCGGCCCGAGCTGCCCACGTAGGTGTCCACGCCGAACCCGCGCGCCCACTCGCGCAGCGCCGGCCCGTCGAAATCGGCCAGCCATGCACCCACCTCGGCCGCGCGCTCGCGGTAGCGCGACACGAACAGATCCTGCGGATCGGAATGCGTCAGGTTCAAACCGCCCTTGCCGGCGATCAGGAACTTGCGTCCCGGCGACCCTTTGGCCTCATACACATCGACGTGGTGGCCGGCCGCGCGCACGGTTTCGGCGGCCATCAGCCCGGCCGGGCCACCGCCGATGATCGCCACGCGTCGCGCCGCGGTGTCTGGACTACGCATGCGGCAGACTCAGTTCGGCGTGACGTCGAGCAGCTCGACATCGAACACCAGCGAAGAACCCGGGCGGATCGGGCCGGCACCACGGTCGCCGTAGCCATACTCGGCCGGGATCATCAGGGTGCGCTTGCCGCCCACCTTCATGCCGGCAAAGCCTTCGTCCCAGCCCTTGATGACCTGGCCCGCGCCAAGGTTGAAGGTGAAGGGTTCGCCGCGGTCGACCGAGCTGTCGAACTTGTCGCCGTGCTTGTCGGCGGCGCGCTCGTCGTAGATCCAGCCGGTGTAATGCACGGTCACCTTGCTGCCGGGCGTGGCCTCGGCACCGGTGCCCGGCTGGGTATCGATCTTCTCGAACTGGGCGATGCTGCCACCCGGCGGCGGGCCAGGCGGGGTGCAGCCGGCGAGCGCCAGCAGTGCCAAGGGAGCAAGCAGGTAGGAGGACAGGCGACGCATGGCGGCTCCGGATCGCAAAAACGGGACGCAAGGGTAGCGCATCGCCGGGCGCTATCATGGGGCATGTCGAAACTGCTGCTCAACCTGCGCAACGTCGCGGACGATGAAATCCAGGACGTGACCGCCCTGCTGGACCAGGCGGGCATCGCCCATTACCGCACCGACCCCAGCCCGTGGGGCATTTCCTGGGGCGGCATCTGGATCCGCGACAATGAGGACCTGCCGCGCGCCAAGGCGCTGATGGCGCCCTACCAGGAGGCCCGCGGCGTGCGCGTGCGCGCCGAACGGGAGGCCGCGCTGCGTGATGGCACCGCCGAAACCTTCGCCAGCCTGCTGCAGCGTCGACCGCTGTTCGTGGTGGCGATGCTGCTGGGCATGGTGGCGGCGGCGGCGCTGGTGCTGCTGCCGTTCGTGCTGCTGCGCGGCTGAACCACCGCCGGCAGTGGGCCGGGCGCTGCGGCCGGCGCGATTTATAATGGGCCGATGATCGCCAACACCGCCGCCTACCACTTCACCCCCATCACCGACCCGGACGCGCTGTGCGCGACCCTGCTGGAGCGGGCAACCGCCGCGGGCCTGCGTGGCACCATTCTGGTCGCGGGCGAGGGCATCAACCTGTTCCTGGCCGGCAGCGCGCCGGGCATCGACGGCTTCTACGCCGCGCTGCGGGCCGACCCGCGTTTTGCCGACCTGCGGGTCAAGACCAGCTACAGCCAGATGCAGCCGTTCGCCCGGCTCAAGGCCAAGGTCAAGCCGGAAATCATCAGCTTCCGCATCGATGACGGCCAGCCGCTGGCCTATCCGCGCGCGCCGTCGGTCGATCCGGCCACCGTGCAGCGCTGGCTGCGTCAGGGCCACGACGATGCGGGCAAGCCGGTGGTGATGCTGGACACCCGCAACACCCAGGAAATCGAATACGGCACGTTCGAGGATGCGCTGGTGCTGCCGATCACCAAGTTCACCGACCTGCCCGACGCGCTTGCCCCGCACCGCGAGGCCCTGCGCGACAGCACCGTGGTCAGCTTCTGCACCGGCGGCATCCGCTGCGAAAAGGCCGCGCTGTGGATGCGCAACGACGGCATGGACAACGTGCTGCAGCTGGACGGCGGCATCCTGGGCTACTTCGAAGCGGTGGGCGGGGAAGGGTATGCGGGCCGCTGTTTCGTGTTCGACGAGCGCGTGGCGCTGGATGCCGAGTTGAAGCCGCTGGTTGATGCGGCCGACGCCGAAGCGGTCACGCGCAGGTAGGTAGTGCCGAGCCATGCTCGGCAACCCATCCACAACCGGCCACAACCCGCCCACTGGCGGTCCGGGCCTCATCCGGCAACCTCACGAACCCGAACCGCAGGAATCAGCGTCCCGCTGCCGGCACTGGCGGCACCTCGCCCCCGGCCCCATGTCGGTGGCATGACTTCTGGATGGAACGCGCGCATGCAACTGTCGATTCTTGATCTGGCCCCGGTCTGTGAGGGCAGTGACACGACCCAGGCCTTCGCCAACATGCTGGACCTGGCCCAGCACGCCGAGGGCTGGGGTTTCCACCGCTACTGGCTGGCCGAACACCACAACATGCCGGGCATCGCCAGCGCCGCCACTGCGGTGCTGATCGGCCACGTGGCCGGTGGCACCCGGCGCATCCGCGTTGGCGCCGGCGGGATCATGCTGCCCAACCACTCGCCGCTGCAGGTGGCCGAGCAGTTCGGTACGCTGGCCTCGCTGTACCCGGACCGCATCGACCTCGGCCTGGGCCGTGCGCCGGGCACCGACCAGCCCACCGCCCGCGCGCTGCGCCGCTACTTCGACAGCGCCGACCAGTTCCCGCAGGACGTGCGCGAGCTGCTGCACTACTTCGAACCGGCGCAGGCCGGGCAGGCGGTGCGGGCCGTGCCCGGCGCGGGCATCCCGGTGCCGGTGTGGCTGCTCGGCTCCAGCCTGTTCAGTGCGCGCCTCGCCGCCGCGATGGGCCTGCCGTTCGCCTTCGCTTCGCACTTCGCGCCCGATGCGATGGACCAGGCGCTGGCCGTGTACCGCAGCGAGTTCCGTCGCTCGCAATACCTGGACGCGCCGTATGCGGTGCTCGGCCTGAACGTGGTGGCCGCCGAATCCGAAACGGAGGCCAAGCGCCTGTTCACCACCCAGCAGCAGAGCTTCGTCAATCTGCGCCGTGGCAAGCCGGGCCTGATCCCGCCGCCGATCGACGACATCGAAGCGTTCTGGCAGCCGCATGAAAAGCAGGGCGTACAGAGCGCGCTGGCCTGCGCGGTAGTGGGCGATGTGCGCCAGGTCGGCGAGGGCATGGCGGCGTTCGCCGCGCGCCACAAGCCCGATGAGATCCTGATCACCGCCAACATCTACGACCACGCCGCGCGCAAGCGCTCGTTCGGTCTGGCGATGCAGGCGTGGAAGGCGAACGGGTAAGCGCGCGCCACCACCACGGTGGAGCCACGCCATGCGTGGCTGACGTAACCCCCGCCTCGTTCAAGGTGCAGCCGCGCATGGCGTGGCTGCACCGGCGCACGATGCGAAGGTGGCGTGACCCTGCGATTCACGCGGCCGTGGCTGCCGATCGGATGTGATGGTGGTTCCCGTTGCAAGGAGTCACCCCATGGCAGAGCTCGATCGCCAACAGCACATCAAACAACTCGCCGGCATGATCCGCGATGTCGACATCGCCATGTTCACTACGGTCGGCGTCGACGGGCGTCTGTACAGCCGCCCGCTCGGCACCCAGGAAGTCGAATTCGACGGTGACCTGTGGTTCGCCACGGAAGCCGACAGCCCCAAGGTCGCCGAACTGGCGCTCAATCCGCGCGTCAACGTGTCCTATTCCTCGCCGTCGGGCAACACGTACGTGTCCGTCTCCGGCACCGCGCGCGTGGTGGATGACCGCGCGAAGATCGAGGAACTGTGGTCGCCGGCGATGAAGCTGTTCTTCCCGGGCGGCAAGGACGATCCCAACCTGCGCCTGATCCACGTCAGCGCCGAATCGGCCGAATACTGGGATGGCCCGGGCGGCTTGCTGGGCAAGGCGCTGTATTTCGTGTTGTCGGCGGTGACCGATGATCCCGGTACCTTGTCCGATACGGGCACCGTGGATCTCAAGCCCGGGGCGTAACGTCCCGGCGGCCGAGGTGCAGCCGACCCACGGTCGGCTCCACCCGGCGCATCAGAACCAGCGCTGGAACTGCTCCACCGTGTAGCTCAGCAACTGGCCCGAGCTGAATCCGAAGAACAGCACGGCGGCGACCGCGCCGATCCAGTTGAACAGCATCAACATCCCATCGCGTTCGAGCAGTGCCAGCGCGAACAGCAGCAGCTGGAAGCCGAACAGATAGTTGGTGAAGGGAATCGGCAGCGACAGCAGCACCGCCACCAGGATCAACAGCAGTCCGGTGAACGCATGCGCCGGATACGGCACCACCAAGGCCGGCATGCGCGGCTTCAGCAGCCGGTCCAGGCGCCGCAGCGGCTTGTCGATACGCGCCAGGAAGCGGTGCATGGTGCCGCGCCTGGGCCCACGGCGGGCGATGAATTTGGGCAGCCACGGCCGACGCAGGCCGAACAGCATCTGCGCACCGATCAACAGGATCAGCGGACCGCTCACGGCGCCGGCCACGCCGGGAACGGGAATGAACGCCGGCAGGATCGCCACGAACAGGAACACCCCGAACGCGCTCTCCTGCAGGTCCTGGAGGATGGTGCCCAGCAGCAGCCGTGCCTGCGGGTCACCGTGATCGAACATCGCAAGCAGCGTGCGGATACCCTCGTTGCGGTATTCGCCCCGTCCCGGTTCTGGCGTATGCGGATCAGCCGGTGAGTTCATCGGCCTCTTCTTCGGACAGCGTGCGCAGCAGCAGTTTGTCCACGCGCGCACCGTCCAGGTCCACAATCTCGATGCGCCAGCCGGCCCAGTCGAAGTACTCGCCCGCGTGCGGAATGCGCCCGAAGTAATGGATGCACATGCCGGCCAGGGTGTAGTAGTCGCCGTCCTCGGCGTCGGGCAACTCGGCGTTGCCCATCAGCTCGCGCAGGTCCTCGATCGACAGCGAGCCATCGACCAGGAACGAGCCGTCTTCGCGCATGACCACCAGCGCGTCCTCGTCCACGTTTTCCACCGACTGCAGGCGTCCGACGACCGCGCCCATCAGGTCGCTGATTGTCACCAGGCCCTGGATTTCACCGTACTCGTCCACCACCAGCGCCATCGACTGCTGTTCCTCGCGGAAGATCTCCAGCAGTTTCATCGCATGGGTGGACTCGGACACGTACAGCGGCTCACGCAGGTTCTGGAACAGCGAATGGTCATCGCGCACCAGTCGGGTGACCAGGCTCTTGACCTCGAGCACGCCGACGATGTCCTGGTCGTTGTCGCGATACACCGGGTAACGCGAGAACTCGTTCTCGCGCATGGTGGCGATGTTCTTCTCCGGATCGGCCACGGTGTCCAGCCAGGCGATCCGGTTGCGCGGGGTCATCAGGCTGTCGGCGGTGCGGTCGCCCAGGCGCATCACCCGGTTCATCATGTCGCGCTCGTGCGCGTCGATCACGCCGGCCTCGTGGCTCTCGGCCACCAGCATGCGGATCTCTTCTTCGGTCACCGACGCGGCCTCATCCTTGCCCAGGCCCAGCACGCGCAGTACCAGCCGGGTGCTGTGCGAGAGCAGCCAGACCGCCGGGAAGGCGATCCGTGAGAGCCAGCCCATCGGCCAGGCAACCAGGCCGGCGATGTCCTCCGAGCGGGTGATCGCCAGCCGCTTGGGCACCAGTTCGCCGAAGATCAGCGTCAGGAAGGTGATCAGGGCCACCGCCAGCGCCTTGCCCACTTCCCCCGAGTAGGCGAAGGCCGGGAACATCCCGTGCAGCCACGTCGCGATGGCCAGGCCGATCGCCTCGCCTCCGAACACACCGGTCAGGATGCCGATCAGGGTGATCCCGATCTGGACCGTGGAGAGGAAGCTTTCCGGCTTTTCAGAGAGTTCCAGGGCGCGTTCGGCGCGCTTGCTGGTGCTGGCCATCTGCTTGAGACGGCTCTTGCGCGAGGTCATGACCGACATCTCGGACATGGCGAAGAAGCCGTTGAGCAGGATCAAGGCCAGGACAATAATCAGTTCAAACACGGGCGTCGTCCCCGGTTGGTGGCAGGGAGGGCGTGTTCAAGCGATGTCGGCTACCGGAGGGCGCGTAAGCGCGGCGGTGCGGCGGGGGGTAAGGGTCGTCGTCCATAGAGTGCGCCCGAAGGCGCCCGCGCATCTTAACAAAAGGCCGGGGCAGGGGAGCAACCAGAGTCGTTCAGACTGGGCCATTCCAGCGTGAAGATGACGGGGAGTACCCGGATTGGACATCAAACCGTCATAATTCCGCCCGGTGCCGTCCTTCCTCGACGGCGAATAGGTTTCTCAATGTTCTCTCTGCAGACCATTTTCGGCTCCGGCAAACAGTTCTACACCCTGCTGGACGAGGCTGCCCAGGCCGCCCAGGACAGCGCCAAGGCGCTGCACGCGATGCTCCGCGACGCCGACCGCCAGCCTGCGCTGGACGCCTTCAAGCTGGCCCGCCTGCGCGAACGCGCCGCCTCGGACAAGATCAGCCAGGCGCTGGTGGACAGCTTCATGACCCCGATCGAGCGCGAGGACATCGAAGCGCTGGGCTCGGCGCTGTACAAGATTCCCAAGCAGGTCGAGAAGTTCGCCGACCGCTATTCGCTGGCCACCAAGCACCTGGAGCACATCGATTTCGCGCCGCGCGCGGCGATGCTCGAGCAGGCCGCCAGCGTGGTGGTGGAGATGGTCAACGACCTGCGCCACATGAACCTGGACCGGATGACCGCGCTCAACGAGCGGCTGCGCTCGCTGGAGAACGAGGCCGACCGGCTGATGCTGGAGCTGTACCGCGACATCTACTCCGGCCGCCTGGACAACCTGCAGATGTTCCTGCTCAAGGAGTTCTTCGAGATCCTGGAAAAGGCCATCGACCGTTGCCGCGAGGCCGGTGTGGTGGCCTACCAGATCGTGCTGAAGAACAGCTGACGGACGCCACAGCATGCTGACCCTTGTCCTGGTGGTGATCCTGGCCGCGCTCGTTTTCGAGTTCATCAACGGCTTCCACGACACCGCCAACTCCATCGCCACCGTGGTGGCGACCAAAGTGCTCTCGCCCGGCTGGGCGGTGATGCTCGCCGCTTTCATGAACCTCATCGGCGCGCTCACCGGCACCGCCGTGGCGCTGACCATCGCTTCGGGCCTGCTCAACACCAACGTGGTCGATGTGACCCCGCAGGTGATCCTGTGCGCGCTGCTGGGCGGCATCATCTGGAACCTGATCACGTGGTGGAAGGGGCTGCCGTCGTCGTCCTCGCACGCCCTGATCGGTGGCCTGTGCGGCGCCGGCCTGGCCGCGGCCCACAACAACTGGGATGCGCTGATCTGGTCCGAACGCATCGGCACCTGGGCCCAGAACAAGGGTCTGCTGTGGAAGGTGTTCCTGCCGATGATCACCTCGCCGATCGCCGGCTTCGTGCTCGGCATTCTGGTGATGCTGCTGCTGTGGGCGATCATCGCCGGCATGGCCAAGGCCGGTGGCTGGCTGGGGCGCCTGGCGCGTCCGCGCATCGTCAATGCGTTCTTCGGCAAGGCGCAGATCGCCTCGGCGGCCTACATGGGCTTTGCCCACGGCCACAACGATGCGCAGAAGACGATGGGCATCATCGCCATGACGCTGATCGGTGCGGAGGCGACCGGTGCGCTGAACGACCTGCCGTCGTGGCTGGCCTTCATGCACCCCGATGCCAGCAGCGGTGACGGTATCGCGATGTGGATCGTGCTGACCTGTGCGGTGGTGATGGCGGCCGGTACCGCCTCGGGCGGCTGGAAGATCATCAAGACGCTGGGCCACAAGATGGTGAAGCTGCACCCGATCCACGGCTTCGCCGCGGAGACGAGTTCGGCCACGATCCTGACCCTGGCTGCGCACTTCGGCATGCCGGTCTCGACGACGCACAGCATCTCGACCGCGATCATGGGCGTGGGCTACGCGAAGAACCCGCGTTCGCTGCGTTTCGGCGTGATCGAGCGCATCGTCTGGGCCTGGATCCTGACCATTCCGGCCGCCGGCGGCTGTGCGTATCTGATCCTGCGCCTGTTCGAGCTGTTCGGCTGGGCGTGAGCCGCGTTGAACCGGTCGTGCCGGGCGTGCTTGGCTGCAACAAAAAACCCGCCGGGCGGCGGGTTTTTTTTGGTTCTTCCGCCAGGGCACAGGGAGGCGTGTCGTTGCAACCGCCGCAGTAGAGGGCCCGCGGCGATGCGAATGTGGCTGGTTTGTCCGAGGGCGGCGTGGTGTCTTCGCTTGAGTCCGTCGCGAGCGTGAGGGGCCCGTCGCGACCGGTAGGTCCCTGGCGTAGTGTCTCCCGGTACATACAGCCAGACACTTGGACACCGTCGCCAGTTGAACTGGACACCGCCACCAAACAAACTGGACAGTGGCGCCAAATGAACTGGATAGCCGCACCATAGTGGACACCACCTCCCCACGAGACCAGCCCAAACTTTCCAATCGTGCCCTGCGCTGCCCATCGGCATTCCAAGGCAATCGGCACTCCAAGGCGCTGCCTCCCAAGCGGGTCAGAACCTCGCTGGAGCAGGAGCAACTGTCGTACAGAAAGACCTGGAGAAGAAGAAATGAGTTCCATGATGAAAGGTTTCCTAGGGATTCAGCTTCTGGCTGCGTTCTTTGGCCTTTCGTACTTTGCAGTTCTCACGTACCGCCACCACCCGGACGCTATCCATATTGCGCTGCGGATTTGGGGCTACTTCGCGGTGATCTTTCTATTCCTTCCTCTGTTTCTTGCGCTGAAGCAGTGGTGGGAAAGTTCGCATCGAAGGCGATAGGCGCGCACTCTTTCGTGATTTCGTTTGCACCAAACCACAAGCCGCCCAATGGGCGGCTTGTGGTTTTTTGGCGGTGGCTCGGTGCTACCCCCTCAGCGGGCGCGTTCGCGTGCCAGCAACCCGTACAACGCCGAATCGGAGAGCTCGCCAGCTACGCACCAGCGTTCGTGCAGCAGGCCTTCGCGCTGGAATCCGATGCGCTCCAGCACTTTGGCAGACGGTGTGTTGCGCGGGTCGATCTCCGCTTCCAGCCGGCGCAGGCCGCGGGCATCGAACAGGTAGTCGACCAGACACTGCAGCGCCTCGTGCATGTAGCCCTTGCCCTGTGCCTGCGGGGCGAGGTTGTAGCCGATCTCGGCGCGCCCGGAGGCCTCGTCGATGCCGAACACCACGCAGATGCCCAGCAACGGTCCGTCGGCCTGCTCGCGGATGCCGAGCTTGAGCTGGATGCCCTCGTCCATCGCGGCCAGGTCGTCGAGGATCTGCGCGTAGGCCTGCTTCAATTCCGTCCAGGCCGCATGGTTCCAGTAGCGCATCACGGCCGGGTCGGACTGGATGGCAAACAGCGCGGCACCGTCGCTGGCGCGGATCGGGCTCAGCACCAGTCGCGCGCTGTGCAGTTGCAGGGTCGAATCGAAGTGCATGGGAGTCCAGTGGGATCAGGAGGTGGGCGCCACGGTGCCCGACAGTGTCATGTGCAGCAGCGGATAGGGGTTGCCCTGGCCGTCCAGCGGCGAGCGGCCGGTAATCTGGAAGCCGTGATGCTGGTAGAAGCCCAGCGCCTGCGGATTCTGCTCGTTGACGTCCAGCGCGGTCGCACCAAGCTGTTCGATTGCATGGTGCAGCAGGCGTTTGCCGATGCCGCCGCCACGACGCGACGGGGCGATGAACAACATTTCGATCCTGCCCTCGGCAACCCCGACGAAGCCCTCGATCTGCCCGTGCGCGTCGCATTGCACGTGCAGGTCCACCGCCGCCAGGTACACCTCGCGGATCAGTGGACGCAGCGTAGCGATCGCCTGCTCGGGCAGGAAGTCATGGGTGGCGCGCACCGACGCTTCCCACACGGTGGCGATGGCGTCGTAGTCGTCGGGCAAGGCCGGGCGGATGCTATCCATGTGAAGCTCCAGATGCGAAATCTCCCCGATTATCGCGCGCTACTGGCGGCTATGACCGTGCGGCCGTCGGGAGCGAGGCGGCAGTACGAAAAAGCCCGCCGGGATGGCGGGCTTTTTCTGCAGCGGTCAGGCGATTCTCAAACTTCCAGCGATGCCAGATCGCCCTTGTTCTCCAGCCACTGCTTGCGGTCAGAGGCGCGCTTCTTGGCCAGCAGCATGTCCATCAGCGAATGGGTCTGCTCGCCATCGTCGATGGTCAACTGCACCAGCCGACGCGTATCGGGATGGATGGTCGATTCGCGCAGCTGCGGCGGGTTCATTTCGCCCAGGCCCTTGAAGCGCGTGACGCTGACCGTGCCCTTGATCTTCTCGCGCTCGATCTTGTCCAGCATCGTGCGCTTCTCTTCCTCGTCCAGGGCGTAGAACACCTGCTTGCCCACGTCGATGCGGAACAGCGGCGGCATCGCCACGAACACATGGCCGGCATCGACCAGCGCGGGGAAGTGCTTGAGGAACAGCGCCGTCAGCAGCGTCGCGATATGCAGGCCGTCCGAGTCGGCGTCGGCCAGGATCACCACCTTGCCGTAGCGCAGCCCGGTGATGTCGTCCTTGCCCGGATCGCAGCCGATCGCAATGGCCAGGTTGTGCACTTCCTCCGACGCCAGCACGCTGCCCGAGGAAACTTCCCAGGTGTTCAGGATCTTGCCGCGCAGCGGCATGATCGCCTGGAAGTCCTTGTCGCGGGCCTGCTTGGCACTGCCGCCGGCCGAGTCGCCTTCGACCAGGAACAGCTCGGTGCGCGAGAGATCCTGGCTGATGCAGTCGGCCAGCTTGCCGGGCAGGGCGGGGCCCTGGGTGACCTTCTTGCGGGTCACCAGCTTTTCGGTCTTCAGGCGCGCGCTGGCGCGCTCGATGGCCAGCTGGGCGATCTTCTCGCCGGTCTCCACGTTCTGGTTGAGCAGCAGGCTGAAGGCATCGTGCGCGGCGCCTTCGACGAAACCGGCAGCCTGGCGCGAGGACAGGCGCTCCTTGGTCTGGCCGCTGAACTGCGGGTCGGTCATCTTCAGCGACAGCACGAACGACACGCGGTCCCACACATCTTCCGGGGCCAGCTTGACGCCGCGCGGCAGCAGGTTGCGGAAGTCGCAGAACTCGCGCAGCGCTTCGGTCAGGCCGGTGCGCAGGCCATTGGCGTGGGTGCCGTGCTGGGCGGTCGGGATCAGGTTGACGTAGCTCTCCTGGACCAGCTCACCCTCGGGGATCCAGGCCAGGGCCCAGTCCACGATCTCGTTTTCCTTCTTGAGGTGACCCACGAACAGGTCGGCCGGCAGCATTTCGCGCTCGCCGAGTTCGGCCTTGAGGTAATCGCTCAGGCCGTCTTCGTAGTACCAGCTGTCCTGCTCGTCGGTGGCTTCGTCGCGCAGCTTGACGGTCAGCCCCGGGCACAGCACGGCCTTGGCGCGCAGCAGATGGCGCAGCGCACGCAGGTTGTACTTGGGTGTATCGAAATACTTCGGGTCGGCCCAGAAGCGCACGCGGGTACCGGTGTTCTTCTTGCCGACGCTGCCGACCACTTCCAGCGGGGTGGCGCGATCGCCATTGCGGAAGGTGATGCGGTGTTCGCTGCCGTCGCGCTTGATATGCACCTCGACCAGGGTCGACAGCGCATTGACCACGCTGACGCCCACGCCATGCAGGCCGCCGGAGAAGGTGTAGTTCTTGTTGTTGAACTTGCCGCCCGCGTGCAGGCGGGTCAGGATCAGTTCGACGCCGGGGATCTTCTCCTCGGGGTGGATGTCCACGGGCATGCCACGGCCGTCATCGCTGACCTCGCAGCTGCCATCCTTGTACAGGGTGACCTCGACCGTACGGGCATGCCCGGCCAGGGCTTCGTCGACGGCATTGTCGATGACTTCCTGCGCCAGGTGGTTCGGGCGCGCGGTGTCGGTGTACATGCCGGGGCGGCGCTTGACCGGGTCCAGGCCGGACAGGACTTCAATATCGGCGGCGTTATAGCGGGCGTTCATCTGTCTTCATAAAGCGCAAAGCGACGGCGAAGTTTGCGGTCTGGACGGTTTTTTTGCACGCCGCACGTTCAGGGCCCGGCCGACCAGGGTTCGATAGACTGTGCCTGGTGGAATCCGTCACCCGGAATCCCCAACCCAAGCCGAGACCGCGAGGAGCCATCCCATGAAGAAGTTGCTGACCATCGTTGCCATTGCCGCCGCCGTCCTGGCCGTGCCGCTGGCTATGGCGCAGAACGCCGGACAGGGCCAGCCCACGCCGCAGCAGGGCGAGCAGGCCGACAAGGCGCAGTCCGAGGCCGATGCCAAGGCCAAGCGCCGCGCCCAGGCGACCGCCGAGATGAAAGCCCGGGGCGAGCAGGCCCCGCAGAAGGAAGAAGAGGAAGAGGCGAAGAAGAAGCGCTGACCCCTTCCCGCGCCGTCCTGGACGCCCCGGCACTGCCGGGGCGTCTTTTTTTTGTGAAGGCCGCATGCCAGCGCTTGGGCTTGAGGCCTTCAATCTGTAAACTAGCGCTTTCCGGGAGCAGTACGTGTCATCCATCAGCGAATGGACTGGCCTGATCGTGCGCGATCGCCAGCAGGGTAGGCAGGAGGTGACGGTCCATTCAGCGACCGGCACGGCCAACCCGACCTCGCCGACCGGCCGCTTTGCTGCTCCCTCGATCCCGTCCCCGGCGCGTGTGTCCCCCGCAGCCGGCGGCCCGATTGCCCCCCATTTCCCCTTTGCGTCGTCCGTCGCCCTGCGCGCCGGCGTCGTTTCCCCCTTCCTGACAGGACACCCCCAGCCATGACTCCCTTGATCTTCGTAACCGGCGGCGTAGTGTCCTCGCTCGGCAAAGGCATTGCCGCCGCGTCACTCGCCTCCATCCTTGAAGCCCGTGGCCTGCGCGTCACGATGATGAAGCTCGATCCGTACATCAACGTCGACCCGGGCACCATGAGCCCGTTCCAGCACGGCGAGGTCTACGTCACCGACGACGGCGCCGAGACCGACCTGGACCTGGGCCACTACGAGCGCTTCGTGCGCACCCGCCTGAGCCGCAAGAACTCGGTCACCACCGGGCGCATCTACGAGAACGTGATCCGCAAGGAGCGTCGCGGCGATTACCTCGGCGCCACCGTGCAGGTCATCCCGCACATCACCGATGAAATCCGCCGCTGCATGGACGAGGCCACCGAAGGTTTCGACGTGGCGCTGGTGGAAATCGGCGGCACCGTGGGCGATATCGAATCGTTGCCGTTCCTGGAAGCCATCCGCCAGGTCCGCACCGAGCGTGGCCCGGAGATGGCGCTGTTCATGCACCTGACCCTGGTGCCGTACATCGCCGCGGCCGGTGAGTTGAAGACCAAGCCGACCCAGCACTCGGTCAAGGAACTGCGCTCGATCGGCATCCAGCCGGACGTGCTGCTGTGCCGTTCCGAGCAGGTCGTGCCGGATTCGGAGCGCCGCAAGATCGCCCAGTTCACCAACGTTTCCGAGCGCGCGGTGATCAGCGTGCCGGACGTGGACGTGCTCTACCGCATCCCGATGGGCCTGCACGCGCAGGGCCTGGACGAGATCGTCATCAACCAGCTCAAGCTGGGCGACAAGGCCGGCCCGGTCGATCTGTCCGAGTGGGAAGCGGCGGTGGACGCCACGCTGCACCCGCTGGACGAGGTCACCATCGCGGTGGTCGGCAAGTACGTGGACCACCAGGATGCCTACAAGTCGGTCGGCGAGGCGCTCAAGCACGGCGGCCTGCGCCAGCGCACCAAGGTCAACCTGAAGTGGCTGGAAGCACAGGAGCTGGAAGGCACCGACATGGCCGCGCTGAAGGATGTCGACGGCATCCTGGTGCCGGGCGGTTTCGGCGACCGTGGTTTCGAAGGCAAGGTGCTGACCTCGCAGTTCGCCCGTGAGCAGAACGTGCCGTACTTCGGCATCTGCTACGGCATGCAGGCCGCGGTGGTCGATTTCGCCCGTCACGTGGCCAACCTGGACGGTGCCAACAGCACCGAAAACGACCGCCAGTCGCCCAACCCGGTGATCGGCCTGATCACCGAATGGCGCACCGCCACCGGTGATGTGGAAAAGCGCGACGACAAGAGCGATCTCGGCGGCACCATGCGCCTGGGCCTGCAGGAGCAGCGGCTCAAGCCGGGCACCCTGGCCCGCGAGCTGTACGGCAAGGACGTGGTGTCCGAGCGCCATCGCCACCGCTACGAGTTCAACAACCGCTACCGCACCCAGCTGGAAGATGCCGGCCTGGTGATCGCCGGCAAGTCGATGGATGACACGCTGGTGGAAGTGATCGAGCTGCCGCGCGACCGGCACCCGTGGTTCCTGGCCTGCCAGGCGCATCCGGAGTTCCTGTCCACCCCGCGCGAGGGCCACCCGCTGTTCATCGGCTTCATCCGTGCCGCGCGCGAGCGCAAGGCCGGCGGCGCCTTGCCGCAGGCAGCAGGCGTCTGATCGCCGGGTGCAGCGGCCGTCCGTGCGGGCGGCCGGCATGAGCCAGGATCCGTGGGCGGCGCTGGAAGCACGCCGCCAGCGCCGACACTGGCGCGCCTGGCCGTGGGGCTGGGCCGCACTGCTGCTGTCGATCGGGGCCTGGGCCTGCACCTTCATGCTGATGGTGCTGGTGATGGCCAGCTTCGGCATGCCCGGTGACGGCAGCCACGCGATGCAGGCCACCGCGCCGTACCTGTACGCCACGCTCGCGCTGGGCGGGGCAACGCTGCTCGGCGGCCTCGTCGCCAGCGTGCTGGCCATCCGGCTGCGTCGGCAGGCCGTCGGCGGTGGCGCCGCGCTTGCGCTGATGGCGTTGCTGCTGGCCGTTCTGCTGGTGCCCGCGCTGCTCTGAACGCGTGCCTTGGCGTTGGCCGCCGACCGCGCGGCAACGCCGATTTGGCAAGCGGCAGGCGGATGGCGATAATCACGCGGCAGCTTTTCAACGCTACTTTCTGGCGTTTCCCCTTCCTGACTGGTAACCGGCCCGCTATGACCACGATCCGCAGCATCCACGCCCGTGAAATCCTCGACAGCCGTGGCAATCCCACGCTGGAAGCCGAAGTCATCCTCGAGGACGGTTCGTTCGGCCGCGCCGCGGTTCCGTCGGGTGCTTCCACCGGCACCAAGGAAGCGGTGGAACTGCGTGACGGCGACAAGACCCGTTACCTGGGCAAGGGCGTGCGCAACGCCGTGTCCAACGTCAACACCACGATCGCCAACGCGTTGAAGGGCTTCGATGCCGCCGACCAGGAAGGCCTGGACCGTCGCCTGATCGACCTGGATGGCACCGAGAACAAGGGCCGCCTGGGCGCCAATGCACTGCTGGGGGTTTCGCTGGCCAACGCGCACGCCGTGGCCGCCTCGAAGAAGCAGGCGCTGTGGCAGCACCTGGCCAACGGCCGCGACGTGACCCTGCCGGTGCCGATGATGAACATCATCAATGGCGGCGCGCATGCCGACAACAACGTCGATTTCCAGGAATTCATGGTGCTGCCGGTCGGCTTCACCTCATTCTCCGAATCGCTGCGTGCCGGTACCGAAATCTTCCATTCGCTCAAGTCGGTGCTCAAGGGCCACGGCCTGAGCACGGCGGTGGGCGACGAAGGCGGCTTCGCGCCGGACTTCCGCAGCAACGTCGAAGCGCTGGACACCATTCTGGAAGCCATCGGCAAGGCCGGCTACACCGCCGGTGAGGACGTGCTGCTGGGCCTGGACGTGGCCTCCAGCGAGTTCTACGAAAACGGCAAGTACAACCTGGTCGGCGAGAACAAGCGCCTGACCTCCGAGCAGTTCGTCGACTTCCTGGCCGACTGGGCCGCGCAGTACCCGATCATCACCATCGAAGACGGCCTGGCCGAGAACGACTGGGCCGGCTGGAAGCTGATCACCGACCGCATCGGCAACAAGGTGCAGCTGGTGGGCGACGACCTGTTCGTGACCAATCCGAAGATCTTCAAGGAAGGCATCGAGTCCGGCACCGCCAACGCGATCCTGATCAAGGTCAACCAGATCGGCACGCTGACCGAGACCCTGGAAGCGATCGCCATGGCGCACGCGGCCAACTATGCGTCGATCGTCTCGCACCGTTCGGGCGAAACCGAAGACACCACCATCGCCGACATCGCCGTGGCCACCACCGCCACCCAGATCAAGACCGGCTCGCTGTGCCGCAGCGACCGCGTGGCCAAATACAACCAGCTGCTGCGCATCGAAGAAGCCCTCGGTGCCGGTGCGCGTTACGCCGGTCGTGACGCGTTCGTGTCGCTGAAGCGCTGATCCCCATGCGCAACTGGCGCTGGACGCTGCTGTTGCTCGCGCTGCTGCTGGCGTGGCTGCAGTACCGTTTCTGGTTCGGCCCGGGCAATTCAGGGGAAGTGATGACCCTGGAGGCCCAGGTCGCCAACCAGCAGCGCGACAACGCCGGTCTGCAACAGCGCAACGACGCGCTGGCCGCCGAGGTCAAGGACCTCAAGGAAGGCCAGGCCGCGATCGAGGAACGCGCGCGTAGCGAGCTGGGCATGATCAAGCCCGGCGAGAAGTTCTACCGCGTGGTCGAAGATGCCCCGGTCGCGCCCGCGCGCGGACCGGCGGCCCTGGCGCCTCCGGAAGCGCTGCCGCAGGAAGTGCCCTGATGGGCACGGTCTGGGCGGTGGTGCCGGCCGCGGGTCGCGGCACCCGTTTTGGCGGAGAGACACCCAAGCAGTACCTGGTCGCAGGCGACCGGGTCCTGTTGGCGCATACGTTGGAAGCCCTGCTGTCGCACCCGGTGGTCGCCGGGGTGATGGTGGCCATCGCCGAGGGCGACACCGACTGGCCGGGCTGGCAGGCGCTGGCCGACAAGCCGATCCTGACCTGCATCGGCGGCGCCACCCGTGCCGCATCGGTGCTGGCCGGGCTGCAGGCGCTGCCCGAAAGCGTGCGTGCCGATGATTTCGTGCTGGTGCATGACGCCGCACGGCCCAACCTGGCCGCCGCCGATCTGGGCCGGCTGCTGGAAGTGGGGCGCAACGATCCGGTCGGGGCGATCCTGGCCGCGCCGGTGCGCGACACCCTCAAGCGTGCCGGCGATGACGGCGGCATCGATGCCACCGAGCCGCGTGCCCGCCTGTGGCGCGCGCTGACCCCGCAGCTGTTCCGTCGCCACCAGCTGGCACGCGCGCTGCAGGACGCCGCCGATGCCGGCGTGGAGGTCACCGACGACGCCATGGCGATGGAGCGGCAGGGGCTGCGCCCGTTGCTGGTGGAAGGCAGCGAAGACAACTTCAAGGTCACCACGCCGGCCGATCTGTCCCGTTTCGAATTCGAGCTGTCGCGTCGCGGATACTGATTCCGCGTGCGGCGCCACAACCGCAGGTTTTTGCAATGAACACGCCTTCCTTTCCCCCGGTCCGCATCGGACAGGGTTACGACGTCCACGCCTTCGGCGATGGCGACCACATCATGCTCGGCGGCATCCGCGTGCCGCACAGCTGCGGCGTGCTCGCCCATAGCGACGGCGATGTGATCCTGCACGCGCTGTGCGATGCGATGCTCGGTGCGCTGTCGCTGGGCGATATCGGCCAGCACTTCCCGCCCTCGGACATGCGCTGGAAGGATGCCGACAGCAGCCGCTTCCTGGCCCACTGCAACAGCCTGCTGCGCGAGCGCGGCTGGCAGGTGGGCAACACCGACATCACCGTGATCTGCGAGCGTCCCAAGGTGGGGCCGCATGCGCTGGCCATGCGCGAGCGCATTGCCGCCGTGCTGGGTGTCGCGCTCGATGCGGTCAGCGTCAAGGCCACCACCTCGGAGAAGCTGGGCTTCACCGGACGTGGCGAGGGCATCGCCGCGCAGGCCGTCGTGCTGTTGGTGGCGCTGTGATCCCGCTGCCGCTGGCGTTCGGTGCGCCGCTGCTGAGCGCGAAGATCCGCAGCGTTCCGAAAGATTTCCAGGTCGACGAGCTGCCGGCGTTCGAGCCGAGCGGGGAGGGCGAGCACCTGCTGCTGACCCTCCGCAAGCGCGGTGCCAATACCGTGCACGTGGCCAAGGTGCTGGCCCGGTGGGCCGGATTGCCGGACATGGCGGTCAGCTACGCGGGCATGAAGGACCGGCACGCGGTGACCACCCAGCGTTTCAGCGTGCATCTGCCCAAGCGCATCGCTCCGGATCCGGCGCTGCTGGCCTCCGATGAAATCGAGGTGGTCGAATCGACCTGGCACAACCGCAAGCTGCAGCGCGGCGCGCTCGCCGGCAACCGGTTCAAACTGGTGCTGCGCGAGGTGCAGGGCGATGCCAGGGCGATCGACGAGCGGCTGTCGCTGATCGCCGCGCGGGGCCTGCCGAACTGGTTCGGCGAGCAGCGTTTCGGTCGCGACGGGGGCAACGTGCCGGCGGCGCTGGCGATGTTCGGCGGCCGACGCGTGCGCCCGGACCAGCGTTCGCTGCTGTTGTCGGCGGCACGCTCGGCGTTGTTCAACCAGGTGCTGGCCGAACGCGTCGCGCAGGGCAACTGGGACACGCCGCTGGACGGCGAGGTGTGGATGCTCGACGGGAGCCGCAGCGTGTTCGGTCCGGAGCCGTGGACGGATCTGCTGGCCGACCGTCTGGGTCGCTTCGACATCCATCCCAGTGGCCCGTTGTGGGGCGAGGGAGAGCTGCGCAGCACCGGCGCGGCCGCCGATCTGGAGGTGGGCGCGGTATCGGACGAACAATCGCTGACGCTGCGTGCTGGCCTGGAAAGCGCGCGCCTGAAGCAGGAGCGTCGCGCGCTGCGCCTGCGTCCGGCGATGCTGCAGCACACCTGGCTGCAGCCGGATGTCCTCGAACTCAGCTTCGCACTGCCGCCGGGCTGCTACGCCACCGCCGTGCTGCACGAGCTGGGCCCGGTGGAAGACGCGAGCCAGACGGTCCCCACGGCGGATTGATTGCGGCATCAGGCGCGGTAGAGCCACGCCATGCGTGGCTGCTCTCCTATCAGGCAACGCGTGCAGCCACCCATGGGGTGGCTCTACGGTGTTCCGGCACTGCGTGCAGCCACCCATGGGGTGGCTCTACGGTGTTCCGGCGCTGCGTGCAGCTACCCAGCGGGCGGTTTTACCGGTTCGCCAGCAACACCAGTACTGCGCCGGTGCCGCCTTGCCCGGCCGGCGCCGAATGGAAGGCCAGCACGTCGTTGCGCTGGCGCAGCAGGCGGTCGACCAGGTTCTTCAACACCGGCGCGCCGCCATCGGACTGCAGGCCCTTGCCGTGGATGATGCGCACGCAGCCGTAGTCGTGCGCGTGCGCTTCCAGCAGGAACTGGCGCAGCAGGTTTTCCGCCTGCACCACCGTGGCCCCGTGCAGGTCCAGTTCGTCCTGCACCGAATACTGGCCACGCTTGAGCCGTTGGAACATCCGCGCCGGCAGGTTGTCGCGCCGGTAACTGGCGGTGTCGCCGGCTTCCAGCGGGCTGCTGTCGCGCAGCAGGCGCGCGAATTCGCCACGCGCTTCATCCTCGTCACGTTCGGCCATGCGCGCACGCGGCTTCGGCCGCGGTACGGCCGGCGGTGCGGCCGCGGGCTTGCGCAGGGGCTTGACCTCGCCGATTGCCGAGCGGAACAGGGCGGCGGGGTCTTCGTCTTCAGAATGTGACATGCGTACAGCGTAATGCCATGCGATGGCCGCTGCCTACCGTCAGCCGGGGTAGGACGATCTGCCCGCTTGCGGCACAATAGCTGACGCACTTGCGCGGTCGGCGTTCCCCGTACCGGGGAGGGCCGGCCCCGCCAACGCTGGAAAGTGATGGAATCGAAGTCTTGAAAAATCAAGCGGTTAAATCGCAGATGCGGATCCTGGTCAGCAACGACGACGGTGTCGACGCGCCGGGCATCAGGATGCTCGCCTCGGTATTGCGTGACGCCGGTCATGAAGTGACGGTGTTCGCGCCAGACCGTGACCGCTCCGGTGCCAGCAACTCGCTCACCCTGGACCTGCCGATCCGCGTCAAGCGCATCGATCATTACACCTGTTCAGTAGCCGGCACCCCCACCGACTGCGTGCACCTGGCGCTGACCGGCGTGCTCGAGTACGAACCGGACATCGTGGTCTCCGGCATCAACAACGCTGCGAACCTGGGCGATGACGTCATCTATTCCGGCACGGTATCGGCCGCGATGGAAGGACGTTTTCTCGGCCTGCCGGCGGTGGCGATGTCGCTGGTGACGCACAACCACGAGGCACGCAATTTCGAGACCGCTGCGCGCGCCGCGGTGGAGATCGTGACGCGGCTCAAGGCCGATCCGCTGCCCGCCGACACCATTCTCAACGTCAACGTGCCGGACCTGCCGTGGAGTGAGATCCGCGGATTCGAGGTGACCCGGCTGGGCAACCGGCATCGCGCCGAGGGCTGCATCGCCCAGCGCGATCCGCGCGGCAACGAGGTGTACTGGATCGGGCCGGCCGGGCGCGAGCAGGACTCCGGCCCCGGCACCGATTTCCATGCGGTGCGCAACGGTTTCATTTCGATCACCCCGATCCAGGTCGACCTCACCCGCTACCAGGCGCTGGAGAAGGTGGCCAGCTGGGTCGGCGGGCTGACGGCCGCGCTGGATCGCCCGGCATGAGCCAGCGCCTGCGCCTGCAACCCGAAGCCGTCGGCATCGGCATGACCTCCCAGCGCGTGCGCGACCGTCTGGTCGAGCGCCTGCGCGAAGCCGGCATCGTCGACGAGGACACGCTCAACGCGATCCGGGTGGTGCCACGCCACCTGTTCATCGACGAGGCACTGGCCTCACGCGCCTATGAAGACACCGCCCTGCCGATCGGCCACGGCCAGACCATCTCCCAGCCGTGGGTAGTCGCACGGATGACCGAAGCGGTGCTGCGCTCCTCGCCGAAGAAGGTGCTGGAAGTGGGCACCGGTTCGGGCTACCAGGCCGCGATCCTTGGCGCGCTGGGGTTGGAGGTCTATACCGTCGAGCGCATCGGCGACCTGCTGCGCCAGGCGCGCAAGCGTTTCCGTGCGCTGGGCATGAACATCCGCACCAAGCATGACGATGGCCGCGTCGGCTGGGCCGAGCACGGCCCGTTCGATGCGATCGTGGTCACCGCCGCCGCACCGGCGCTGGTCGACGCGCTGGTCGAGCAGCTGGCCATCGGCGGGCGGCTGGTGGCGCCGGTAGGTGGGCCGGGCGCGCAGTCGCTGGTGCAGTTGACCCGTCGCGACGACGGCAGCATCGAGCAGCAGGTACTGGCACCGGTCACGTTCGTACCGCTGCTGTCTGGCATGCTGGATTGATTCACAGGAGCGTGGCGTCATGAAGATCTTTGGTCCGCTGTACGAGCGGGCGATGAAATGGGCCGCGCACGAGCGCGCGCCCACCTATTTGACGGTGCTGAGCTTCATCGAGGCGATCATCTTCCCGGTGATGCCCGAGGTGATGCTGGCACCGATGTGCGTGGCCCAGCCCAAGCGTGGCTGGTGGTTTGCCACGCTGAGCCTGGGCGGTTCCATGGCCGGTGCGCTGGTCGGCTACGCGCTGGGCCATTTCGCCTTCGAGGCGCTCAAGCCGGTGTTCGCCGCGCTCGGCATGCTGTCGAGCATCGAGAGCGGCATCGCCGTGGTGCAGGCGAAGATGGCGGAATCGCCCTGGGCGGTGTTCACCTTCCTGGTGCTGGGCGGCTTCATGCCGATCCCGATGAAGGTCTTCACCTGGGCATCGGGTATCGTCGGCGTGCCGTTGCCGCAGTATTTCCTGAGCATGTTGATCGGTCGGGGCAAGCGCGTGTTCGTGCTGGCCGCGGTCATCCGTATTGGTGGTCCGCGCGCGGAAGCTGCGCTGCGGCGTTGGATTGAACCGCTGGGCTGGATCGCGACCGTGCTGGTCGTGGCGCTGGTCGCCTGGCTAGTCTGGAGGTCGAAGTTCGCATGAGTGCTGATCGTTTGAGCAGGGGGCTGCGTGTTACCGCGCTGGTGTTGGCGGTGTCCACGCTGGGCGCATGCGGGACGGCCACGGTGGTCAAGCCGTCGTCGCCCGGTCGTGGTGGGCATCCGACGCCGCAGGCATCGGTGGCCAAGCCCGGGCAGACCGCGGTCGTGCGCCGTGGCGATACGCTGTACGCGCTGGCACGCATCCACAACATCACCCCGCGTGATCTGGCCGCCTGGAACGGGCTGGCCGAGCCGTACACGATCTATCCGGGGCAGACGCTGAAGCTGTATCCGGGCGGTGCCGCCCCGGGCCGCGCGCCGACCACGGTGGTGACCGCGCCGCGTCCGGGGGGTAGCACCCCCACGCCGGCTCCGACGCCGTCGCCGACCACGGCGATCAAGAGCAACATCAGCTGGCGCTGGCCGGCCGATGGCGCCTTGGTGGGCAAGTTCGTCGGTGCCGATGTGACCAAGCAGGGCGTGGACATCGCCGGCACGAGCGGACAGCCGGTACGGGCGACCGCGCCGGGCGTGGTGGTGTACTCGGGCGCGGGCCTGGTCGGGTTTGGCGAACTGATCATCATCAAGCACAGCGATCAGTGGCTGTCGGCTTACGGCCACAACCGCAAGCGCCTGGTCAACGAAGGCCAGAGCGTCAAGGCCGGCGAGCAGATCGCCGAGATGGGCCGCACCGGCACCACCCGCGACATGCTCCACTTCGAGATCCGCTACAACGGCAAGCCGGTCGACCCGTTGCTGTACCTGCCGCCGAAGTAACCGGGGCAGGGGGCCGCGCGCGGGTTGGGCTGGGCAGCCACCCATGGGGTGGCTCTACCGGGTGGGGGTCGCGCCGATTGGGGTGTGCAGCCACAAAAAAGGCCGCACATGGCGGCCTTTCCTGAACAAAAACGACCGTGTTCAACCCTTCAGGATGAACGCCGCCGCCACCTTGCGGCCTTCGCCGGCGAGGATGTTGAAGGTCCGCGCGGCGGCCGGGTTGTTCATCACTTCCAGTCCGATCCCCCGGGTCAGGCACGCGGCCATCACTGCCGCAGGCGGGAACACCTGGGTGTCGCCGGTTCCCAGCACGACCAGTGCCGGGTTCAGGGCCAGCACCGGCTGCAGGTCTTCCGGGGTCAGGGCGGCAATGTCGGCCACCGGCCACGCTTCGATCAACGTGTCCGGGGTCAGCACGAAGCTGCTGGCCAGGGTGCGGTCATTCACTTTCGCGGTGCGCCCATCGGCGGCACGCAGGGCGTAGGCGTAATCGGGCAGTTCGTGGCTCAGCTGCATCGTCAGGGTCCGGGATCAGCCGCGCGGCAGCACGATCTGGCGGTGTTCCTTGCTCGGGCGGTACAGCACGGCCACATGGCCGATGCGCTGCACCAAGGCACTGCCGGAGGCGGTGGTGAGTTCGGCGATCATGGCGTCGCGGGCGTCACGGTCTTCGGCAGCCACCTTCACCTTGATCAGTTCGTGGCGTTCCAGAACTTCCTCCAGTTCGGCCAGGAAGGCCGGCGTGACCCCCTTGCCGCCGATCTGCAGCAGGGCTTTCAGATCATGGGCATGGCCGCGGAGGAAGCGGGTCTGGGCAGAGGTCAGGGCAATAGACATTCAGGAACAAGCGGTTAACTGGGGCGATCAGGGTATCATGACCACCCGTTCCGGCCCTATTACCAATGGCTTCCCGTAGCAAGAGCAGTCAACGCTGGTTGAAAGAACACTTTTCCGACCCCTTCGTGAAGAAGGCGCAGGCCGAGGGCATGCGCTCGCGCGCGGCCTACAAGCTGGAGGAACTGCTCGAGCGGGACCGGCTGCTGAAGCCGCACATGGTGGTGGTCGACCTTGGCGCCGCTCCCGGCGGCTGGTCCCAGCAGGTGCGGCGCCAGATCGGCGACACCGGCCGGGTGCTGGCGCTGGATATCCTGGAGATGCCGCCGCTGGCCGGCGTGGAGTTCCTTCACGGAGACTTCAGGGAGCAAGCCGTCCTATCGCAGTTTGAAGCCATGCTGGGCGATCAGGCGGTAGACCTTGTGCTCTCGGATATGGCCCCCAATAAAAGTGGTATGGATGCGGTCGACCAACCGCGGATGATGCACCTGGCGGAGCTGGCGATGGATTTTGCCGACAACCATCTCAAGCCGGGTGGCGCGTTCCTGATCAAGCTGTTCCAGGGCGTGGGCTTTGACGACTACGTGCGCGAGATGCGCCGCAGGTACGACAAGGTCGCGATCCGCAAGCCGGAAGCCTCCCGCAAGCGTTCGTCCGAGGTATACGCCCTCGGGCAGGGCAAACGTGCGCAGATCAAGTAAGCTCAACCATACGAATCGCGTCAGGAATTAGAGGAACACCGGAGCCAATGAGGATGAACGACTTGACCAAGAACCTCCTGCTATGGGTGGTCGTCGCCGTGGTGCTGATGGTGGTGTTCCAGAGCTTCTCGCCAAAGAGCAGCGGCGCGGGCGCCCAGGGCGCGACGTATTCGCAGTTCCTGGACCAGGTGGACAGCGGCAACGTCCAGAAGGTGACCTTCGCCGGTGACGTCCGCGGCGGCACCAGCCAGCTCTCCTACACCACCCGTGGCGGCCAGTCGGCCACCATCACCGCGCCCTACGATCGCGACCTGATCAACGTGCTGCGTGGCAAGAACGTGGAAATCGTCCAGGAAGAGCCGTCCAGCGGCATTTCGCTGGGCGCGATCCTGATGAACTTCCTCCCGGTGATCCTCATCATCGGATTCTGGCTGTTCATCATGCGGCAGATGCAGGGCGGCGGTGGCGGCTCCAAGGGCGCCATGTCCTTCGGCAAGTCGCGCGCCAAGCTGCAGGGCGAGGACCAGATCAAGGTCACCTTCGCCGATGTGGCCGGCTGCGACGAGGCCAAGGAAGAGGTCAGCGAGCTGGTCGACTTCCTGCGTGACCCGACCAAGTTCACCAAGCTGGGCGGCAAGATTCCGCGCGGCGTGCTGATGGTCGGCCCGCCCGGTACCGGCAAGACCTTGCTGGCCCGCGCCATCGCCGGCGAGGCCAAGGTGCCGTTCTTCTCGATCTCCGGTTCGGATTTCGTGGAGATGTTCGTCGGCGTCGGCGCCAGCCGCGTCCGCGACATGTTCGAGCAGGCCAAGAAGCAGGCGCCGTGCATCATCTTCATCGACGAAATCGACGCTGTCGGCCGTCATCGCGGTGCCGGCCTGGGCGGCGGTCATGACGAGCGCGAGCAGACCCTGAACCAGCTGCTGGTCGAAATGGACGGTTTCGAAGGAGGCGAGGGCGTGATCGTCATCGCCGCCACCAACCGTCCGGACGTGCTGGAT
>NZ_DAMAGC010000007.1:0-62050 GCF_031995405.1 Stenotrophomonas sp. | reverse complement strand
AACTGCGCTACCGCCAGCGTTGCCGGTGGCACCGTCTCCTTTGGTTACGGCGTCGACGCCTTCGGCGTTGGCGTGGTGGAAGGCGCCGGTTCGCTGCTGAGCGCCCGCCAGATGCTGGTGGGTCGTGAGGGCAGCGGTGTGCTGACCATCGGCAACGGTGGCCGCGTGGAAACGACCCGGGTCGCCACCCCGGCTGCCGGCGAGTTCGGCCTGTCCATCGGGTCCGAGGCGGGCAGCATCGGTCTGGTCAACATTGTCGCGGGCGGCCAACTGGCGGTTACCGACAACTATCTGCTGGTGGGGCAGGCCGGCAATGGCACGCTCAACATCGACAGTGGCTCGGTCGACGCGGGCCGTGGGCTGCGGACCGGCACGGCAAGCGGTGGCGATGGCACGGTCAGGGTGCTCAACGGCGGCCAGTTGACCACGCAGGACCTGGATATCGGTTACGCACAGGGCGGCAGCGGTTCGATCCAGGTCACGGGCACCGGCTCGACGGTGAACGCGGCCACGATGCGCGTGTCCGGCAGTGGCGATGGTGCGCTGCGCATCGAAAACGGCGGCGTGGTCGCGGTCACCGGCAACGTCACCGCCGAAGACAACGTGGGCCTGCCGAGCAACGCGGCCCGCGTCGGTCGTATCGAAGTGTCCGGCGCCGGCTCGCTGCTGAGCGGTGATCGGGTCATGACCAGCACCCATCTGCTGGTGGACGATGGCGGCGAGATCCGTTCCAACAGCGGACGCATCAAGGATTCCTACAGCGACACCGGCGTGGCGACCCTGACCGGCGCGGGCAGTCGCTGGAACAACCAGGGGGAACTGGATGCCCGCACCAACGTCGACGTGCTCGATGGTGCAGTGATCGCCACCGACACGATGCTGGTTTCCGGCGGTGCCAACACCATGCTCAACGCTCCCCGGCGCTACGACCAGCAGATCCGCGTCAGCGGTGCCGGCGCGGCGATCGAGGCGACCAACGGCATCACCGTCGGCGCGCATCTGGTGGGCGAGCCCTACGGCGTGCTCGGCGTCAGCAATGGCGGTCGCGTCGCGGCCGGCACCACCCTGACCCTCGGCACGCTGGGCTATGTGGTGATCGGTGGCGGCATGCAGACCTGGTCGGTGGCCGACGGTGGTCCGCTGTGGCGCGCGGCCGAAGCGGCCGGCGAACTGCAGGGCACCATCGCCATGCAGGGCGGGTCCGGCGGCCTGGTATTCAACAACACCGACGACGTCACCCTGTCCAACACCATCGTCAGCGACAACAGCTACACCGGCGGCGCACTGACCCAGGTCGCCGGCAACACCACGTTGAATGGCGATCTGACCGGCTTCGGCGGCGGCATCAAGGTAACGGGCGGTGCGCTGCAGATCGAGTCGGACATGTACACCGGCCAGGGATACGTCGGTAGCAGCCAAGCCTCCCAGCAGCAGATCGACGTCTCCGGCGGCACCCTGGTGCTAAACGGCAGCGCCGGCTTCCAGCAGCAGATCGACTACGGCAGCAGCACCGAGACCGTGCGCAGCTCGGCGGTGACGGTGAGCGGGCAGGGCATCCTGGCCGGCAACGCCACCGTTGGCGAAACTTACGTGTACAACGGCGGCGCGCTGTCGCCGGGCCACAACGGCATCGGCGCGATGACCATCGACGGCGATCTGTACCTGAGTGCCAATGGCGCCCCCGGCGGCGCGCTCAGCGGCCCGTCGTACTTCGACGTGGATGTGCTCGGCAACGGCCAGAGCGATCGCCTCACCGTCACCGGCAAGGCCTACCTGGGCCGTGGCTCCAACCTGATCAACACCGCCGACGCCAGCGTGCGCATCACCGGCCTGGACCCGGCGGTCAGCTATCAGAACGGCCAGACCTACACGATCCTCGACGCGGCGGAAGGTGTGCAGGGAACGTTCGACGAGGTTGTTTCCAAGTCGGCCTTCCTCGCCCCGACCCTGGCCTACACCGGCAACCAGGTGCAGCTGACCATCGCCGTCAAGGATGCGGGCGGCACGCCGGTCGATCCC
The DNA here is from genome assembly GCF_031995405.1 of Stenotrophomonas sp. Lineage (GTDB taxonomy): Bacteria > Pseudomonadota > Gammaproteobacteria > Xanthomonadales > Xanthomonadaceae > Stenotrophomonas. The sequence continues at coordinate 60,031 of NZ_DAMAGC010000007.1, read as the reverse complement.
GTCAATCCCGTCGACCCGGTGACCCCGGTCGATCCCGGCAACCCGGGCACGCCCGGCAACGGCGGCACTCCGCCGATCGTGTTCGGCGCGGTGGCGGCCACCGGCAACCAGCGCGCCACCGCGGCGGCGCTGGATTCGCTGCAGCAGTCCGGCCAGGCGCTGGCGCTGTACAACGGCCTGCTGATGCTGGATGAAGCCGGTGCGCGCGACGCGTTCGATGACCTGTCCGGTGAAATTCACGCCAGCAGCCGCGCCCTGCTGCTGGAAGACCGCTTCCTGCGCGAAGGCATCGCCCAGCGCCTGCGCCCGGACCCGAGCATGGCCGCGTCCGGCCCGTCGGCGTGGGTGGCCGGTGCCGGGACCGCGACCCGCCAGGATTCGGACGGCTCGGCCGCACGCACCCGCCAGCACCGCGAGGGCCTGATGGCCGGCGTCGACTGGACCGTCGGTGGCGCGTGGACGGTCGGTCTGGCGGCAGGGTCGGAGTCGCTGCGCCAGCAGATCGATGACCGCCATGCCAGCACCGGGGCCGATGCCGTGCACGGCGGCCTGTATGCCGGCTTCCGCGGTGAGGAACTGTGGATCAACGGTGGTGCCAGCTACGCCGACTACGACCTGGATACCCGGCGCGTGGTGGGCACCGGCTGGGCACAGGCGCTCAACAGCAGCTACAACGCGCACGCCGTGTCGGTGTTCGCCGAGGGCGGCTGGGACATGGAACTGGACGCGCTGACCCTGTCCCCGTACGTCGCCGTCGCCTACACCCGCCTGTCGACCCAAGCGGGCGTGGAAACCGGCGGCAGTGCGGCGCTGGCGATCGATGCCAGCAAGGACGAGGTGTGGACCACCACGGCCGGTATCCGCGCCTCGTGGGACATCAGCGGCGGCCACACCGACGCTGCGCGGCTGGAGGCCGGGCTGGTCTGGCAGAACGCCAATGGCGAACTGCGTGCCGACTCGCGCCACCGCTTCGTCGCCGGCAGCGACGCTTTCACCGTCAGCGGCCTGCCGCTGGCGCGCAACGTCGGCATCGCCGAGCTGGGCGTGTCGGTGCATGTCACCGACAACAGCCGGCTGTCCCTGTTCGCGCAGGGCCGTGCGGGCGATGGCCAGCGTGAGCTGGGCGCGCAGTTGAACTGGAACGTGTCGTTCTGACCGATACCGCGTTCTGAGCATGACCACGAAGGGCCCCGCACGGGGCCCTTCGTTCATCTGGCGCACGCCGGCATTGCACCACCCCGGTGCCATTGGGCATGCTCACCCCATGCCATCCCCCAAACGATCGATCCACGTCGTGGCCGGCGTCATCACCGACGCCCGCGGCCGCATCCTGCTCAACCGCCGTACCGAGAACAGCGACATGGCCGGGCTCTGGGAGTTTCCCGGCGGCAAGCGTGAGCCGGGCGAAACCTCCGAGCAGGCGCTGGTGCGCGAACTGCGCGAAGAGCTGGGCATCGAGGCGGACATCGGCGAGTGGATCATGGACGTACCGCAGCTCTACCCGGACAAGCGGCTCCGGCTGGAGGTACGCCGCATCAGCAGCTGGAAGGGGTCCCCGCGCGGCCGCGAGGGCCAGGCGATCACCTGGGTGGCCCCGGACAAACTGTCGCGTTATTCCATGCCGCCGGCCGATCTGCCGGTGGTGGCTGCGCTGCGCCACCCCGACCGCTACCTGATCACCCCCGAACCCGACGCCGACCACGCGCAGGCCCACCAGGCCTGGCAGCAGCGCCTGGCGCAGGCGGTGGCCGCCGGGGCACACCGCATCCAGCTGCGCACCCCCGACAGCCCGGCACGGGTGGCCCTGGCCGAACAGGCCATCGGCGCCCATCGCGGCCGCGTGCAGTGGCTGCTCAACCGCGATATCGACCTGGCCCGCCGGCTCGGCGTCGGCGTGCACCTGGGCGGCGAACAGCTGCTGCAGCTGGACGCGCGCCCGCTGCCGGGCGAGCAGCTGGTGGCTGCGTCCTGCCACGATCTGGCGCAGTTGCAGGCCGCGCAGCGGCTGGGCTGCGATTTCGCCGTGCTCGGCCCGGTCCAGGCCACCCCCAGCCACCCGGGCGCGAGCGCGCTGGGCTGGGAGGCGTTCGAAGCACTGCGCGAACAGGTGTCGCTGCCGCTGTACGCGCTGGGTGGGCTGCATCCCGATGACATCGGTGAGGCGCGCCGGCATGGCGCCCAGGGCATCGCCGCAATCCGGGCGCTGTGGCCGGCCTGATCGGTCCGCCGGCCGCCCGCACCCCGGTCGTGCCGGCCGCTGGCCGGCAGCCCCAGCCAACCGCCGCTACAACGTGATCCAGAAACACCCGTACTGACGGCGCAGAGCGAACACCGTGCGCGCCGGCGTTGCCGTACCGCCCAGCGTCTGCTCCAGCCGCAGTCCCACCGGGCGCGGCCGGCGCGGCGTCACTTCCACCAGCGGCTGCCCATCGCCGCCCAGCACCGGCGCAGTGGCAGGCGCCACCACGCCAGTCTCATCGCTGGCCGGATACACCGGGGCGATATCCACCAGCGGCCGCTGCACCACCGATTCCAGCCGCCCGATGATGTGGTTGGCGGTGGCGTTGGACACGTCGTTCCACAGGTAGATCGAGGACAACCGGTTGACGTCCTGCAGGCTGACCGCATCGCGGATCTGCCCGGTCAGTTCGCTGAGCCGGCGCGCGCAGCCGGCGCGATAGATGCCGGTGTTGCCGACCGTTGGCGTATGCGCGGGCATGCGGGCGGTGGCGCCCAGCGCATCGCAACTGCGATCGGTGAACACAGTCTGGCCCTGGGCGTTGGTGCAGCGGTTGACGCGCTGCGCCTGTGCCAACGCCGGGGACGGCAGGCACAGGGCGCACAACAGGAGCAGGACGAACGCTTTCATCGCAGCAGAGTAGCGGTGCCAGCGTTATCTGCAAGCGATGCGCGCGCGTTTCAAGGGCGCAGCAGCTTGAGCACCTGGGTGGTCGGCTTGGCCAGGTTGAGCGTGTAGAAATGCAGCCCCGGGGCGCCCCCGGCGACCAGCCGCTCGCACAGCCCGGCCACCACTTCGGCACCGAACGCGCGCACCGATTCGGCATCGTCGCCGAAGGCCTGCATCTTCCGGCCGATCCAGCGCGGGATTTCCGCACCGCACTGCTCGGAGAACCGGCGCAGCTGGCTGAAGTTGGAGATCGGCATGATCCCCGGCACGATCGGCACCGTTACCCCGAGCTTGCGCACCGCGTCGACGAAGTGGAAGTACGCATCGGCGTTGAAGAAATACTGGGTGATCGCCGCGTCCGCGCCGGCATCGATCTTGGTCTTGAAGTGCTTCAGGTCCAGCAGGGCGTCGTTGGCCTGCGGGTGGGTCTCGGGGTAGGCGCCCACTTCGATCCGGAACGCATCGCCGTGCTCGGCGCGGATGAAGCTGATCAGGTCCGAGGCGTAACGCAGGTCGCCGGGGTGGCCCATGCCCGACGGCAGGTCCCCGCGCAGGGCGACGATGCGCCGGCAGCCGATCGCGCGGTACAGCTTGAGCAGTTCGCGGATCTCCTCGCGGCTGCCGCCCACGCAGGACAGGTGCGGTGCGGCCTCGAAACCGTGGTGCTGCTTGAGATGGCGGACGGTTTCGGAGGTGTAGCTCAGGGTCGAGCCGCCGGCCCCGAACGTACACGACACATACTCCGGCCCGAACGCCTTGAGCTTGCTCGCGGTACGGTCGAGCTGGGCGCGCTGCTCGTCGGTCTTGGGCGGGTAGAACTCGAAGCTGATGGCGGTCATGGCGGCGGCGGCGACGGGTGTGGGGACATCATATCGCTCCATCGCGATGAATGTAAAAGATTGCCCCCGGTGGATTGGCCGCGGGGGCGACCGGTTACCCTGTGCGCCTGTTCTGGCTGCCGCGTCCCCCATGTCCATCGTCCTTACCGAATTCGCCCGTCCCCGCCTGTTCCCGCGTACCCCGCGCGGCAACACCATCCAGGATTGCACCGCCGAGCAGTTCCAGGCACACCTCAACACGCACGCGCCGCTGAAGGTGCTCGATGGCTATGCGCCGTTCTGCAAGCTGTTCGTCTACGAAAACTGGACCTCCACGCGCTGCCTGACCGTGCCGATCACCGATGCCAACCGCCACCAGCTCCACACCGGCTACGAGGCGCGCAACCGCAACGAGCTGCCGGTGCTGGTGCGCTGGTTCGAGGGCGTGGAATCGCCGCGTGCGAATTACCTGGTGGTGATCCTGTACAGCGCCGGGCAACTCGCGCTGGAGGGCTCGCCGATCGAGGCCGACTGGGGCATCGTCGGCTGCATCTACACCGCCGAGCCGGAAGAAGTGCCGATGGCGCCGATCACCATGATGCGCAACGCGCTGGGTGTGGACGAGGGCGGTTCCGGGGTGCCGTTGGACCGCGAGGCCTACCAGCGTACCGTGGCGTTCTGGGAGTGCAATGCCAACTGGCGGCCGTAAGCGCCACGCTCGGCAACGCCCCCGCGCAGACCCGCTAGAGCCACCCCACGGGTGGCTGCACGCCGACCGGACCGAATCGCAGCCACGCAAGGCGCTATCGCGCCAAGGCCCACTCCCACCACGGGTAGTGGTACTCGCGGTCGGTGGCGAGCCAGTGGGCGGCGCAGTTCACGCAGGTCACGGCGTGCGCGTCGCCCCAGCCTCCTTCCGCCGTGCCCACTGCATCGATGATGACGTGTCCGCGTTCGGCTTCCCGGCGGGGATCGAAGAACGGGTAATGCGGATACAAGGCACACAGGCAACCGGCCCGGTCGCGCCAGAAGCGCAGTCGACGCAGCGCGAACTGCAGATGGTGGTTGTTGGCGAACAAGGCCCCACCCAGCGCGATGTGCGCGGTCGCGCGCTCAATCCGCTCGATCCACGGCACCAGCGCGTCCAGTTCGGTCGGATCGAACAACCGGGCGATGGCGCACGCCGCGCGGTAGATACGATCTGGATCGGAAGACAGCAGCGCCTGCAGATGGTGCGCACCCGGGCCCTCGGTGGGAGCGGCCGCTTCCCGGCTGAAGGGCCAGCGCATCAGCGGGCCCTGCCGATGGCGGCATAGCTGCCTGCGGTGAGCTGCAGCAGATCGGCCGGCGCCAATGCCACCTCCAGCCCGCGCCGGCCGGCGCTCACGTGCACGGCTGGCAGGGCCTGCGCGCTGGCATCCAGGAACGTGCGGTGTTTCTTTTTCTGCGCCAGCGGGCTGATGCCGCCGACCAGGTACCCAGTGGCGCGCTGCGCCTGTTCGAGCTGGGCCATCTCGCACTTCCGGCAGCCGGCCGCCTCGGCCAGCGCCTTCAGATCGAGCGTGCCGCTGACCGGCACGATCGCCACCAGCAGCTCGTGCTTCTCGGTACTGGCCAGCAGGGTCTTGAATACCTGCGTGGGGTCCAGCCCGAGCTGCTGTACCGCTTCGCCACCGTAGGAATCGGTAGTGGCGTCGTGGTGGTAGGACAGCACGGTGTGCGCGATGCCGAGCTTCTTGAGCAGGTTGATGGCCGGGGTCATGGGGCCATCGTAGCGCGCGCGCGGCGTGCAGGCTTGACCGAGGCTATCGGCAAAGAGAAGCCGGCCAGGCGTTGCGTACCGACCAGCGGTCGGTACCTGCCGGTCACGAGCGCTGGTCGTGATGGCGTTCAACCCAACAAAAAACGGGCGCCTTTCGGCGCCCGTCCGTGTTCAACGCAACCGGATCGGCAGGCCGATCAGTAGCGGTAATGCTCCGGCTTGAACGGACCTTCCACCGGCACGCCGATGTAGTCGGCCTGTTCCTGGCTCAGGGTGGTCAGCTTCACGCCGATCTTTTCCAGGTGCAGACGCGCCACTTCCTCGTCCAGCTTCTTCGGCAGCAGGTACACCTTGTTCTCGTAGCTGTCCTTGTTCGCCCACAGGTCGATCTGCGCGAGCGTCTGGTTGGCGAACGAGTTGGACATCACAAAGCTCGGGTGGCCGGTGGCGCAGCCCAGGTTGACCAGGCGGCCTTCGGCGAGCAGGAAGATCGCGTTGCCGTTCGGGAACACGTACTTGTCCACCTGCGGCTTGATGTTGATGTGCTGCACGCCCGGGAAACCGACCAGCGCATCGACCTGGATTTCATTGTCGAAGTGGCCGATGTTGCAGACGATGGCCTGGTCCTTCATCGCGCTCAGGTGCTCGATGCGGATGATGTCCTTGTTGCCGGTGGTGGTGACGTACAGGTCCGCACGGCCCAGGGTGGATTCGATGGTGTTGACCTCGAAGCCTTCCATCGCCGCCTGCAGGGCGCAGATCGGATCGATCTCGGTGACCACCACGCGCGCGCCGTAGGCACGCAGCGAGGCGGCGCAGCCCTTGCCCACGTCACCGTAGCCGCAGACCACGGCGACCTTGCCGGCCAGCATCACGTCCATCGCGCGCTTGAGGCCGTCGGCCAGCGACTCGCGGCAGCCGTACAGGTTGTCGAACTTGCTCTTGGTGACCGAGTCGTTGACGTTGATCGCCGGGATCAGCAGGGTGCCGGCCTGGGCCAGCTGGTACAGGCGGTGCACGCCGGTGGTGGTCTCTTCGGAGACGCCCTTCCAGTCCTTGACCACGCGGGCCCAGTAACCCGGACGTTCCTTGGCCACGCGCTTGAGCAGGTCCTTGATGACCTGTTCTTCGTGCGAGGCGGCCTTTTCGTTGACCCAGTCGCTGCCGTTTTCGAGCTCGTAACCCTTGTGGATCAGCAGGGTGACGTCGCCGCCGTCATCGACCACCAGCTCCGGACCGGTCAGGGTGCCGTCGGGCAGGGTGAAGGTCAGTGCGTCCAGGGTGCAGTCCCAGTATTCCTCCAGCGACTCGCCCTTCCAGGCGAACACGGGGGTGCCCGACGCGGCGATCGCGGCGGCGGCGTGGTCCTGGGTGGAGAAGATGTTGCAGGACGCCCAGCGCACGTCGGCGCCGATGTCCTTCAGGGTCTCGATCAGCACGGCGGTCTGGATGGTCATGTGCAGCGAACCGGTCACGCGCACGCCCTTCAGCGGCAGGGTGGCGGCGTGCTTGCGACGGATCGACATCAGGCCCGGCATCTCGTGCTCGGCGATGTCCAGTTCCTTGCGGCCCCAGTCGGCGAGCTTGATATCGGCAATCTTGTAATCACCTTCGGTGGAGAAGGTCTTGGCAACAGCATTCATTGGAAAGCTCCGGTAGTGACGAGCCATGCTGGTCAAGCGCGATGTCGGCAATCCGACAACCACATGACCGGCAGAAACTCGCAATCGCCGGGCGCCGTTGGAACAATCCTGGCCACCGAGCCTGGCCGGCCGGACGGGGTCCGGAACGGTCGCAGCGCCCCTCGGTGGAGGGCCGTGCAGTATATCGCGGCCCGCTGCATTGGCATGAATCGGTGGCCGCCCCCAACCAACGGCAGGGGGGCGATCTGCGCCCGGCTGTTAAGGTCCAGGGTTTGCATCAGCATAGGGATCGAAGATGACACGCAATGATCGTCGGCGCCGCGCGCGCTGGGGCAGCCTGCTCGTGGGCATGGCACTGCTGGCGGTTGCGCCGCTGGCACTGGCAGCGGCACCGGCTGCCAGGACCTCCGCCCCGCAGCTGGCCACGGCCAAGGGCGAGCAGGGCTACGAACTGCCCTCGGCCGCGCTGCAGGCGGTGGTCGATGCCCCGCGTGCACCGACCCTGAGCCTGTCGCCGCGCCGCGATATCGCCGCGATGCTGCAGACCCCGCCGCTGCCGTCGATCGCCGAGGTGGCCCAGCCGGAGCTGAAGCTGGCCGGGCTGCGCATCAATCCGGCCACCCACGCCTTCAGCCGTTTCAGCTTCGGCAACAAGCTGTGGCTGATGAACGTGGCCGACGGCAAGGAGCGCCAGATCACCGGCCTGCCGCAGCCGTTGTCGATCGCCACGCTGGCGTGGTCGCCGGACCAGCAGTACCTGGCCTTCAACCAGGTGCACGCGGCCACCGGTGCCAATGAACTGTGGATCGTCGATGTCGCCGCTGGCACCGCGCGCAGGCTGGTGGCCGATCTGAACACCGTCCTTGGCGATGGCTACAGCTGGCTGCCCGACAGCCGCGGTCTGCTGGTGATGCAGCAGCTCAAGGGCCAGGGCCCGGCACCGGCGGCCGGTGGCATCCCGACCGGCCCGGCGATCCAGCAGACCGAGGCCGATGCCGGGGTCCGCTCGATCCGCACCTACCAGGACCTGCTCAAGAACGAGGCCGATGCGCGCCTGTTCGATTACTACGCCAGCGCGCAGCCGGCGCGGATCGCGCTCGACGGGATGGCCACGCCGCTGTCCACCGGCGGCGTCTACCTGGACGTGAGCGTGTCGCCCGATGGCCGCCATCTGCTGGCCGAGCGCGTACTGCGCCCGTACTCCTACCTGGTGCCGGCCGACGACTTCCCGCGCCGTATCGAAGTACTGTCCGCCGCCGATGGCCGACTTGAGCACACGGTCAGCACGTTGCCGCTGGTGGAAGGCCTGCCGACCGGCAACGATGCAGTGCCTACCGGCGTGCGCGACATTGGCTGGCGCGCCGATGCCCCGGCCACGCTGGTCTGGGCCGAAGCGCAGGACGGCGGCGACCCGAACCGCGAGGCCAAGGTGCGCGATGCGGTCATGATGCAGTCGGCACCGTTCGAGACGCCGCCAGTGACCCTGGCCCAGCTGGGCAGCCGCTACGCGGGCATCCAGTGGGGGCGTGGCGACCTGGCCCTGCTCAACGAATCGTGGTGGAAGAGCCGCGAAGTGAAGCAGTGGCGGATCGCCCCGGACCAGCCGGACGTTGCGCCGGAACTGCTGTCGGCGCGTTCCTCGCAGGACCGGTACAGCGATCCGGGCAAGCCGGGCATGGTGCGCGACGTCAACGGTCGCTCGCGCCTGCAGATCACCGCCGATGGCCGCAGCATCTTCCTGTACGGGCAGGGCGCCTCGCCCGAAGGCGACCGTCCGTTCGTGGATCGCCTCGACCTGACCAGCAAGCAGACCACGCGCCTGTTCCACTCGCAGGCACCGGGCTACGCGGTGCCGCAGGCGCTGCTCGACCAGGAAGGCACCTCGCTGCTGCTGACCCGCGAGTCGCCCGATGCGCCGGCCAACTTCTACGTGCAGTCGCTGGCCGATGCCAACGCCGCACCGAAGGCGCTGACCCGCTTCGAACATCCGCTGCCGCAGCTGCGTGGGGTGAGCAAGGAACAGATCCGCTACAAGCGCAACGACGGCGTCGACCTGACCGCCACGCTGATGCTGCCGCCGGGCTACGACGCGAAGAAGGACGGCCCGCTGCCGCTGCTGATGTGGGCCTACCCCGGCGAGTTCAAAACCGCTGCCGCCGCCAGCCAGGTCACCGATTCGCCGTACCGCTTCAACGCGATCAGCTACTGGGGCCCGCAGGCATTCCTGGCCAAGGGCTATGCGGTGCTGGTGAGCCCGTCGATGCCGATCATCGGCGAAGGCGACAAGGAACCCAACGACACCTACCTGCCGCAGCTGATCGCCAACGCCGAGGCGGCGGTGGATGAAGTGGTGCGGCGTGGCGTGACCGACCGCGAGCACATCGCCATCGGTGGCCATTCCTACGGTGCGTTCATGACCGCCAACCTGCTCGCCCACACCCGTCTGTTCAAGGCCGGCATCGCCCGCAGCGGCGCCTACAACCGCACGCTCACCCCGTTCGGTTTCCAGGCCGAGGAGCGCAATTACTGGCAGGCGCAGGACGTCTACCAGAAGATGGCGCCGTTCAACTACGCCGACAAGATCAAGGACCCGATCCTCTTCATCCACGGCGTGGACGACAACAACTCCGGCACCTTCCCGATCCAGAGCGAGCGCATGTTCGCCGCGGTCAAAGGCCTGGGCGGAACCGCGCGGCTGGTGATGCTGCCCAACGAATCGCACGCCTACCGCGCGCGCGAATCGATCATGACCATGCTGGCCGAGAGCGAGCGCTGGCTGGAACAGACCGTCGGTCCGGGCAGGCCGATCAAGAAGAAGCGCTGAGGCGGCAGGTACCGGCCGTTGGCCCGTACGGGAAAGGATCGGTAGTGCCGGCCGTTGGCCGGCTCTTCGCGGTGCACGACACCACGGGGAGCCGGCCAACGGCCGGCATTACCGGATGTAACTATTTGCGCGACGCAGCATTGACCCCGTTGTGGGGTAGGCTTGAGTGGATTCCGTTCCCGAGGCCAGTGCGTCGCAGATGAACGAGTACCGCAGCAGCATCGTTTTTGCCACTCCCGATATCCCCCTGCGTGACGACGTACGCCGACTCGGCGCACTGGTCGGCGACCTGCTCGCCGAGCAGGTGTCCACGCAGTTCTTCGACGATGTGGAACAGGTGCGTACGCGCGCCATCGCCCGCCGCGAAAGCGACGCCCCCTTGTCCGATCTCAACGACGCGCTCACCGGCCTGCCACCGGCACGTGCCGAAGCGATGGTGCGTGCCTTCAGTACCTACTTCCAGGTGGTGAACATCGCCGAGCGCGTGCATCGCATCCGCCGCCGCCGCGACTACCAGCGCGCCGGTACCGCCGCGCCGCAGCCGGATGGGTTGCAGGACGCACTGGTCAAGCTCAAGGCGCAGGGCGTCACGCTGGACGAGCTGGCGCAGTGGCTGCCGCGCATCGACATCGAGCCGGTATTCACCGCGCACCCGACCGAAGCGGTACGCCGCGCGCTGCTCGAAAAAGAGCAGCTGATGGTCGCCAGCCTGGTCGACAACCTCGACGGCCAGCGCACGCCGGGTGAAGCCGCCGCCGATGCCGCACGCTTCCGCATGGCCCTCACCGCGTCCTGGCAGACCACCGATTCCTCGCCGGTACGACCGACGGTGGATGACGAACGCGAGCACGTCGGCTTCTACCTGGTGCAGGTGCTGTACCGGGTGATTCCGGTGTTGTACGAATCGCTGCAGCAGGCGCTGCTGGATACCTACGGACAGGACCTGCCGCTGCCACGGCTGCTGCGCTTCGGCACGTGGGTGGGCGGGGACATGGACGGCAACCCGAACGTGGATGCCGGCACCATCCGCAATACGCTCGACGCACAACGCCAGGCCGTGCTGGGGCGCTACCAGAAGGACCTGCTGCAGCTGGCCAGCCTGCTCAGCCAGTCGACCGAGCGGATCGCGGTCAGCGATGCGTTGCAGGCGCGTGTGGCGCATTACGAACAGCTGCTGCCGCAGGTGACCTCGCGCCCGCGGCATGCCGACATGCCCTATCGCCTGCTCAACGACCGCATGCGCGCGCGCGTGCAGGCCACCCTCGACGATGCCGACGGCGCCTACGCCTCGCCGGAGGAACTTGAGCAGGACATCGAACTGATCCTGGCCAGCCTGCACGCCAACAAGGGCGATCATGCCGGCGGCTTCGCGGTACGCCGCCTGTTGTGGCGGGTGCGGACGTTCGGCTTCCACCTGGCGCGGCTGGACGTGCGCCAGGAGTCCAGCGTGCACGGCCGCGCGCTGGCCAGCGTGCTCGATGGCCAGGACGCGTGGGATGCCGCCGATGCGGTCACCCGCGCCGCGCGCCTGGCCCCGTTCGCCAGCGGCGAGCAGGCGCTGCCGGCCAGCAACGAAGAGGGCGGGCAGCGGTTGGATGCGGTGTTTGCCGCGTTGGCCGACGCGCGCCGCCGGCACGGTGCCGACGCGTTGGGCAGCTACATCATTTCGATGGCGCACGATCGCAGCGACGTGCTCGCCGTGCTCGCTCTGGCGCGGCGCGGTGGCCTGGTGGACGGCGCCGACGCGGTGCCGCTGGATATCGCCCCGCTGTTTGAAACCGTGGACGATCTCGGCCGCGGCACCGATACCCTGCGCGACCTGCTCGCCGACCCGGTGTACCGCGCGCACCTGGCCGCACGCGGCGATGTGCAGATGGTGATGCTGGGCTATTCGGACAGCGGCAAGGACGGTGGCATCGCCGCCTCGCGCTGGGGCCTGCAGCGGGCGCAGGTGGAACTGCTCGAGGTGGCGGCCGAAAGCGGTATCCGCCTGACCTTCTTCCATGGCCGCGGCGGGTCGATCAGCCGTGGCGGTGGCAAGACCACCCACGCGGTGGATGCCTCGCCCCGTGGCAGCATCGACGGGCGCCTGCGCGTGACCGAGCAGGGCGAAGTGATCCACCGCAAGTACGGCATCCGCGCGCTGGCACTGCGCTCGCTCGAGCAGTCGACCGCGGCGGTGCTGCGGTCCAGCCTGCGCCCGCGTGCGCCGGAGCCGCGCGAGGAGCAGTGGCGTCCGGTGATGGACCTGGTGGCGCAGAAAAGCGCGCAGGCCTATCGCGCGTTCGTCGGCCAGAAAGACTTCATGCAGTACTTCCGCCAGGCCACCCCGATCGATGTGATCGAGCGGATGACGCTGGGCTCGCGACCGTCGCGACGCCTGGGCGAAGATGCCGCGTTGTCCAACCTGCGCGCCATTCCGTGGGTGTTCGCGTGGAGCCAGGCGCGCGCGGTGATCCCCGGCTGGTATGGCGTAGGCAGTGGCCTGCAGGCGGCGATCGAGGCCGGGCACGCCGCGACGCTGAAGGAGATGGCGCGCGACTGGCCGTTCTTCAGCACCTTCCTGGACGACATCGCGATGGTGCTGTCCAAGGGCGATCTCACCATCGCCGAGCAGTTCTCGCGCCTGTCGGGCGGGCTGCATGCCACGTTCTTCCCACAGATCCAGCGCGAGCTGGAGCTGACCGCCACGCAGATCCTGGCGCTGACCGGGCAGGACGGACTGCTGCAGCACGACCAGCGGCTGGCGCTGTCGATCCGCCTGCGCAATCCCTACATCGATCCGATCAGCGTGCTGCAGGTGGACCTGCTGCGGCGCTGGCGCGAGAGCGGTGGCGAGGACGACGACGTGCTGCGCGCGCTGGTGGCGTGCGTGAACGGTGTTTCGCAGGGGGTACAGAACACCGGGTGACCTCTACCCCGGGGCGGACGGTCACCGGGTAATGCCGGCCGCCGGCCGGCTCCCCGCGTCCCCGGGCCATCGCATGTTGTCGCATTGCCCGTCGGGTGATGCGTTGCGCACCCCACGTCATTCCAACCTGGTGCAGCGCCGGCCAGCGGCCGGCACCTCCCTGGGTCATTCCGGGGACGGCGGGTTGGAGGCCAGCAGCTCCAGGTGCCGCTGCTCCATTTCCTCGCGCAGCTGGCGGCGGATCAACGCGGCGGCGTGCCGGCGGCGTTCGTCGCTGGTTTCCAGCTGCAGCGGTGGCACGGGCGTGGGCTTGCCGTCCTCATCCACCGCGACCATGGTGAAGAAGCAGCTGTTGGCGTGGCGCACGCTGCGCTTGAGGATGTCCTCGGCCACCACCTTGACCCCGATTTCCATCGAGGAGGTGCCGGTGTAGTTGACCGAGGCCAGGAAGGTGACCAGCTCGCCGACCGCGATCGGTTGGCGGAACATCACCTGGTCCACGGACAGGGTGACCACGTAGCGGCCGGCATAGCGGCTGGCGCAGGCGTAAGCGACCTGGTCGAGCAGACGCAGCACTGCGCCACCGTGGACCTTGCCGGAGAAATTGGCCATCTCCGGCGACATCAGCACGGTCATGGACAGCTGGTTGGATTTGAATTCGGGCATGGGGGGAAGTGTAGCGCCGGTAGGTCCGCAGGTAGAGCCGACCGTTGGTCGGCTGGCCGTACGCGCGACGGCCGACGCCAACCCGGGCTGATGCGGCGGGGGATGCCCAAACGACAACGGGCCGCTTTCGCGGCCGCGCCGCGATGGTGCTGATGCGCCTTTCAGGGGAACGCATCGCCATGCGCCGTTATGTTGCCGCCCAAACGACAACGGGCCGCTTACGCGGCCCGTCGGCTTCTTCGATCATTGCCGCGCTGCGCGCGGCCAGCCGACCAACGGTCGGCTCTACCGGTAAGAAAAGGGCCTCTTTCGCGGCCCGTTTCTTACTTCAACTTCGCATCCGCACGCAGGGCGGCGGCGCGGTCGGTCTTCTCCCAAGAGAAGGCGGTCGCATTGACGGTTTCGCCAGCCGCGTTGAGGTAGCTGAAATCCTTCGGCTTGCGGCCGAAGTGACCATAGGCGGCGGTCTGCTGGTACATCGGGTGGATCAGGTCCAGCATCTTGATGATGCCGTACGGGCGCAGGTCGAAATGCTTGCGGATCAGCTTTTCGATCTTGTCATCGCTGATCTTGCCGGTACCGAAGGTGGTGACCGAGATCGAGGTCGGCTCGGCCACGCCGATGGCGTAGGAGACCTGCACTTCGCAACGGTCGGCCAGGCCGGCGGCCACGACGTTCTTGGCGACATAGCGGGCAGCGTAGGCGGCCGAACGGTCGACCTTGGACGGGTCCTTGCCCGAGAACGCGCCACCACCGTGACGGGCCCAGCCGCCGTAGGTGTCGACGATGATCTTGCGGCCGGTCAGGCCGCAGTCGCCCACCGGGCCACCGATCTCGAACTTGCCGGTCGGGTTGATGTGGAACTTGGTGCCCTTGTGGAGCCACTTTGCCGGCAGCACGGGCTTGATGATTTCTTCGCGGACGGCCTCGATGAGGTCCTTCTGCTTCACGCCCGGGGCGTGCTGGGTGGACAGCACGACCGCGTCGATGGCTGAGACCGCGCCGTTTTCATAGCGCAGGGTGACCTGGCTCTTGGCATCCGGGCGCAGCCAGGACAGCGGCGAGTTCTTCTTCTTGCGGATCTTGGCCTGCTGCTCGACCAGACGGTGCGACAGGTGGATCGCGGCCGGCATGTAGCTGTCGGTCTCGTTGGTGGCATAGCCGAACATCAGGCCCTGGTCGCCAGCGCCCATTTCTTCGGGCTTCTTGCGGTCAACGCCCTGGGCGATGTGCGGGGACTGCTTGCCGATCAGGTTCAGCACGCCGCAGGTCGCGCCGTCGAAGCCGACGTCGGAGCTGTCGTAGCCGATATCCAGGATGACCTTGCGGGTCAAGGCTTCCAGGTCGATCCAGGCGCTGGTGGTGATTTCACCGGCCACGATCGCCACGCCGGTCTTGACCATGGTCTCGCAGGCCACGCGGGCGCGCTGGTCCTGGGCAAGGATCGCGTCCAGCACCGCATCGGAGATCTGGTCGGCAATCTTGTCCGGATGGCCTTCGGAGACCGATTCGGAGGTGAACAGGTAGCTGGACATCAGGCGTAATATCCTTTGATTCGGATGGAAAGATGGGTGCGAATGATACACGGCAACCCGCCCGGTTGCATTGTGCGCCAGCACGGGTTGCCCCAGGTTAAGCCCATGTGCCCGTCGCAGGGCCCGTTGTGACGGTATTGGGCGCAGCGTCACCGCCCAGTGTTCCATCCGCGTGACAGTGGACGGTAGCTCCCACAGCGCTGCGCGCCACCGCGGCCGGTCATCGGGCTGTCGTCAAAGCGACATCGGGCTGCAGTGGGACAGGCGCAGGCTTCGGCGCATCCGGCCGCCGGGCCCGGGGGAGCACGCCATGCAGCAGCAGACGCAGTGCGGCACGAACGTCGGCACGGACGCGGTCACGCGGCTGGCGCCCCATCGGCGCGCGGTATTCCTCTCCGATGTCCACCTGGGATCGCGACACTGCCACGCCGCCGAACTGGCGCGCTTCCTGGCCGGTCTGCGTTGCGCACGCCTGTACCTGGTGGGCGACATCATCGACCTGTGGTGGATGGCGCATCGTCGGGCCAGTTGGCGACCGGCCCACGGCGAGGTGATCCAGGCGCTGCACGCGCTGCGCGCGGGCGGGACGGAGATCATCTACATCCCTGGCAACCATGATGCCTCGCTGCGCAAGGTATGCGGCCTGATGCTGCCGGCCATGCAGGTGCGCCGACGCGCGATCCACGTCACCGCCGATGGCCGCCGGCTGCTGGTGGCCCATGGCGACGACTACGACGGCGTCACCCATTTTGGTGGCCTGCAGGAACAGTTCGGCGACTGGCTGTACTACCGCATCCTCACCGGCAACCACCTGCTCAATGCCGTGCGCCGCCGCCTGGGGTGGCGCTACTGGTCGCTGTCCGAATTCCTCAAGAAGCGCAGCAGCGCGGCCGAGCGGTACATCGAACGCTTCGTGCAGGCCGGGCTGGACGATGTGCGCCGGCGTGGCCTGGATGGCATTGTCTGCGGGCACATCCATCGTGCCGCGCTGGTCGAGCGCGACGGGCTGGTGTACGCCAACGACGGCGATTGGGTGGAAAGCCTCACCGCGCTGGCCGAGGACCCCGACGGCAGCCTGCGGCTGCTGGACCACACCGGCCATACGCTGGTGGAACTGCCCGTATCAGCCCGGTTGCGCAGGGCGGCCTGAGCGCTCCGCATCGGTCGGCGCGGCTGCTAGCATCGGCCGATGGACTCCTTTACCCAGATCGTACTGGGCGGCGCCGTCGCCGCTGCCATCGCCCCCGCCGGTCATCGCCGCGCCGCCCTGCTGGCCGGGGCCGCGCTGGGCACGCTGCCGGACCTGGATGCCCTGCTGCTCGGCTTCACCACCACAGACCCGGTGGCGCTGATGACCGAACACCGCAGCTACAGCCACTCGTTGCTGGTGCTGCCGTGGGTGGCCGCGCTGATCTGGTGGCTGTTCAAACGCTTCGGCCACGGCCGGGTCGCGCAGGCGCCCGCGCGCTGGTTCTGGGCGATCCTGCTGGCCCTGATCACCCACCCCCTGCTGGATGCGTTCACCGTGTACGGCACCCAGCTGTGGTGGCCGTTCACCCCGCATCCGACGATGTGGTCCAGCGTGTTCATCATCGATCCGCTGTATACCGTGTGGCTGCTGATCGGCTGTGCGGTGGCGTGGTTCGCCCGCAGCCGACCGATCGCGCAGAAGGCGCTGATGGCCGGGCTGGTCCTGAGCAGCGGCTACCTGGGCTGGTCGCTGCTGGCCAAGCACACCGTCGAACGCGAGGCCGATCGCGCACTGACCGCAATGGGGTTGGGCGATGCGCCGCGCTTTTCGGCAGCCACGCCGTTCAACACGCTGCTGTGGCAGGTGGTGGCGATGACCCCGGACGGCTATGTGATCGGCGAGCGTTCGCTGGTGGCCGACCGCGGGCCGATGACCTTCCAGGGCTATCCGTCCAACGTGCAGGCACTGCGCCAGGCCGAGGCGGCCCGCCTCCCGGCGGTGGCGCGGTTGAACTGGTTCAATCGCGGCTTCATGCGTGCCCAGGTGGTGGAGGGCCAGCTGCAGTTGAGCGACCTGCGCATGGGGCTGGAGCCCGATTACACCTTCACGTTTGCGGTGGCCCGTGCCGACGGTGACGGCTGGTCGGCGATCCCCCCTCGGCAGCTGCGCCCGTCCTACGAAACTGAGCAGGGCAAGGTGCAGCTCAAGCGCCGGTTCGCCGGGCTGTGGCAGCGGATCTGGACCGCCCCCGGCGCCGTCGATCCGGCCAGCACGCACGCGGTGCCCGCTGCTACGCCCTGACCCTTCCCGTCGCGTCGCAGGTCACTGCAACTGCCATGCCCGGCCCGATCACCGCCGATCGGGTGCGGCGCTCAATACACCGTGGCGCGCGCCTGCACGAAGGAGAAGAAGAACACCGCGTTCGGATCGTTCTGCACCAGACTGAACTCGCGACGCATGCCGTCCACGGTGTCCCGGTCGACCAGGCCCGCTTCCAGCAGCGCATCGGCCGCGGAAAGCAGCAGCTGTTCCCAGAAGGCGATCATGGTCTTGCGCCGGGCCGGCTCGCGATTGTCCAGGTGGATGGTCTTGATCTCGGTGTGCACGTCGCGGAAGCCACCCGCCAGCAGCAGGTTGCCGAGCTTGGCGCCGACGAACGGGTCACCACCGTGGTCGTACTGGAAATCGTTGAAGGCCATCCAGTAACGCCAGATGTGCGGCGAATACGGGTCGAGCAGGAAGGAGGCATTCATCACCTCGGTGATGTACACCGGCGAGCCCGGGGCGAGCACGCGGCGCACCTCGCTCAGCACGCGCGCCGGTGACGGCACGTGTTCCAGCACCCAGCACAGGAACGCCGAATCGAACTGGCGTGCACCGAACGGCAGGTCGCCGGCGTCGGCCTGCAGCAGGGTGTAGCGCTCGCTGCACCAGGGCGTTTTTTCAAGATTGCCGCGGGCGGTGGCCAGCTGCGCCTCGCTCAGGTCCACCCCGGTGACGTGCAGCTCGGGGAAGCGGCGCAGCAGGATTTCGGTCTGCGCGCCGACGCCGCTGCCAACTTCCAGCAGGCGCTGGGCGCCGCTGTAGTCGATGCCGCTGAAGATGCTCGATTCGAAGAGGCGGGCCTGGGTCATCAGGCGCTGCTGCTCGGTGCTGGAGAAGCCGTGCAGATAGGTCGGGGCGGCGATGGGCGGGGTCATGGGGGCAGGCTCAGGCGGCGGAGGACAACGGCACGCCGGCGGCGAGGGCGTTGAAGTAATCGGTGGTCAGGGCGATCTGGCTGGCGGGATCGTCGGCGCGGTTGACCACCGCGCGGAACGCGGCGTTTTCCGGGCGGTCCTTGGCGTACCAGCCCAGGTGCTTGCGCGCGATGCGCACGCCCTGGGGGTCGCCGTAGAAGTCGTGCAGCGCCTGCAGGTGGCCCAGCAGCAGGTCGCGCACCTCGATCAGCGAGGGCGGGGCAAGCAGCTCGCCGGTGGCCAGGTAGTGCGCCACCTCGCGGAAGATCCATGGGCGACCCTGCGCGGCGCGGCCGATCATCACCGCATCCACGCCGGTCGCTGCCAGCACGTGCGCGGCCTTCTGCGGCGAGTCGATGTCGCCGTTGGCGATCACCGGGATGCGCAGCGCGGCCTTGATCGCGCCGATGGTCTCGTACTCGGCGCTGCCGGTGTAATGCTGGTCGCGGGTGCGCCCGTGCACGGCCAGCGCGGCGATGCCGCTGTCTTCGGCGATATGCGCGATGCGCGGCCCGTTGCGATGGTCGCAATCCCAGCCGGTGCGGATCTTCAGCGTCACCGGTACATCCACCGCCTGCACCACGGCGGTGAGGATGCGTGCGACCAGGTCTTCATCACGCATCAGCGCCGAGCCGGCCCAGGCATTGCAGACCTTCTTGGCCGGGCAGCCCATGTTGATGTCGATGATCTGCGCGCCGTGGTCGACGTTGTAGCGCGCCGCCTCGGCCAGCTGCTGTGGTTCGGTGCCGGCGATCTGCACACTGATCGGGTCCGGCTCGCCGGCATGGTCCATGCGGTGGATCGACTTGCGGGTGTTCCAGAAGCGCGGGTCGGAGATGGTCATCTCCGAGGCGGCCAGGCCCGCGCCCAGCCGTTTGCACAGCAGGCGGAACGGCTTGTCGGTGACACCGGCCATCGGCGCCAGCACCACGTTCGGCTGGATGTTGTAGGGACCAATCTGCATGTGCGCATTGTAGTGCCGGCCGCTGGCCGGCAACCGGGCAGACGGCGGCGATCCGCAGGCGTGTTCAGGCCGATCCGGAAGGGGCTGATGCGCTCAGGTCATGAGCATATGCTTGACGAGTGCTTTCCCCGCCCCCAGGGCGCGGCGATGGTGGTGGGTTGCCGGGCCGGCTCTACAGGGTGGGCCAGGCGCAGGCGGTGCCGGCGGCGTACAGCCCGGCCAGCGCCAGGCAGGTGAGCGAACTGGCGTACCAGAAGCGCGCGCCGTTGTAGCCGGGGCGGCGCCAGCCGATCAGCAGCCCGGCGATGCCGCGCCCGCCGAGGATGGCGATGATCGTCCCGAGGACCGGTCGACGGCCCGGCAATACCGGTAGCCAGCCGGCGGCCGACAGGGCATACGCGGTCCAGAGCGCCAGTACCAGGGTGATCGCGGTGGTGATCGCGGTGGGGAAAGGATGGCCGGCGCGGGACAGCCGCACCATGCGCTCGCCGGCGCCGAAGCGTTCGTACCAGGCCGCACCGAAGGCGATGCAGCCGATGTGCAGGAGCACGGCAAGGGCGGTGCCGGCGGCGGCCAGCAGCATCCAGGCAGGGGTGTCGATCATGTCGTGCGTCGTCCGTGAGCGGGGGCACCCATGGTCGAGTGGCGGTGGCACCGGGGCAATGCAGGCGGCGGCCATCCGCTGGCAGTTTCCGGCCGCAGCGCCGGTGGCCTGCGACGCCGTGTCGCACATGAAAAAGCCGGCGCTGGGCGCCGGCTTGATCGTTACCGCACAGCGCGAGCCGGTCAGGCCGTTGCAGCATCCCTGGGGGTGAAGTGCGGCATCGCCACGGCGGCGCCTTCCTTCTCGGTGGAGCGACCGGCGAACTGGTTGGCAAAGCGCACGTGGCGGATGAAGGCCGCGTCCGGGTCCTGCGCGATCGAGGCGCACAGGGCACCGTTGAAGGCATCGCCGGCACCGGTGGTATCGAGCACCTGCACCTGTTCGGCGCCGACGCGGTAATACGGCTGGGCATCACCACGCAGGTTTTCTTCGGCGTGGGAGACGAACACGCCCACCGAGCCCAGCGTCACCACCACGGTGCCGTTGCCGACCAGCTTGCGGCACAGTGCATGCAGGCTGGCGCCGTCGAGGGCGGCCACGTCGTTGGCATCCACGCGCTCACCGACATGGCGACCGAGCAGGGCGGCGAACTCGGTTTCATTGGGGGTCAGCACGTCGGCCAGCTTGAGCAGGCCGATGCTGGACGGGGCGTCGGCCGGGGCCGCGTTGAGCACGGTGGTGACACCGGCCTCGCGGGCGATCGCCAGCGCCGCCTCGATGGTTTCCACCGGCGATTCCAGCTGCGCCAGCACCACCCTGGCACCGGCCAGCAGCGCGCGCTGGGCCTGCACGAAGTCCAGGCTCAGCGCGGCGTTGGCGCCGGGGCCGATCACGATGGTGTTGCGGCCGCGCGCGTCCACGTAGATGCCACCGGTGCCGGTCGGCTCGCTGCTGGCCTCGGCGGTCAGCTCGAAGCCGTCCTGCTCGGCCAGGCCACGCGCCATCGCGCCACCGGCGTCATCGCCCAGGGCGCACAGGAAAGTGGTCGACGCGCCCGCGCGGCGTGCCGCCACGGCCTGGTTGAAGCCCTTGCCGCCGGGACCGGTGCTGTAGCGCCCGGCGATGGTCGCACCCGGGGCCGGGAGCGATTCGCAACGCCAGACATGGTCCACATTGAAAGAACCGACAACGACGACAGTGTTACTCATAAAGACTGTTTCTCAGGAAGCGGATATCAGCTGAAATGCGTCAGCACGCCGGCGATGGTCGCCGTCATGAAGGTGGCAATGGTACCGCCGAGCACGGCACGCAGGCCGAACTTGGCCAGATCATGGCGACGCTCGGGGGCCAGGCCACCAATACCACCGATCTGGATCGCGATGGAGCTGAAGTTGGCGAAACCGCACAGCGCGTAGGTGGCGATCAGGCGGCCCTCGGAGGACAGGCTCACGCCCGGCACCTGACCGTTGATGATCTGGGACAGCTGCGTATAGGCAACGAACTCGTTGATGACCACCTTCTGGCCGATCAGCGAACCCACCGTGGTGGCATCGGCCCACGGGGTTCCGATCACCCAGGCGATCGGGGCCAGCACGTAGCCGAAGATGGTCGTCAGGTTGATCGGGTGACCGATCCTGGCCTGCAGGCCGCTCACTTCGCCGAGCCAGGTCAGCGGGGCGTCGACCAAGGCGATCAGGGCAATGAAGGCCAGCAGCATCGCGCCGATGTTCAGCGCCAGCTTCAGGCCGTCGCCGGCGCCGGCCGCGGCCGCGTCGATGATGTTGCTGGAGGTCTTCTCCACTTCCATCTTGACCGTGCCACGGGTCAGCGGCGTGCCGGTCTCGGGCACCAGCAGCTTGGCCACCACCATGGTCGCCGGGGCGGCCATGATGCTGGCGGCCAGCAGGTGCTTGGCGTAGAACGCCCTCTGCACCGGATCGTCGCCGCCGAGCAGGCCCACGTAGGCGGCCAGCACGCCACCGGCGATGTGCGCCATGCCGCCGATCATCATCGTGATCAGTTCGGACTGGGTCATCTTGGCGATGTACGGGCGCACCGTCAGCGGCGCCTCGGTCTGGCCGATGAAGACGCTGGCGCAGACGCTGGTGGTTTCCGCACCGGACACGCGCATGATCTTGGTGATCGCCCAGGCCATGCCGCGCACGATCGCCTGCATGACATTGAGGTGGTACATGACCCCCATCAGCGCCGAGAAGAAGATGATCGTCGGCAGCACCTGGAAGGCGAAGATGAAGCCGACCCGCTTGGTATCCACCAGACTGCCGAAGATGAAACTCGAGCCGGCATTGACGAACTCAAGGATCTTGACGAAGCCCTTGCCCAGCGCATCGAACACGTCGCGGCCACCGGGCACCAGCAGCACCACCGCCGCAAAGGCGATCTGCAGCGTGATACCGGTCACCACCAGACGCCAGTCAACGGCGCGCTTGTTGTTCGAGAACAGCCAGGCAATGCCGATCAGCACTGCCAACCCGAACAGGCCGAAGCCAATCCTGCCCAAACCTTCGACCATGAGACTTCCCTTGGGGGTGCGGCGAAAAACGGGAAGCCTATAGCGGTGGCAGGGGCGGAGCAAGGAAAAGCAGCGTCCACGGGCCGATCGGCCGTGATCGGGCAAGTATCCATAAGGGTTTGCACGCCCCGGCGGCTACACTGAGGGGCATCGTTCCGGCCCGGATGCGGGCCTGCAGCACAGGAGAATTCCATGCATTACCGGCGTCTTGGTTCCACCGGCCTGAAAGTGTCGGCCCTGTCCTTCGGGGCCTGGGTCACCTTCGGCGACCAGATCGGCCGCGATGAGGCCCGCAACCTCATCGCCAGCGCCTGGGACCACGGAATCAATTTCTTCGACAATGCCGAGGGCTACGCCCGCGGCCGCGCCGAGCAGGTGATGGGCGATGTGATCGCCGACCTGCGCCTGCCGCGCGATGGCTTCTGCGTGTCCAGCAAGGTGTTCTTCGGGGCGGTCGACGAGCCGCGCCCGACCCAGCACGGGTTGTCGCGCAAGCACGTCACCGACGCCTGCCACGCCGCGCTCAAGCGCCTGCGGGTGGACTATCTGGACCTGTATTACTGCCACCGCCCGGACCCGGACACCCCCATCGCCGAGACCGTCCTGGCCATGGACACCCTGATCCGCCAGGGCAAGGTGCTGTACTGGGGCACTTCCGAATGGTCGGCCGCGCAGATCCAGCAGGCGGTGGATGTCGCCCGCGCGCACAACCTGCACCTGCCGTCGATGGAGCAGCCGCAGTACAACCTGCTGCACCGCGAGCGCGTTGAGCAGGAATATGCGCCGCTGTACGCCGATCCGGGGCTGGGCACCACGATCTGGTCACCGCTGGCCTCGGGCCTGCTGACCGGGAAGTACAACGACGGCGTGGACGCGCAGTCGCGGCTGGGCCAGGGCCAGCTGGCCTGGCTCAAGGAACAGGTGCTGGGCGATGCTGCCGGCAGCCGCCTGGACCGGGTGCGCCGCTACACCGCGCTGGCTTCCGGCCTGGGCCTGTCGCCGGCGCAGCTGGCCATCGCCTGGTGCCTGCGCAATCCCAACGTCTCCAGCGTGATCCTGGGCGCCAGCCGGGTCGGGCAGCTGGAAGAGAACCTGGGGGCGCTGGACCTGCTCGACCAGGTCGATGACGCAACGTGGCAGCAGGTCGAGGCGATTTTCGCCTGACCGAAGGGAAGGGGGGGGGCGGGCGCGCGGACTGGCGCCGGGCGGGGCCGGGCTGGGTCTGGGCCTGGACCTGGGCCTGGACCTGGACCTGGGCCGGGGTCGGGCCGCGGTCGGGATCGGGGTCGGGGCCGGGGCCGGGGCCGGGTCGGGTAGAGCCGAGCCATGCTCGGCTGCATTCCCCGACAGATCCCGCAACGCCTGCAAACCTGCACGGCTGCACGCCGGCACCCTCGCAACCCCGGCAACCCCGGCAATCCCGGCAATCCCAGCAATCCCAGCAATCCCAGCAATCCCGGGCAATCCCGGGCAATCCCGGGCAATCCTGGGTCCGCGGCCGAGCATGGCTCGGCTCTACCGGGCGCGCGGCGCGGGACGCGTTTTTCCGCGCCAACGATTGATAAAGCCAATCGATTTAACAAAACCCATCATCAATTCCATCAATGAAGTTGAGAATGGTTGTTGATTGTCAACTGAGAATCATTATCATTTAACTCGTCCCTCGCACGAGTCCAGACGATGAATACTCAAGCTGCTGTACTGCTGCGCCCCGAAACGCTGACCCTCCGCGACCGTCCGGTCCGCGTGGTCCCGCCCGAAGAAGTGATCGACAGCGAAGCCCTGCTCAAGGGCCGCCGCGAAATCCTGATCCAGCACGGCGACCGCTTCTATCGCCTGCGTCATACCAGCAACGACAAGCTGATCCTGACCAAATAACGGCCTGCCTCCCCCACGGGGCGGCTCGCCCTCGCGCGGCCGTGCGAGCGCTGTCTCCCTGGGCCCGCCGTTGCCCATCGCTCTCTCCCCCTCGACGTTTCGCCTGCGGCCCCGGCCGTCGGCGTTGGTCGGGGGTCTCCTTCCGCGTCCAGCCGATTCCCGCCCATCCATGAAGATCCGCCCGAATGCCCTGAGCGCCGCCTTGTGGCTGGCGCTGCCGATGGCCGCCAGTGCCGCTGCGTCCACCGCTGCCGATGCCGCGCTCGACGCGCGTGAGTTCGACCGCGTGCAGGTCACCGCCACGCGCACCGAGCGCGCGCTGAGCGACGTGGCTGCCACGGTCGATGTGATCGACCGCGAGCAGCTCGACGACCACCTGGTCCGCGACATCAAGGACCTGGTGCGCTACGAGCCGGGCATCTCGGTGACCAGCAGCCCGGCCCGCTTCGGCCTGGGCGGCTTCCGCATCCGCGGCCTGGACGGCAACCGCGTGCTCATCCAGACCGACGGCATCGCCATGCCCAAGGCGTTCGCGATCGGCAGCTTCTCTGATGCCAACCGCAACTTCACCGATCTGGAAACGCTCAAGCGGGTCGAGATCGTGCGGGGCCCGGCCAGCGCGCTGTACGGCTCTGACGCGCTCGGCGGCGTGGTCGCCTTCGTCACCAAGGACCCGGCCGATTACCTCAAGGACGGCAAGGACAGCTATGTCGGCCTGAAGTTCGGCTACGACGGCCAGTGGAAGGGCCTGTACGGCGGGGTCACCACCGCCTTCGGCGGCGACCGCTGGAGCGGCATGGTCAACGTCAACCACCGCCAGGGCCAGGAAACCGAAAGCAAGGGCGATATCCGCAGCGAGAACAGCACCCGCACCGCCGCCAACCCGCAGGACCGCGATGGCCGCAGCCTGCTCGGCAAGCTGGTGTTCGCGCCCAGCGAAGACCAGCGCTTCAAGCTGACCGTGGAAGGCAACGAAGACAGCGTGGACACCAACGTGTTGTCGGCCGTCGCGCCGGCCACGGCCGCGCCGCCGTCGGCCACCACCACCACCGCGATGAAGGCGCACGACCACCAGACCCGCGCCCGCGTGTCGTTCGCCCACGAAATGGACAACCTCGGCCAGGCCTTCGCCGACGACCTGTCCTGGCAGGTCTACCGTCAGGACAGCGAGACTACCCAGCGCACGATCGAAGATCGTGGTCGCGGGGCGAACGCCAGCCTGCGCGATCGCACATTCAATTTCGACCAGCGCGTGTACGGCCTGCAGGCGGTGTTGCACAAGGGCCTGCAGACCGGCACGGTCGAGCACGAGCTGACCTACGGCTTCGAAGGCACCTGGACCGACACCCACCAGAAGCGCGACGGCTACCAGGTGTCGGCCAACGGCACGGTCAGCCGGACGATCCTGCCGGACACCTTCCCGGTCCGCGATTTCCCGATCAGCAAGACCACCGAGCTGGGCCTGTACGTGCAGGATGAAATGCGCTTCGCCGACGGCCGCTTCTCGCTGGTACCGGGCGTGCGCGTGGACCACTACGAACTGCGCCCGGAGGTGGACGGCATCTTCGGCACCGACAATCCCGGCGTGGCCGTGTCCGACCTGACCAAGACCAGCGTGTCGCCGAAGCTGGGCATGGTGTGGCGCTTCGCCGACCAGTGGTCGCTGTTTGCCGGCTACGCGCATGGGTTCCGTTCGCCGCCGTACAACGACGTCAACCTGGGTTTCACCAACGTGATGTTCGGCTACACCGCCATTCCCAACCCGGACCTCAAGCCGGAAACCAGCGATGGATTGGAACTGGGCGTGCGCTTCGCCAGCCCGGCCGCGTATGTCAGCGTCAGTGGCTATTACAACGATTACAAGGACTTCATCGAGTCCCAGCGCCAGGTGGGTGTCAACAGCCAGGGCCTGATCGTGTTCCAGTCGCAGAACGTGGCCGATGCGGAGATCTACGGTGCCGAGCTGAAGGCCGGCGTCGACGTCGGCAAGCTCATCGGCGCGCTGGAAGGCTGGTCGTTGAACAGCGCGGTGGCGTGGTCGCGCGGCCAGAACAAGACCGAAGACGTGCCGCTGGAATCGATCGATCCGCTGCGTGGCACCGTCGGCATCGCCTTCGACCGCGACAGCTGGGGCGTGGAGTTGGCCGGCACCTTCGCCAAGCGCAAGGACCGCCTGCCGCCGGCCACCGGCACCAGCCCGCCGTTCGCGCCGGCCGGCTACGGCGTGCTCGACCTGATGGCGCACTGGGCGTTCGCGCCCGGGGCCAAGCTCAACGTGGGCGTGTTCAACCTCGGCGACCGTCGCTATATCGACTACTCGGCGATCACCTCGGCGCTTGCCACCAGCAGCACGGTGATCGACCGTTTCACCAACCCCGGCCGTACCGTGTCGGCCAATCTCTCCGTGAGCTGGTAGCCCTATGAGCCGCGCCCTGTCCGCATTGCGATCGACCGACCGGGTGCTGCATCCCGGCCGCCTTCCCACCGCGCGACAGCTGGCGTCGCTGGGCACGGTGCTGTGCCTGTACCGCCCGGACAGCAGCGAGCTGGGCGGGTGGAAACACGCGGTGTCCGCGCATGCCTGCCAGGGCATGGACAGCGAAGGCATCCGCGAGAGCCTGTGTTTCAGCGATGCGCGCGGCCGCTGCTGCTGGCGCCTGTACCTGCTGCCGGACAGCGATTTCCTGGCCTGGGACCGGTTGGTGTCGGCGTTCCCGGCGCGACCGGAGCCGGTCAACGACGGCGGCGTCGCCGAGCGCCTGTGGCGTCGTCTGGCCACGCGCCTGGGCGGTGAGCCGTGGCGGATGTGCGCCCTGCGCCTGCACGTCGGCGACGGCCAGGCCCTGTCCGCCAGCCTGGCCTCGCTGTCATCGCTGGGCGCCACCGCCGCGCGGCGCATCGCCCACGTGGAAGGCGCCGATGGCGAGCTGTGGATCGACGCGTGCTGCTGCGCCTCGGCTGCGCGCGTGGCACCGCTGCGCGACCACGGCAACGGCAACGCCATGCCGCTGGTCCGCCTGTAATCGAACGAAGAAGGACCGCTTCTGGCCACGGATGGCCGAATGTCTTGCCACCTCCTGAAGGGAACCTTGCGATGAAACTCCAGACAGCCAGCGCGTGGCTGCTGCTTGCCAGCAGCGGCGTCGTCCACGCCCAGCCCTCCGACCTGCAGCGCGACCACGACAGCATCGTGGCGATGAAGGGCGAATACGTGGTCGATTTCGCCTTCGATGAAACCGTGCTGCTCAAGCCGGGCTACGAGCGCGCGCCGGCCGTTCGCAGCGGCGGCAACGAGGTGGTGATCGTG
Source organism: Stenotrophomonas sp. (assembly GCF_031995405.1). GTDB lineage: Bacteria > Pseudomonadota > Gammaproteobacteria > Xanthomonadales > Xanthomonadaceae > Stenotrophomonas. The sequence continues at coordinate 32,528 of NZ_DAMAGC010000007.1, read as the reverse complement.
GTCGAGGACACGCCGAAGCGGGTCGTGCTGCAGCACCTGCTGGTGGACCCCAAGAGCGGGCACGTTACCAAGCACTGGCGCCAGGATTGGGTGTACGAGGCACCGAACCGTTTCGAGTTCAGCGCCGACCAGACCTGGCAGGTACGCGCCATTCCGGCGGCGGTCAATGCCGGCGCGTGGACGCAGTGCGTGTACGAAGTCAGCGACGCGCCGCGCTACTGCGGCACCGGCAAGTGGGACTACCGCAACAAGGTGGCGACCTGGACCAGCGATCTGAGCTGGCGTCCGCTGCCGCGCCGCGAGTACACCCGCCGCAGCGATTACAACGCGCTGGCCGTGGTCAACCGCCACACCTTGACGCCCAATGGCTGGACGCACGAGCAGTTCAACACCAAGATCCTGCGCGGCGCCGACGGCAGCCAGCAGGAAATCGCGCGCGAGTTCGGTTTCAACGACTACACCACGACCACCGAGGTCGATTTCAAGCCCGCCTACGACTACTGGGCCGCAACGTCGGGCTACTGGGCAAAGGTGCGCCAGTGCTGGGACGGCTTCCTCGGCCAGGCCCCCGGCGTACACCTGAAGACCAAGCTGGACGGGATGGCGATGATCATGCCGTTGTTTACCCAGGCGCAGGACATCCAGGACGGCAAGAAGGTCAAGGATGCACAGATCGACGCGGTGTTCAAACAGTGGGTCGAAAAAGCCCCGACCGACCCCGCGCGGTAGAGCCGAGCCACGCTCGGCTGCTCTCCCCCGATCAGCACCGTAGCGTCTGACGAAAACAGAACGTTGCAGCCGAGCATGGCTCGGCACCACCCGTATCCGATGCGCGGCCCAGGTAGAGCCGAGCCACGCTCGGCTGCTCTTCCCCGATCACCACGGTAGCGCCTGACGAAAACGGAACGTTGCAGCCGAGCATGGCTCGGCTCTACCCGATCCAATGCGCGCCCCGGTAGAGCCGAGCCACGCTCGGCTGCTCTTCCCCGATCACCGCCGTAGCGCCTGACGAAAACAGAACGTTGCAGCCGAGCATGGCTCGGCTCTACCCGATCCAATGCGCGCCCCGGTAGAGCCGAGCCACGCTCGGCTGCTCTTCCCCGATCACCGCCGTAGCGCCTGACGAAAACGGAACGTTGCAGCCGAGCATGGCTCGGCTCTACCCGGATCCGATGCGCGCCCCGGTAGAGCCGAGCCATGCTCGGCTGCTCCCCCACCAAGGTCCGCCCGAACCCGGCGCGGCCTGAATGCTCCGGCGCGATGCAGGGGCTCACACCTCCCGCAGTGCCAGCGCGGGCGGGGTGTGCAGGATGCGCCGCGTGCCCCACCAGCCGGCCAGCATGCTCAATGCCACGCCGAGCGCGCCGTCGGTCAGCAGTGGTCCCCACGGCGGACTCAAGGTCAGCTCGAACACCTGCCGGGCCACCACGCTGCCCAACAACGCCGCCGTGCCCACCGCGAGCAACGCCGACAGCAGCCCCAACGCGCCAAATTCGACCAGCACCGCGCCGCGCAGCTGGCTGCGGGTGGCACCCAGCGTGCGCAGCACCGCGCTGTCGTAACGACGCTCACCGGCCGTGGCCTGCAGGGCCGCCAGCAGCACCAGCAACCCGGCCAGCAGGCTGAAGCCCATCACCAGCTGCACCGCCTGGGTCACCCGGTCCACCACCTCGCGCACGCGCTGCAGGATGCCGTCGATATCCAGCAGCGAAATGTTCGGCTGCGCGCGGGTCAGCGCCGCCAGCTGCGGTGCCTGCGCATGCGGCAGATGGAAGGCGGTGATCAGGTTGTACGGTGCATCGCCCACCGCGCCTTCATTGAGCAGCAGGAAGAAGTTGACCCGGAACGAATCCCAGTCGGCCTTGCGGATGCTGGTCACGGTGAAGCTGCGTTGCTGGTCGCCCATCTGCAGGGTCACCGTATCGCCCAGCTTCATCCCGTAACGCTCGGCCCAGCCTTGTTCGATCGAGGCCTCCGCCGCGGTGCTGCCCGGCGCCCACCAGCGCCCGCCCACCAGCGTGTTGGCCGGCGGGAAATCATGCCGCCAGGAGAAGTTGACCGGACGGTTGGCATCGTCCTCGTCGTTGCTGTTGTCCTCGCGTTGCTGCCGCTGCGGCGGCCGGTCATTGACCGCCAGCAGGCGCCCGGTACTGAACGGCTCGATGCCCGGCGCGACCACGCCCAACCCGTGCAACGTGCCCAGCACCGTCTCACGCTGCTCCGGCTGGATGTTCATCAGGAAGTAGTTGGGTGTATCCACCGGCAAGCGGTCGCGCCACTGCGCCAACAGCCCCGGCCCGATCACCGACAGCAGCAACAGCGCGCACAGCGACAGCGACAGCCCCACCAGTTGCGTCACCGCCAGCCCCCGGCGGCGGGTCAGCGCAGCCAGGCCCAGCTTCCAACGCCCGCGCAGGCGCGGCTGCAGCCCCCGCAGCAGCCACAGCAGCAACGCCCCAAGTGCGCCGGCCAGCGCCGCCAATGCGGCCAGACCGCCCAGCACCCAGGCGGCCAGCTTCACGTCACCGGTGGCCTGCACGGTCAGCGCCACGGTCGCGGCCAACGCGGCCCCATAGACCAGCAGCGAACTCGGTGGCATCGCCGCGAAGCTGCGGTTGAGCACGCGCATCGGCGGCACCCGGCGCAGCCGCAACAGCGGTGGCAGGCCGAAGCCGAGCAGCAGCACCAGCCCGATTCCGGCGCCACTCAAGGCCGGGGTCGCCTGCGGCAACGGCAGGCGGTTGGGAATCAGACCGCCCAGCGCCTGCACCAGCCCGGCCTGCGCGGCCATGCCCAGCCCGATGCCGACCAGGCACGCCGGCACCGCCAGCATCACCAGTTGCAGCGCCATCGCGCTGAGGATGTCGCGCTGGCGTGCGCCCAGGCAGCGCAGGATCGCCACCTGGTCGATCCGGCGCAGGGCGAAGCGGTTGGCCGCCAGCGCGGTGGCCACGCCGGCCAGCAGCACCGCCAGCAGCGCGGCCAGCGACAGGAAGCGGCCGGCCAGGTCGAACGCGCCGCGCACCCCGCGCTGGGTGTCGGCGATGCCGACGATGCGGTAGCCCTTGGCCTGCGGCGCCAGCCACGCGCGGAAGCCGGCAATCGCCTCCGGCGCACCGGCGAACATCATCCGGTAGGACGCGCGGCTGCCCGGCCCGAGCAGGCCGGCGGCATCCACGTCGGCGCGGTTGACCAGCAGCGGCGGCGACAGCTGCATCAGCTCGCCGGAGGTATCCGGTTCGGCCTGCAGCACGCGGGTGATGGTCAAGCGGCCGGCGCCGAATTCCAGCGCATCGCCCACGCCCAGCCCCAACGCCTGCATCAGGCGCGGATCGGCATAGGCCTGGCCCGGCGGCGGGGTGCCGGCGATCTCGACGGCACCGCCGTGCAGCGTGCGGCTGACCTGCAGCTGCCCACGCAGGGGATACCCGGCGCTGACCGCCTTGATGTTGGCCATCTGGCTGGCCTCGCCATGGAACAGCACGCTGGGGAAGCTGACCATGCGCGTGCTGGCCAGGCCACGTTCGCGCGCGGCGTCGGCGAAGGAAGTGGGGATGTCCTCGCGCGCGTTCAGGCCAAGGTCGCCGCCGAGCATTTCCGCCGCGCTGCCGGTCAAGGCCAGCGTGACCCGGTTGACCAGCGTGCCGACCGCGGTCATCACCGCCACGCCGAGCACCAGGGCGGCGAACACGGTCAGCAGGTCGCCGGCCAGGAACTCGCGGCGCAGTGCGCGCGCGGCATGCTTGACGACATTCATGCGGACACGCCGGACGGGCTGTCGACCAGGCGGCCGCCATCCAGGCGATAGACGCGTTCGCAGCGCTGCGCCAGGCGCAGGTCGTGGGTCACCAGGACCAGGGTGGTGTCGCTGGTGGCGTTGAGCGCGAACAGCAGATCGCTGATCTGCTGGCCGGTGGCCTGATCCAGGCTGCCGGTGGGTTCATCGGCGAACAGGATGCGCGGCCGCGCCACGAACGCGCGCGCCAACGCCACGCGCTGCTGCTCGCCGCCGGACAGCTGGCGCGGGTAGTGGCGCGCACGGTGGGTGAGCCCGACCTGCTCCAGCACCTCGCGCACGCGCGCCGGATCCTCGCGCCCGGCCAGTTCCAGCGGCAGCGCGATGTTTTCCTCGGCGGTGAGCGCCGGCAACAGGTGGAAACTCTGGAACACGAAGCCGACCTCACGCGCACGCAGTTGCGCGCGGGCTTCCTCATCCAGTGCGTTGAGATCCGCGCCCGCCAGGGTGATCCGGCCGCGGCTGGGCAGGTCCAATCCGGCCAGCAGGCCGAGCAGGGTGGTCTTGCCCGAACCGGACGCGCCGACGATGGCGATGCTCTCGCCTTCATGGACGGTCATGCCAATGTTGTCCAGTATGTGGACTTCACCCTCCGGGCCACGCGCGGATTTGCCCACATCCAGGGCGGCGATGGCGACGGGAGCGCTGCGGGGGGACAGGCTGTCGATGAGGATTCTCCAATGAGCACAACGATGTGGAAGGGCCGCGCGGCCCCGATGGTCTGGCTGATGGCATGGTTGCTGCTGCTGCCAGCGCTGGCCTGTGCCAAAGGTGCCGATACCCGCAATGCGGTACTGGTGGTCGGCGACAGCCTGAGTGCTGCCCACAATATCCCGGCCGAATCGGGCTGGGTGAACCTGCTTCAGCAACGGGTCAAACAACAGGTCAAGCCGGCCCCGGACATCATCAACGCCAGCATCAGCGGCGAGACCAGTTCCGGCGCGCTGACCCGGCTGCCGGGCCTGCTGGCCAAACACCGGCCCTCGGTGGTGGTGATCGAGCTCGGCGGCAACGACGCCCTGCGCGGGCTCACCCCGGTGCAGCTGCGCGGCAACCTGGAAAAGATGATCGTGGCCAGCCAGAAGGCCGGGGCCAAGGTGCTGCTGCTGGGCATCGACGTGCCGCCCAACTACGGTCCGGCCTACCGCCAGCGACTCAAGGACGTCTATGCTGGGCTGGCCAGCCAGTACAAGGTGCCGCTGCTGCCGTTCCTGCTGGACGGGGTGGCCCTGCAGCCCGGGCTGATGCAGTCCGACGGCCTGCATCCCACCGCCGCCGGCCAGCCGCGGGTGCTGGAAAACGTGTGGCCGCACCTCAAACCCCTGCTCTGACAAAAATTTTGATTCCGGTGTGAGCGGCTTCACACCGCCTCCACTGCCGATGCGGCATGTTTCACAAAGCTGAAGAAAGAGGGAATCCCATGCGTCAGACAAAGGAGACCTCCGGCCTGGTGCTGGTGGTCGAGGACAACCGCAATATCTCCGAGATGATCGGCGAGTACCTGGAAGGCCGTGGGTTCGAGGTCGACTACGCCCAGGACGGGCTGGACGGCTACCGATTGGCGGCGGAAAACAGCTATGACGTCGTGGTGCTGGACCTGATGCTGCCGCGACTGGACGGCATCGAAGTCTGCCGCCGGCTGCGCAACGACGCCCGCAAGTCGACGCCGGTGCTGATGCTGACCGCGCGCGACACGCTGGACGACAAGCTGACCGGTCTGGGCTTCGGCGCGGACGATTACCTGACCAAGCCGTTCGCGATCCAGGAGCTGGAAGCACGCCTGCGTGCCCTGATCCGTCGCGAGCGTCGCCAGGTGGGCTCGGAAGTGCTGAAGGTCGCCGACCTGGTGCTGGACCCGGTGAGCATGCGTGCGACCCGTGCCGGTACCGAGCTGCAGCTCTCGCCGATCGGTCTGCGTCTGCTGACCATCCTGATGCGCGAATCGCCCCGCGTGGTGACCCGCCAGGAAATCGAGCGCGAGATCTGGGGCAACGGCCTGCCGGACTCGGACACCCTGCGCAGCCATCTGTACAACCTGCGCAAGATCATCGACAAGCCGTTCGACCGTCCGTTGCTGCACACCGTGCAGAGCGCCGGTTACCGCATCGCCGACATCGCCCAGCCGATGAGCTGACGCGGACGGCAGCCGCCGGCGCGTGAGCGGACGGGCCCTGCGGGGCCCCGAGGGTGACAACGACCTGGCGGTTGCCGGGTCGTTGTCGTTTTTTGCACGATGGAATCACGGCGCGCTTTCCTATAATCGCGGCGAACCGCTCTGGATCCTGTAATGCCGCACGGTCTGCCGCGCAAGATACGTATCGTCTTCATCCTCCAAGCCGTGCTGGCCAGCCTGGGTATCCTGCTGGGCGCATGGCTGGTGTCGTTGGTGATCAAGCACAGCCTGGTCAGCAGCGCGCTGCAGGAAGAAGCCGCTTACTACTGGCAGCTGTACGAGGCCTCGCCGACGCAGCCGCCGCCGAACACCCAGAACATCCGCGGCTACCTGCTGGAGACCGGGCGCTCGCCGTTGAACCTGCCGGCCAACCTGCGCGCGCTGCGCCCAGGCTTCCACGAATTGAAAAGCGACGACCAGCTGGTGCTGGTGGACGCACGTCCGGAGGGACGTTTGTACCTGGTGTTCCTGCGCTCGCGCGCGGAGATGCTGGCGTTCTGGTTCGGCATCGTGCCGGTGCTGCTGACCTTGCTGGCGGTGTACGGGGCTTCGTGGATCACCTACCGCGCGTCCAAGCGACTGGTGTCGCCGGTGAACTGGCTGGCGCGGCGGGTGTCGCGCTGGAATCCGGGTCACCCGGAGGCGGCGGACCTGGCGCCGGACAAGCTGCCGGCGGACATGCAGGGCGAGACGCGGCAGTTGGCCGCGGCGCTGCATTCCCTGGCCACGCGGGTGACCGCGCACGTGGCGCGCGAGCGCAACTTCACCCGCGATGCGAGCCACGAGCTGCGCACGCCGCTGACGGTGATCCGGGTGGCCAGCGACATGGCGCTGGGCGATCACGAACTGTCGCCGCGCCTGCAGCGCAGTTTGAACCGCATCCAGCGCGCCGGCCGGGACATGGAAGCGGTGATCGACGCGTTCCTGATCCTCGCGCGCGAGGCGGACGTGGAGCCGCAGATCGAGCTGTTCGACGTCAACGAGATCGTGCGTTACGAAGTGGACAACGCGCGTGAACTGATGGCGGGGCGGCCGGTGGAAATCTTCCTGCACAGTGCAGGTCCGGTGCAGCTGCATGCGCCGCCGCGGGTGCTGCAGGTGGTGGTGAGCAATCTGTTGCGCAATGCGTGCAGTTACACCGACGAAGGACGCATCGATGTGGATGTGCTGGAGGATCGGGTAGTGGTGCGCGACACGGGGATCGGGATGTCGGCCGAGGCGTTGGGCCGCGCGTTCGAGCCGTTCTACCGTGCCGAGCCGACGCGGCCGCAGGGCACGGGCCTGGGGTTGTCGATCGTGCGGCGGTTGTGCGATCGGTTTGGCTGGAAGGTGAGTCTGAGCAGTACGTTGGGGACGGGGACGCAGGCGGCGGTTGTGTATCGGTGAGTTTTTTAGCAATGGCCGGGTGATTTCTCTCTCTAGTGTTTGGGTCGGTGTGGGCGGGTTGGCGGGACACGCCGTGAATCCATCCGTGGAGGCTCGCGTGCGCCATCCATGGCGCACGACGGTCCCGCCAACCCACCCACACCGACCCATCGAACGTTGGCAGGTGCTTTGGGGAGGTGGGAGCAAGGCAAGAGCAGCCGAGCGTGGCTCGGCTCTACCTGGGTGGCTCTGGTTTATCCGCACCGAAAAAACGGCACGCACGCAACCGGCATCAACGGAAATCCCGGCCCGGCAGGTGCCGACCGTGGGTCGGCATGCTCTTTAACTTTCCTCCAACGCGCCGGCCCACTGTCGAGGGTCGGGGCGGGTGCGGTGGCGGGACCGTCGTGCGCCATGGATGGCGCACGCGAGCCTACAGGGACGTATTTACGGCGTGTCCCGCCACCGCATCCGTCCCGGCCACGCTCGCAGCAAACCGGTGCTGATCGTCCCCAACGACCTCAATCGCACTGCACCTTCGGCGCCAGCGCCTTCCGCCAGATCGCATACCCCTCTGGCGTCATATGCAGCATGTCCTCGCGGAACAGTGCCGCGCGCGGCTGTCCGTCCGCGCCCAGCATCGGCGTGTAGACATCGGTGAAGCCGGTATGCGGCAGCCTGGCCAGCGCCTGGCGGATCAACCCGTTGGCCTCCACTACTGCCGGCAGCAACTGCGCGCGCGACGGGCTGGGCTTGATCGAAATCACCTCCACCGTCGTCTTCGGCAGGTCGCGATGCACCCGCTGCACGAAGGCCACTACGTCATCGCGCACCTGCACCGGCGTGCGCCCGCTGTTGAGGTCGTTGTCGCCGGCGTAGAAGAACACCTTGCACGGCGCGTACGGCACCACGATCTGGCCGGCGTACCAGGTGCTGTCGCGCACCTCCGAACCGCCGAAGCCACGGTTGAACACCGGCTGCCCCGGGAAATCGGCCGCCAGGCTCTGCCACATCCGGATCGACGAACTGCCGATGAACTCGATGCCGCCACGCGGCGGCGGGGTGGTCACGTCCGCCTTGGCGAAGTCGGCCATGTCCTGCGCCCAGGCCACGTTGGACACCTGCGCCGGCACCTGTGGTGGCGCGGGCGGTGACAGGGCGAAGGCGGGCAGGGCGGCGCCAAGCGCCAGGGCGAGCAGCAGGGGGCGGGTGCAGCGGTAACGCATGGGCAGACTCCTCGGCAACGCGCCCACCGGGGGCGCCTGGATCGGTTGAACCCCATCATAGAAGCTGGCGCACGGCCCTGCTTTACCCGCGCTGGCGACGCAGTGCCCCCGGTCCCGCCGCCCGCCCGGCCCATTACCACGGCAGCGGCCCGGCCGCGTTCAACGATGCGCCGACAGGCTTGTGGCAAAATGACCGATTGCCTGCCCATTCAGCCCTGCCCATGACCCCTTGCCGCGTGCTGTTCCCCACGTCCCGGCCCGCCCCGCAGCGCGGAGCGCGTCGCCGTGGCTGATGAAATCGGGCACATGCCGCGCGGCCCCAGGCGCATCTTCAAGGCCGCCGTGTGGTCCTGGCAGGGACTGCGGGCAGCCTGGCTGCACGAATCCTCGTTCCGGCTGGAGGTCTACCTGCTGGTGGTGCTGGCGCCGGTCGCGCTGTGGCTGGGCGAAACTCCGGTCGAGCGTGCGCTGATGATCGGCGCGATGCTGCTGGTGCTGGCCATGGAACTGGCCAACTCCGCCATCGAAGCGGTGATCGAACGCTATGGCAGCGAATTCCACGAGATGGCTGGCCGCGCCAAGGACATGGGCTCGGCGGCGGTGTTCGTGCTGATGATGAACGTCCTGCTGTGCTGGGGCCTTGTCCTGCTGCCGCGATTTTTCTGAGCGGCCCCACCGCTCATTCCCCCTTGTAAGGATCCACGCCCATGTCCCTTGAGTTGCTGTCCGACCCGAACGTCTGGTTGACCCTGTTCACGCTGAGCGCCCTGGAAATCGTGCTCGGCATCGACAACCTGGTCTTCATCTCCATCGCCGTGAGCAAGCTGCCTGAAGCGCGCCGTCCGTTCGCGCGCAAGCTCGGCATCGCCGTGGCCTGCATCACCCGCATCGCCCTGCTGGTGTCGCTGGCCTACCTGGCGCACATGGAGCAGAACCTGTTCACCGTGGCCGGCCTGGGCATCTCGATCCGCGATCTGGTGCTGATCCTCGGCGGCCTGTTCCTGATCATCAAGGGCACCATGGAGATCCGCGAGCTGATCTCCGGCGGCGACGACGCCGACCCGACCACCACCAAGGCCTCGGCCGTATTCGGCATGGTCATCGCGCAGATCGCGGTGATCGACATCGTGTTCTCGCTGGATTCGGTGATCACCGCCGTCGGCATCGCCGACCACATCCCGGTGATGGTCGCCGCGATCCTGCTGTCGGTGGCGGTGATGCTGCTGGCCGCCAACCCGCTGGGTCGCTTCATCGACGCCAACCCGACCGTGAAGATGCTGGCCCTGGCCTTCATCCTGCTGATCGGCGTGGTGCTGATCCTGGACGGCCTGAGCGTGCACGTGCCCAAGCCCTACATCTACGCCGCGATGGGCTTCTCGGTGCTGGTGGAATGGCTGAACCTGCTGATGCGCCGCCGCGCGGTGGCCAACCACGTGCCGGGCGCCGGCAACTGGTAAGCGGAAGCGGCATCGCATGCGCGCTGCCGCCCCACGCTTTGCTGCGCAAACCACGGGCCCCTGTCGCCATCGCCCAGGCCCCCGCCGCGTCGCGGCAGCCCCCCGGCTCAGGGGGCGTGGGTGGTTACGCGGGCTTTACCGCAAACGTGGCATGCTCCGGGTCCCATCCATCGAGATCCGGAGCCGGCCATGCGATCGTTCTCCCGCCTGTTGTTGTTGGCCGTGCTGGCCTCCCTGCTGTCCGGCTGCGGCTACAACGCCATCCAGCAGAAGGATGAGCAGGTCAAGGCGGGTTGGGCCGAAGTGCTCAACCAGTACAAGCGCCGCGCCGACCTGATTCCCAACCTGGTGCAGACCGTGGAAGGCTATGCCAACCAGGAGCGCCAGGTGTTGACCGATGTGACCAATGCGCGCTCGCGCGTGGGCCAGATCAACGTCAATGCGGACGATGCCGAGTCGCTCAAGCAGTTCCAGCAGGCCCAGGGCGAACTGAGCGGCGCGTTGTCGCGGCTGCTGGTGGTCACCGAGAACTATCCGAACCTCAAGTCCGACCAGGGCTTCCGCGACCTGCAGGCGCAGCTGGAAGGCACCGAAAACCGCATCACCGTGGCGCGCGGTCGCTACATCGAGATGGTGCAGGCCTACAACACCTACATCCGCTCGTTCCCCCAGGTGATCACCGCCAAGATCTTCGGCTATGCGGTCAAGCCCAACTTCACCGTGGACAACGAAGCGCAGATCTCGCAGCCGCCGGCGGTGAAGTTCGGTTCGCAGGCCCCAGCGCCGGCCCCGGCCCCCGCGCCGCAGCCGCAGCAAGCCCCGGCGCACTGAGCCGGTGAACATCGGCCTGCTGCGTGGTCTGTTGCTGATCTGTCTGTGGCTGGCGTTGCCGGGGTGGGCGCAGGCCGCCGATGCGGTGATTCCGCCGATGCGCTCGCCGGTGGTCGATACCACCGGCACGCTGGATGCGGCCCAGGTGCAGGCCCTGGAAGCCCAGGCGCTGGCGCTGCAGCAGCGCAAGGGCAGCCAGCTGCAGATCCTGATGGTGCCGAGCACCGCACCGGAGACGATCGAGCAGTACACCCAGCGCGTGTTCGAGCAATGGAAAATCGGCCGCAAGGGCGTGGACGATGGCGTGCTGCTGGTGGTGGCCAAGGACGATCGCCGGGTCCGGATCGAGCCGGGCTACGGCCTGGAAGGTGCGATTCCCGATGCGATCGCCAACCGTGTGATCCAGGAATACCTCGCCCCGCGCTTCCGCGACAACGACTACGCCGGCGGGCTGGCCGACGCCAGTGCGGCGCTGGTCAAACTGATCGATGGCGAGGCACTGCCGGCGCCGGTCAGCACCCACCGTGCGACGCGCAACCCTGATGGCGATGGCTGGACCTTCGCCCTGGTGATCGGTTTCTTCGTCGGCAGTTTCCTGCGCGCCATCCTCGGCTGGCTGCCGCGCCCGGTGCGCGCGCTGCTCGGCGGCGGCGGTGCGGCCGTGGCGGCGTTCCTGTTCACCTCGCTCTGGCTGGCCAGCGGCCTGGCCGGCCTGATCGGCCTGGTCGTCGGCCTGTCCTCGGGCCGGGCCGGCGCCTTCGCCCGCAGTGGCGGATGGGGTGGCGGGGGGTGGGGGAGTGGTGGAGGCTTTGGAGGCGGCGGCGGTTTCGGCGGCGGTGGCGGCTGGGGCGGCGGCGGTGGACGTTCGGGAGGCGGTGGCGCCTCGGGGGGCTGGTGATGCGCTGGTGGCGACATCTGTTCTCACCCTCGGTGCGGCGCACGTTCCCGCCGGCACGACTGCAGGCCATCACCGAGGCGATCACCGCCGGCGAACGTCGCCATGGCGGCCAGGTGATGTTCGCCGTCGAAGCCGAACTGCCGTGGATGGCGCTTTGGCAAGGGCTCAGCCCGCGCCAGCGTGCCGAACAGGCCTTCGCCCAGCTGCGCACCTGGGATACCGAACACAACAACGGCGTCCTGATCTACCTGCTGCTGGCCGACCACGCCATCGAGCTGGTCGCCGACCGTGGCCTGCGTGGGCGCATCGGCGAGGCGCAGTGGCAGGAGATCTGCGCGCATCTGCAGCAGCGGCTGCGCCAGGGCGATCTGCAGGACGGCGTGCTGCAGGCGATCGAGGAGGTCTCCACGCTGCTGGCCGGGCACTATCCGCCGGTTCCCGGGTCCCAGGATGACGGCCTGCCGAACACCCCACAGCTGCTTGGTTGAGGTGGCGGCCTACTGGGCCGAGAATAGCCGCTTACCTGCAAGGCATCGCCCATGATCTATTTCCACGATATCGACCCCATCGCCATCTCGCTCGGGCCGATCAAGGTGCATTGGTACGGCATCATGTACCTGCTCGGCTTCACCGCGGCCTGGTGGCTGGGGCGCCGGCGGATCGCAGCCGGCAGGCTGCCGGGGGTGGACGCCAACGGGTTCTCCGACCTGCTGTTCTACGCCATGCTCGGCGTGGTGGTGGGCGGTCGCGTGGGCTACATGCTGTTCTACGCGCTGTCCGATTTCCTGCATAACCCGTTGCTGCTGTTCAAGGTGTGGGACGGCGGCATGAGTTTCCACGGCGGCCTGCTGGGCGTGCTGTTCGCCTCGTGGTACTGGTCGCGCAAGCACCGCCTGCACCTGTTCGATACCCTGGATTTCATGTCTCCGCTGGTGCCGCTGGGGCTCGGCTTTGGCCGCATCGGCAACTTCATCGGCGCCGAACTGTGGGGCAAGTACACCGACGGCACCTGGGGCGTGGTGTTTCCCAGTGGTCTGCCGGCGCCGCTGGCCCAGTTGGACATGACCATGCTGCGGGCGCAGTTCGCTACCGGTGCGCTCAACGAGTATGCCCGCCACCCCTCGCAGCTGTATGAAGCGCTGCTGGAAGGCCTGGTGATGTTCGTGGTGCTGTGGGCGGTGTCGGCCAAGCCGCGCCATCGCTACGTGATCTCCGGTCTGTTCGCGTTGATGTACGGCATCTTCCGCTTCGCGGTGGAGTTCGTGCGCATGCCCGACAACGGCGTCTACCTCGCCTTCGACTGGTTCACCCGCGGCCAGCTGCTGAGCCTGCCGCTGGTGGCCTTCGGGCTGGTGCTGCTGGTGCTGTCGCGCCGCGCACCGGTGCTGCAGCCGGTGCTGCCGGCCGCCGCCGGAGCCCGCGCATGAAGCCCTATCTGGACCTGCTCCAGCACGTGCTGGAGCACGGCACCGAGAAGTCCGACCGCACCGGCACCGGCACGCGCAGCGTGTTCGGCTGGCAGATGCGCTTCAACCTGGCCGACGGCTTTCCGCTGGTCACCACCAAGAAGCTGCACCTGCGCTCGATCATCCATGAGCTGCTGTGGTTCCTGAAGGGCGATACCAACATCGGCTACCTCAGCGACAACCAGGTGCGGATCTGGGACGAGTGGGCCGATGCCAACGGCGATCTCGGTCCCATCTACGGCAAGCAGTGGCGCAGCTGGGCCACCGCCGATGGCGGCAGCATCGACCAGATGCAGTGGCTGGTGGAGGAGATCAAGCGCAACCCCGATTCGCGGCGGCTGGTGGTCAGCGCCTGGAACGTCGGCGAGCTGTCGCAGATGGCCTTGATGCCCTGCCACAACCTGTTCCAGTTCTACGTGGTCGACGGCAAGCTCAGCTGCCAGCTGTACCAGCGCAGCGGCGACATCTTCCTCGGCGTGCCGTTCAACATCGCCAGCTACGCGTTGCTCACCCACATGGTGGCGCAGGCGACCGGGTTGGGCGTGGGCGACTTCGTGCACACGCTGGGCGATGCGCACCTGTACACCAATCATGTCGAGCAGGCCCGCGAGCAGTTGGCGCGTGCGCCGCGCGCGCTGCCCACGCTGTGGTTGAACCCGGCCGTGACCGACCTGTTCGGCTTCCAGTTCGAGGACATCCGCATCGACGGTTACGACCCGCATCCGGCGATCAAGGCGCCGGTGGCGGTATGAGCGGTCGCTGTCTTGCCGTGCCGCTGCTGGTGCTCGCCGGCATGCTGCCACACGCGGCGGCGCACGCCGCCGCGGCGGACACGCTGGACCTGGCAAAGCAGGTCAACGCGCAGATCGTGCACCGGCACATGCGCGAGGATTTCGACGCCTTCGCGAGGACATTCAGTGGCAGCACGATGATGCCCGACACGCTGCCCGCCGGTTGCCAGGCGCAGATGCGCGTGGCGGTCAGCGGGATGTACGCGGCAATGGTCCGGCACATGCAGGCCGGCATCGATGATCCGGTCTTCCAGCGTGACCTCGATACGCGTCTGGCTGCGGCCTATTCCCGCGACGAGCTGCAGGACTTCCTTGGCCGCAGCGCCACCACCTCGCTTGAATCGCTGTCGGCCGACGTGCTGTCGGCACCGGGCTTGAAGGAGGCGCAGGAGGCCCAGCAGCAGAAGATCATCGACAGCATGGATGAGCATTCGACCGCCAATCCGGATCTGGCCGCGGCAATGCAGGCGGTCGGCGCGGCGGACACCGCCTGCGAGCAGCTGCAGATGGACGCCGCCGAATGAAACTCTCGCTGATCGCCGCGCTCGACCGCGATCTTGGCATCGGCCATGACAACCAGTTGCCATGGCAGCTGCCGGACGACCTCAAGCGCTTCAAGGCGTTGACCCTCGGCAAGCCGATCCTGATGGGACGCAGGACGGCCGAATCGCTTGGCCGCGCGCTGCCCGGGCGGCCCAACCTGGTGCTGACCCGCAGCGGGCAGGTGCCGTTCGCGGGCATGCAGGCGGTGGCGTCGATCGACCAGGCACTGCAGTACGCCACCGAGGCCGGTGCGGACGAGCTGTGTGTGATCGGGGGGGGCGAGATCTACCGGCTGGCGATGGCGCAGGCGACCGATCTGCACCTGACCTGGGTGCAGACCACGGTGCCGGCCGATACGCACTTCCCGCCGGTGGATACGTCGGTGTGGACGGAGCTTGCGCGCGAGCACCACGCCGCCGATGCACGCCACGCCTTCGCGTTTGATTTCGTGGACTATCGGCGGCGCGACTGAGCGTCGCCGCCGCCGTTGGCGTCTTCCGCCGGTACCCCGCGCGGCCTGGTCAGGCCGGCGTGGGCGTGCTTCCACCGGTGTCGCCGGCAGGTTCCGGATTGCGGCGCTGCGGGTTGCGCGGGCCACGATCACGGCGCTGGCCCTGGCGCGGCGGCCGGCCAGTGTTCTGCTCGCCCTCGGCAGCCGGGCGGCGTGCCGGTGGACGCGGCGCGGAGACCGGCTTGGGCACGTCGCGGCCCGGCACCTGGACCACGCGCAGTTCCTCGGTATCCAACTGCAGCGCGGTGAGCTTGCCGCCCCACACCGCACCGGTGTCGATGGCGTGCACGCCCTGGGTGATGGTCAGGCCGAGGGCGGACCAATGCCCGCAGACGATCTTCAGGTCGCGCTCGGCGCGACCGGGCACTTCGAACCACGGATACAGGCCTTGTTCCTGCGTACCCGGGGTGCCCTTGTCCTCAATCCCGATCCGGCCACGCGGAGTGCAGTAACGCATGCGCGTGAACAGGTTGATGATCGCGCGCGAACGGTCGTAGCCGGCCAGGCCGGGCGACCAGCTCGGCTTGTCGCCGTACATGTTGCGGAACAGTTTGCGGTAGCCGCTGCCGTGCAGCTGGGCCTCCACTTCGCGGGCGTGCTTCTCGGCCAGCTGGGTGGTCCACTTCGGGGCGAGGCCGGCATGGATCATCATCCAGCCCAGCTCGCGGTCCACGTGCGCCAGTTTCTGCAGACGCAGCCAGTCCAGCAGCACGTCGCGGTCGTCGGCCTGCACGATGCGCAGCAGGTCCGGGTTGACCTTGCGCTGTTCTTCCTCGGTGCGCGCCCCGACGGCCAGCAATGACAGGTCGTGGTTGCCCAGCACGATGACGCTGCTGTCGCGCAGCGAATGCACCAGGCGCAGGGTTTCCAGCGACTGTCCGCCACGGTTGACCAGGTCGCCGCAGAACCAGAGTTTGTCGACCGCCGGGTCGAAATTGATCTTTTCCAGCAACCGCTGGGTAACGTCGTAGCAGCCCTGCAGGTCGCCGATGGCCCAGACACTCATGCGCGCGCCTCCATCAGTGCAGTGTGCGCGGAACGGTCAACACGAACGGCGCGATCGCGGCGGCGAACTCGGTGCCATCGTCTGCCACCATGTCGTAATGCCCCTGCATCGTGCCGTGTTCAGTCTCCAGCATGACACCGGAGGTGTAACGGAAGTCTTCACCCGGGCGCAGCCGCGGCTGCTCGCCGATGACGCCCTCGCCATCGACAAGCTCGGTGCGGCCGTTGGCGTCGGTGATGCGCCAGTGGCGCGCCACCAGGCGCGCGGCGACGCGCCCCTGGTTGTGGATGCGGATGGTGTAGGCGAACGCGTAGCGGCCGTCCTCCGGCGTGGACTGGTCGTCGAGGAAACGCGGGGCGACCTCGACCGAGATCGCGTAATTGGCAGCGTCGTTCATGCAGGCAGTTTAGTGAAAGTTGTGCACGTTGAGGTGAGCGCAGCACAGGCTGGCTGCGCGCCCCGGCATGGAATTCAAGCAGTTGTACGGGGTACGACCGGTCAAGGTCGCGCGGCGCTGCGTGGCTTACTTCGCCGCGTCGTCGTCGCTGCAGGGCACGTTGGCCAGCGCGATGAACTGGGCCACGTCCAGCTGCTCGGCGCGCGCATCGCTGCGCACCCCGGCCGCCTCGAACTGCTCGGGCGTGCACACGCCATTCAACGCATTGCGCAGGGTCTTGCGGCGCTGCCCGAAGGCGGCCCGCACCACGTCGGCGAAACGCTTGCGGTCGAGGATGCCGACCGTGGCCGGATCGCGCGGAACCAGCCGCACCACGGCCGAATCCACTTTCGGCGGCGGCCGGAACGCGCCCGGCGGCACCACGAACAGCGCGGTCACCTTGCAGAACGCCTGCAGCATCACGCTGAGCCGGCCGTAGACCTTGCTGCCGGGATCGGCGGCCATGCGGTCGACCACTTCCTTCTGCAGCATGAAGTGCATGTCGGTGATCACTGCCGCATGGTCGAGCGCATGGAACAGGATCGGCGAGGAGATGTTGTAGGGCAGGTTGCCGACCAGGCGGATCTGGCCGCCATCGGCGACCTCGGTGAAGTTCACCTGCAGCACGTCGCGGTGGATGATGGTCATCTCACCCAGCGGCGCGGCGGCGGCGGCCAGCGGACCGACCAGGTCGCGATCGAACTCGATCACGGTCAGGCGCGGGTGGCGACGCAGCAGCGGCAGGGTGATGGCGCCCTGGCCCGGGCCGATCTCGACCAGGCGGTCGTCGCCCTTCGGGTTGACCGCCATCACGATCCGGTCGATATAGGTGCGGTCGGCCAGGAAGTGCTGGCCGAGCTGCTTTTTGGCCGGTCCGGTGAACCCGGCGGCAGAAGAGGAATACGGTGAAGTCATGGCACCAGTGTACGTTGCCGCGCCAGCCGGGCACACAGGCCGGTGGCAGCGAAGAGGCTGGAAGGGTCGGCAATGCCACGGCCTGCCAGGTCCAGCGCGGTGCCGTGGTCGACCGCGACCCGCGGGTAGGGCAGGCCCAGGGTGATGTTGACCGCCTGTTCGAAGCCGCTGTATTTGAGCACCGGCAGGCCCTGGTCGTGATACATGGCCAATACCGCATCGAAACCGGCCAGCTTGGACGGCAGGAAGGCGGTATCGGCCGGCAGCGGACCGATCAGGTCCATGCCCGTGGCGCGCAGGCGCTGCAGCAGCGGGATGACCAGGTCGAGCTCTTCACGGCCCAGGTGGCCGTCTTCGCCCGCATGGGGGTTGAGCCCCAGCACGGCGATACGCGGTGCCGCGATGCCGAAGTCGCGCCGCATCGCCGTATGCACGGTGTGCAAGGTGCGGGCCAGCCCCTCGGCGGTGATCGCATCGGCAACGGCACGCAGCGGGAGGTGGGTGGTGGCCAGGGCCACTCGCACGATGTCGTTGGCCAGCATCATCACCACCTCCACCCCGGCCTGGTCGGCCAGCAGTTCGGTGGTGCCGCTGTAGGCGATGCCGCCCTGGTTGATCACGGCCTTGTGCACCGGGCCGGTCACCACCCCGTGCAGCGCGCCGGACAGGCAGGCCTGGCCGGCGTCCAGCAGCGCGCCGATCACCGCACCGGCATTGGCCGGGTCGGCCTCACCGAAGCGGGACGGCACCGCATTGCGGGTCTCGCGCAACGGCAGATCGCCCGGCTGGCGGGCGATGGCGTCTTCAGGCAGGAGCTGCAGCGGCAGCGACAGCGCGGCAGCGGCCGCGCGCAGGGTATCCGGGTCTGCGAAGGCCAGCAGCCGGCAATCGGTGCGCGGCTGCTGGATCAGTCGAAGGCAGAGTTCCGGACCGATCCCGGCGGGCTCGCCCGGTACCAGAGCGAGCTGCGGGATCATCGGCCAGGCCTCAGGACTTCGGCGGGGTAGCCGGCGCGGCAGGCGTGGTGCTGTCGGCGCCGGTGCGCAGGTTCACGTAGGCTTCGCCGCGCAGTTCCTGCAGGAAGCGGTTGTACTCTTCTTCCAGCTTGCGACGGCCAATGGTTTCGCGGATCTGCGCACGCTGGTTGTCGGTGGTGGCGTCGGTCTGGCGCGTGGCAACGCGCTGCACGATGTGCCAGCCGGCATCGGTGCGGAACGGCTGGCTGACGCCGCCGTCGGCCACGCCGGAGACCTGCTTGCCGAATTCCGGACCGAACGCGTCGGCCGGGAACCAGCCCAGATCGCCGCCCTGGCCCTTGCTGTTGGTGTCCTCGGAGGATTCCTTGGCCACGTCCTGGAAGTCCGCGCCGCCGGCGATGCGCGCACGCAGGGTGTCGATCTTGGCCTTGGCCGCCGCGTTGTCCTGCTGGTCGGTCACGCGCACCAGGATGTGGCGACCGTGGTATTCGGTCATGGTCTGGCCGCCCGCGGCAGCGCTGGCATCACGCACTTCCACCAGCTTGAGCAGCTGGAAGCCGCTTGGGCCGCGGATCGGGCCGACCACGTCGCCGGCCTTCATCTGGGTCATCATCTGCGCGAACGCATTGGGGATTTCATCCAGCGAACGCCAGCCCAGGTCGCCGCCTTCCAGCGCGTTGGGGCTGTCGGAATAGCGCACCGCAGCGGCGTTGAAGTCCAGCTCGTTCTTGTCCAGCAGTGCCTTGACGCCATCGGCCTTCTTCTGGCCGGTGCTGATCTGATCGGCGGTGGCGCCTTCCGGCAGGGCGATCAGGATGTGCGCCAGGTGGTACTGGGTGCCCACGGTGGCCTGCTGCTTCAGCGCGGCGTCCACTTCACCCTCGCTGACGCTGATGCGGCTCTGCGCGAAACTCTGGCGCAGGCGCTGCACGGTGATTTCGTCGCGGACCGAGGCGCGGAAGTCGTTGAAGTCGATGCCGTCATGGGCCAGACGCTGGCGCAGGGCGTCCAGGTTGGACCCGTTCTGCTGGGCGATCGCGTTCAGAGCCTGGTTGAGCTCCTGGTCGCTGACCTTGATCCCGCTGCTTTCGGCACGCGCCACCTGCAGCTTGACCAGCACCAGGCGCTCGAGCACCTGGCGGCTGAGCACGTCTTCCGGCGGCAGCTGGTTCTCGCGCCCGGCGTACTGCGCCTTGATGTTCTGGATCGCGCGGTCCAGTTCGCTCTGCAACACCACGTCTTCATCGACGATGGCGGCAATGCGATCCAGCGGCTGGCTCTGCTGGGCCAGCACCTGCAGCGGTGCGGAGACGGTCGAGACCGCCAGCAGGGAAGCGAGTAGAACGGGAAGGGTCTTGGTCATGGGATCAGGTTCGGATCATAGTCGTCACGGTCCGCCCCGGTATTGCTGGGCGGCACGAGATACAGGTCGTCTCGGTAGTACCCGAGAATAGCACGGCGCAAGGTACGGTCCGTGTCCTGGCCGATGGAGCTCAGGCCCTTGAGCACGAACTCGATCTGGAAGGAATTGTTGAGCTCGCCCTCGCGGTTGCGCACGTAGCGGCGGGCAATCGCGCGGACGGCCAGGCAGCAGCTGTCCCATTGCACGCCACCGATGATTTCCAGCGGCTTCCTGTCTTCGATGGAGTAGTAGTAGCGCCCCACCAGGCTCCAGCGCGGGCTGAGCGGATACAGGAAGGACAGGTCGGCCTGCTTGAGCAGGTCGGTGCCATCGGGGTTGAGGCGGTGGCGATAGGAGATGTTGACGATGCCGTCGTTGGACATCAGGTAGCGCGCACGCACGCTGGCCAGGTCCTCACGCTTGTACTTGGGATCCCACTGGTAGGTGGCGCCCAGGTTCCAGCGGTCGTTGATGGCGTAATTGGCATCGGCGATCCACGCCGACTTGCCCTGTTCCACCGGCGACTGCGAGTTGTTGATGGTCACCC
Organism: Stenotrophomonas sp.; assembly: GCF_031995405.1. Lineage (GTDB taxonomy): Bacteria > Pseudomonadota > Gammaproteobacteria > Xanthomonadales > Xanthomonadaceae > Stenotrophomonas. The sequence goes on along the minus strand of NZ_DAMAGC010000007.1, from coordinate 12,188 downwards.
GCGAGTCGTCGAAGTACAGGATCTGGCCGATGCTGCCCGAGAAACGCTCCTTGCCGGTGGTCTGGTCGATGAAGCGGGTGCTCATCGCCATGGTCAGCTGGTTGGCATCGTTCTGCCGATCGGCGCCGGTGTAGCGCGAATCGCGGAACAGCTGGCCCCAGCTGAAGGTGAAGTCGCGGGTGTCGAAGATCGGCAGGTCGCTCTGGTCGCGGTAGGGCGTGCGCAGGTAGAACAGGCGCGGCTCCAGCGTGTGCAGGAACGACTTGCCGCCGATGGTGGTTTCGCGGTCGAAGAACATGCCCGCGTCCAGACTGACGATCGGCAGGCTGCGGGTGGGCGAGGTGTCGCCACGCAGCTGTTCCGGGGTCGGGTTGGTGATCCCGGCGGCGTTCAGGTTCTGCAGGCGGACCTGGTCGGCCAGCCCGCGGTCCAGCTGGTAGGCGGTGTAGCGATAGGCCAGGGTCGGGGTCACGTACCAGGCCGCGCCACTGAAGGGCATGGACACATACGGTTTGATGTCCAGGCGCGAGCCGCCGAACATCTCGGTGCTGGTCCCGTCGCGCACGTACTCACCCTCGGCATCAAGGATCTTGCCGTTGATGTCCTTGTGGGTGAAGCGCACGGCCTCGGCATACACGCCGGTTTCCAGCCACGGCAGCAGCGGCTTGTCCCAGGTGAAGAATGCGCGCGGCTGGCGCGCGTAGGGCAGCGCGGCCTCGGTCAGGGTGTAATCGGTCAGCTGCCAGTAGTCGGCCATTAGGCCGCCGGTCCAGTTTTCACCGGTACCGTAGATGCCGATCTGGCTCTGCAGGTTGGACGCGGTCACCCCGAGCAGGCGGTTGGCGAAGTCTTCGGTGTAGCGCTCGTCGCTGACCCAGGCCAGGTTGGCACGGGCCTGCCAGTTGGCGTTGATGTTGTGGTAACCGCCGAACTGGAACTGGCCGCGGTCGCGGTCGCGCAGTTTGTCGTTGGGCAGGTAGCTGGTCTGCAGCTCGCCACGGCCACCTTCGTACAGGTAGCGGAACTCGTTGCTCAGCATCAGGCCGCGCTTGCTCATGTAGCGCGGGGTCAACGTGTCGTCGTAGTTCGGCGCCAGGTTGAAATAGATCGGCTGGGCATAGTCGAAGCCGTTGCGCCCGGACAGGCCCAGCTGCGGGTACAGCAGGCCGGTCTGGCGACGGTCATCGATCGGGAACTTGAAGTACGGCGCCCACAGCACCGGCACCTTGCCGATCCGCAGTACCGCGTTGCGCGCGGTGCCGAAGCCTTCGTCGTTGTCCACTTCGATCTGCGGCGCCGACAGCTTCCACACCGGCTGCGACGGGTCGCAGGTGGTGTAGGTGGAGCGGTGCATCTGCCCCACCGCGCCCTGCAGGTCGACCGAATCGGCCACGCCGTTGCCGCGCCGCGAGACCAGCTGGTACTTGATGTCGCTGATCTTGTGGGTGTCCGCTTCCTGGTTGCCCTCGGCACGCTTGGCCACCATCCGGATCGAGGAGTCCTGGTAGCGGACGTTGCCCTCGGCGATGTAGTTGCCGCTTTCGGTGTCGAAGCTCAGGTGGTCGGTACCCAGGAACTGGTCGCCGCGCTTGAGCGCGACGTTGCCCTGGTATTGCGGGACCGTGGTGGTGCCGAACAGCTGGTCCCCCTCGATGTCGGTGTCCTGCTGGTCGCGGGTGGCGGCAGCAGCCTTGTCGGCTTTGGGGGCATCGTCGAACACCGGCAGGACATCGGTGGCTGGACACAGGCCCCAGTTCACCGGTTTGTCGTCGGCCAGGGCCGGCAGGCAGATGGCGATGCTCAGGGGGAGAGGCAGCAGGCGGAGGGCTCGGCGCACGCGGTAGTCGGATTCGGGCGAAAACGGATCGTAGCTTGCCCCATCCCTTGCATAGGGGCAATGAAGGCTTTGCCCGGCCGGGGGTTCAGGTTCATGCGCGGGGGCCGCCCGCGCAGGCACTCAGCGCAGTTGGCCGACGTGGGCCACACTGCACTCGGCCAAGGCCAGCAGGTCGTAACCGCCCTCCAGCATCGACACCACGCGGCCGCCGCCATGGCGGCGCGCCAGGCTGCGCAGCTCGGCGGTGATCCAGGCGAAATCATCGGTCTCCAGCATCAGGTCGGCCTGTGGATCGCGCAGATGGGCATCGAAGCCGGCCGAGATCAGCAGCAGCTGCGGGCGGAAATCATCGATCGCCGGCAGCATCTCGTCGGCCCAGGTATTGCGGAAGCGGAAGCCGCCGCTGCCCGGGGGCAGCAGGATGTTCATCAGGTTGCCGGCGCCGCGGTCGCGACGCAGGCCCGAGTTCGGGAACAGCCCGGCCTGGTGGGTGCTGTAGTAGGCCACCCCGGGGTCGGCGATGAAGATGTCCTGGGTGCCATTGCCGTGGTGCACGTCGAAATCGACGATGGCGATGCGCTCCAGCCCGTAGCGGTCGCGCGCGTAGGCCGCGGCCACGGCGATGTTGTTGAACAGACAGAAGCCCATCGCGGTACTGGCGGTGGCGTGGTGGCCGGGCGGACGCACCGCGCAGAAGGCGACCGGGTCATCGCCGAGCATCACCGCATCCACGGCGGCCACGCCGGCACCGGCGGCATGCAGGGCGGCGCTGGCCGAGCCGGGCGAGGTCAGGGTGTCCATGTCGATCAGCCGCAGCGGTTCGGACTGCGGCTTGAGGACCAGGTCGATCAGCTCGCTGTCATGTACCCGGGCCAGCTCGCCGAGCTTGGCGGCCGGTGCTTCTCGCCAGTCGAGCTGGTCGGGAAAGGCCGCACGCAGCGCATCGAGCACCACCTGCAGGCGCTGCGGGCATTCGGGGTGGCCGCGGCCGGGGTCGTGTTGCAGACAGGCAGGATGGGTAAAGACCAGCATGCGGGCAGGGGTTCCGTTCGGGCGCCAGGGCGCTCAGGCGTGGCGGCGTTCGTGCCGCCACAGCACTTCGCCGTGGCCATCGGCACGGGCCAGCACGCGGGCCAGCACGAACAGCAGGTCCGAGAGCCGGTTGAGGTAACCGATGGCCTCGGCGCGGACCGGCGCCAGCCGCGCCAGCGTCACCGTGTCGCGCTCGGCGCGGCGGACGATGGTGCGGGCCAGGTGGCAGCGCGCGGCGGCCTCGCCACCGGCGGGCAGGATGAATTCCTTCAAGACCGGCAGGTCGGCGTTGTACTGGTCCAGCTGCGCCTCCAGCGCGTCGATGTCGGCGGCCTGGATGGCGGCGTGCCCGGGAATGCACAGCTCGCCGCCCAGGTCGAACAGCTGGTGCTGCACCGTGGTGAGCAGCGCCCGCACGTCGTCGGGCAGGTTGACCGCCAGCAGCACCCCCAGCGCCGAATTGGCCTCGTCGACCGTGCCGTAGGCATTGACCCGCGCGTCGTCCTTGGACACCCGGCTGCCATCGCCGAGCCCGGTGCTGCCGTCATCGCCGGTGCGGGTATAGATGCGCGAAAGCCGGTTGCCCATCGCGACGGCGGCTCAGTGCAGCACGTCGTGGCGGGCCTGCAGCAGCTTGCCGACCTGCTCGGTGGCTACCTGCAGCGCAGCGGCCAGGCCGACGTAGATCGCGGCGGTACGCAGGTACGGCACGAACCAGTCGGCGTAGTTCTGCAGCCAGCCGGCCAGCGTCGGGTTGGCGACCATGTCGCTGCTCCAGTAGAAACCGCCCTGCGCGAACAGGTGGCATACCGCCACCGCGCCCACCAGCAGCAGCGCCGCCTTGCCCAGCGTGCTCCAGCGCGCCCCGTGGTAGCCCTGCCGCAGCAGCATGCCGCCGGCCCACATCGAGAAGTACGCCGGCAGCAGCATCCAGGTGCCGGGCGATACGCAGTAATGCTGCAGGTACTGCTGACCGCTGCTGCGGATCACCAGTACGTCGATCACGATCGCCAGCGCCATCAGCAGCGGGAACGCCCAGCGGGTCCAGCTGCGCAGGTAGAAGCCGCCGACGAAGAACACCGCCCAGGACGCATCCGGGATCGCCGCGAAATGGTTGACCCGGGTCGCGGCCATCAGCAGCACGAGCACGGACAGGACGAAGGCGCGGTGGGCAGTGGTGGTCATGGCAGACACGGGAAGGGGTTCAGCGTTCATTCTAGCGCCTGCTGCGGCATGCCGCCGCACGCGCCTACAACGGTCGACCGCTTATCATGGGCGCCATGAGTGAACGACATGATGTAGTGATCGTGGGCGGCGGGCTGGTCGGGGCCAGCCTGGCCATTGCGCTGGACCGCGCCGGGCGCGACGTCGGGCTGGTGGAAGCCACCCCGGCAGGGACGCTGCCGGCGGTGTTCGACCAGCGCAACCTCAGCTTTGCCGCAGCCACGGTCAACGCCTTGACCGCCTTGGGCGTGATGCAGCTGCTGGGATCGGCCACCGGGGCGATCACCCGCATCCATGTCAGCCGTGCCGGAGATTTCGGCCGCGTGCAGATGGACGCGGCCCAGTACCAGCGGCCGTGGTTTGGCCAGGTGGTGGTGGCGCGCGATTTCGGCGCGGCGCTGGAAACCCGGCTGCAGTCGCTGGCCCATCTCACCCGCTACCGTCCGGCGCGCTTCGTGCGCCTGGGCGGCACCGTCGACGGCCATCGTGAGGTGTTCATCGCCGATGACAGTGGTGAGCGCCGTCTGCTGGCGCGGCTGGTGGTGGGCGCCGATGGGACCCGCAGCGGCGTGCGCGAGGCGCTCGGCATCGGCGTGGACGAGCACGATTTCGAGCAGACCCTGTTCGTCTCGCGGGTGCGCAGTGCACGTGCGCCGGACGGCACCGCCTACGAGCGCTTCACCAACACCGGCCCCACCGCGCTGCTGCCGCGTGGCGACCGCCACTACGGCGCCGTGCATGGCGTGGCCCGCGAGGCGGCCGACGCGGTCATGGCGCTGGGCGAGGCGGCGTGGCTGCAGCGCCTGCAGGAGGCGATCGGCTGGCGTGCCGGGCGGCTGCTGGAGAGCGGACCGCGCAGTGCCTACCCGTTGATCCAGGTGCTGGCCCAGGCGCTGGTCGGCGAACGCGCGGTGCTGCTCGGCAACGCTGCGCAGACCATCCATCCGCTCGGTGCACAAGGCTTCAATCTGGGCCTGCGCGATGCGCTGACCCTGGCCGAACTGGTCGCCGAGGCCGACGATGCGGGCAGCGATGCACTGCTGCAGGCGCATGTGGCCCGCCGCGAGGAAGACCGTCAGCAGACCATCGCCTTCTCCGGTGGACTGGCCCGGTTGACCAGCAATCCGGCGCCGCTGATGCGCCCGCTGCGCAGCCTGGGGCTGCTGGCGGCACAGGCCACGCCGATGCAGTCGATGCTGGTCGGCGGTGCGATGGGCTTCCGTGGACAGGTGCCGGCGCTGTGCCGCGGGGCGGGCGCATGAGCCGGCGCGCGCGCGATGTGATCGTGGTCGGTGGCGGCGTGGTCGGTGCGGCCTGCGCGCTGGCACTGGCCGAGGCCGGGCTGGAGGTGACCCTGGTGGAAGGGCGGGAGCCCGCCTCGTGGCAGCCGCAACAACCGGACCTGCGCGTGTATGCCTTCGCCCCGGACAACGCGCAGCTGCTCACCGCGCTCGGCGTGTGGCCGGCGGTCACCGCCGCGCGTGCCTGCGCCTACCGGCGCATGCGCGTGTGGGATGCCGCCGGTGGCGATGAGCTGCGCTTCGATGCCGACAGCCTGGGGCGCGAACAACTCGGCTGGATCGTCGAGAACGATCTGCTGGTGGATCGGTTGTGGGCGGCGCTGTCCACCGCCGGTGTGCAACTGTGCTACCCGGCGCGGGTAGACGCGCTGGAACAGGACGCCGACGGCGTGCGCCTGCGGCTGGAGGATGGACGCCGGCTGGAGGCCTCGCTGGCGATCGCCGCCGACGGTGCCGAATCCACGCTGCGCCGACTGGCCGGTCTGGAGGTCACGCGCCAGGACTACGGCCAGCGCGGCGTGGTCGCCTATGTGGACAGCGAGAAGGACAATGAAGCCACGGCATGGCAGCGCTTCCTGGTGACCGGGCCCCTGGCGGTGCTGCCGATCGGCGCGCGTCGCAGCTCGATCGTGTGGACCCTGCCCGACGCCGAGGCCGAGCGCGTGCTGGCGCTGGACGAGGCGGCCTTCGGGCGCGAGCTGACCAACGCCTTTGCCGGGCGACTGGGCGCAATGACGCTGGCGTCCCCGCGCGCGGCGTTTCCGCTGCGTCGTCAGCTGGCCACCGGGTATGTGGCCGGTCGCGTGCTGGCGCTGGGCGATGCCGCGCACGTGGTGCATCCGCTGGCCGGGCAGGGCGTCAATCTGGGCCTGCGCGATGTCGCGGCCCTGCAGGCGATGGTGCTGGCCGCGCAGCGGCGCCGCCAGGACTGGATGTCGCCGCACCGGTTGCAGCGCTGGGCGCGCGAACGGCGCAGCGAGAATACGGTCGCCGCCTACAGTTTCGATGCGATCAACACGGTGTTCTCCAACGATGAGATACACCTGACCCTGGCACGCGGTCGCGCGCTGGGCTGTGCCGGCAAGCTGCCGCCGCTGGTGTCCATGTTCTGGAAGCGCGCGGCCGGGTTGTAGCGCCGGGCGCTGCCCGGCGGCATCAATCCACCAGCCAACCGGCCAGGTCGGCGCGATCCAGCTTGCCGCGCCGCTTCACGTCCAGCGCGCTGAACTCATCGGCCAGTGCCGGGTTGGCCTGGGCCTCGGCACGACTGATGAAGCCGTCGCCGTCCACGTCCAGCGTACTGAACGCGAACCGGTATTGCCCGACCACGCTCACCGGCTGCACCGAACGCACCGTCACCTGCGCTTCGCCCGCGGCGGCGGGCAGGGTCACCTGTTCGGTGACGCGTCCTTCCGACAGCGACTGGGTGCGTACGCTCGCCGGGACCTCGCGGAGCGGTTCGCTGATTGCCGGCGAGGGTGTGTGCACCTGCGCCCCGCCCAACACCGGTAGCAGGGACAGCAGCAGGACCGGGGCAGGGCGACGTCGCATGGACACTCCGTTGTTGGCGTGGGGGATAGCGCCGGGCCATGCCCGGCTGGCCGCGCAACGCGCGGCAATGATCGAAGCATGGCCGAGCATGGCCCGGCGCTACCGGTGCTGCGCGCGGGTCAGCGCAGCGGCGAGGCCAGCACCGTGATCTCTTCGCGATCGTGGTACAGCTGCTTGGCACGCACCACCAGCGGCTTGCCGGCCTGTTCCTGGAACAGGTCCAGGCACAGGCGGGTTTCGTCCCAGCGCTTTTTCATCGGCAGCTTGAGGTTGAAGATCGCATGCTTGCACCAGCCCTCGCGGAACCAGGTGGCCATGCGCTCGGCGACCCGGCGCGGCTGTTCGACCATGTCGCAGACCATCCAGTCCAGCGGCGTTTCCGGCTGCCAATGGAAGCCATCGGCGCGCAGGTGCTCGACCAGCCCGGTTTCCAGCACGTGCTCGCGCAGCGGGCCGTTGTCCACGCTGATCACCTTGACGTGCTGGCGGGTCAATACCCAGGTCCAGCCGCCGGGCGCGGCGCCCAGGTCGGCCGCGCGCATGCCCGGCTTGACCAGCAGCTCGCGCTCTTCCGGGGTCATCAGGGTGAGCAGGGCCTCGTCCAGCTTCAGCGCCGAGCGCGACGGCGCATCGGGCAACAGCTTCAGGCGCGGAATGCCCAGCGCCCACGGCGCGCTGTCGCGGGTGTCGGCCACGCACACGAAGGCATGGCGACCGTCGACGAACACGATGTGCAGGCGCGGCAGCCCGGTGTTGGGCTTGTCGGTAAGCAGGCCGGCCTTGCGCAGCGCCGGGCGCAGCGCGTTGCCGAAGGCGCGGGCCAGGCCGGCCAGCGGTTTGCCTTCATCCGAATCGGGGTGCTCCACCCACATGTCGCCGAAACGCTGCTGGCCCTGCAGCGCCGCGATGATCGGCGTGATGCGGTCGGCGGCATCCAGTTGCGGCAGCTCGGCCAGCACCACCATCTTCTGCCGGGCGAAGATCAGCGAACGCCACGGCAATGCCTTGGACAGCGCCGCGCCTTCGTCGGTGGCAAACAGCACATAGCCGTCGTTGCGCTGGGTGCGCGCGTAGCCGGCGATACCGGCATAAGCGGCGCGCTCGGACAGCTCGCCCGCCAGTTCCGGCTCGAAACCCTGCCGGCACAGACACAGCAGGCCGGTCATACCATCGCGCCCGAAGCGCGGCGATCAGTAATGCGCACCGTTGGTTTCTCCATACTGGCGCAGTACCGCGCGCGCGGCGTCGCGCTCGATGTCGCGCACGACCTCGATGCCACGCGTGTTGAGTTCGCCGACCCAGTCCGCCGGCAGCGGGCCTTCGTCGAACGGGGTCAGTTCTTCCACGTCCTGCGCGCTGGCACCGATCAACAGCCGGTCGATGCCGGCCCAGACGGTGGCGCCGTAGCACTGGCAGCACGGCTGCGACGAGGTGGCCAGGGTGATCGGGCTCAGCACGGCGTTCAGTCGCGGGGTCTGCAGGCGCTGCTGGGCCAGCATGTAGGCCATGTTTTCGGCATGCGCCAGCGAGGTGTTGTGCGGCACCACGCGGTTGACGCCGGCGGCGATGACGCGGTCGTCCGGGCCGAACACCACCGCGCCGAACGGACCGCCGGTCTGCGCCTCGACATTCAGGCGCGACAGCTCGATGGCCAGCGCGACCTTGGCGGCGTCACCGGGATAGGCACGGCCCAGGTCGATCTGGTCGTGGATCCAGGCGGGCAGGGTGAGATGGACTTGCGCGTACAGCATCGGGACGTGGGCCTCTTCAAAGGTGGAGCAGCGGCAGTGTATCGGGCCGCGCGTGGGGATGCCGTGCCCGCGCTGAACGCGGCCACGCGCGTGCCGGCGCGGGGGATGCGCCGGTCGCAGTCGTTCTGGAGCGGCATCCCTGCGATCACAGGGATGCCCGTGCAGCATGCATTGGCCGGTGCCAGGCACCGGCCGGACGGTCTCAGGCCGACCAGGTATCGCGCAGGGTCACGCTGCGGTTGAACACCGGCGCGGCGGCGGTATGGTCGCGGCGGTCGGCGACAAAGTAGCCGGTACGCTCGAACTGCAACGACTGCTCCGGCGCGGCGCTGGCCGCGGCCGGCTCGACATAGCCGGTGACGGTGCGGCGCGATTCGGGATTGAGGTAATCGCGGTAGGTCTTGCCCTCGGACTCGTCGTCCGGGTTGGGCACCGAGAACAGGCGGTCGTAGAGGCGGATCTCGGCGGGCACCGCGTGCACTGCGCTGACCCAGTGGATGGTGCCCTTGACCTTGCGGTTGGCCCCTTCCATGCCCGGGCGCGAGTCCGGATCCAGCCAGCCGCGCAGCTCGGTGATGGTGCCGTCGGCATCCTTGATCACTTCATCGCAGCGGATGATGCCGGCGCCGCGCAGGCGTACTTCGCCGCCCGGGACCAGGCGCTTCCAGCCCTTCGGCGGCACCTCGGCGAAATCTTCGCGCTCGATCCACAGGTCACGTGCGAACGGCACCTCGCGGGTACCGAAGGCTTCGTCCTTGGGATGGTTGGAGAAGGTCAGGGTTTCTTCGTGGCCGTCGGGCAGGTTGGTCAGCACCAGCTTGACCGGATCGATGACCGCCATGCGACGCGCCGCGGCGCTGTCCAGGTCTTCGCGCAGCGCGCCTTCGAGCACGCTGAAATCGATCAGCGAGTTCTGCTTGCTGATCCCCACGCGCTCGGCGAACAGGCGCATCGCCGCCGGGGTGTAGCCGCGGCGACGCAGGCCCTGCAGGGTCGGCATGCGCGGGTCTTCCCAGCCGTCCACCAGCTGTTCGGTGACCAGCGCCATCAGCTTGCGCTTGCTCATCACCGTGTAGTTGATGTTCAACCGCGAGAACTCGATCTGGCGCGGCTTGGCCGCTTCACGCGGCAGGCCGCGATCGACCAGCGGCTGGGTCAGCGCGTCGTTGCGGGCGAAATCGACGTTGTCCACGCACCAGTCGTACAGCGGGCGATGGTCCTCGAACTCCAGCGTGCACAGCGAGTGGGTGATGCCTTCGATGGAATCGCCCAGCGCATGCGCGAAGTCGTACATCGGGTAGATCGGCCACGCATTGCCGGTGTTCTGGTGCTCGACGTGCTTGATCCGGTACAGGGCCGGGTCGCGCAGGTTGATGTTGCCGCTGGCCATGTCGATCTTCGCGCGCACGGTGCGCGCACCGTCCGGGAATTCGCCGGCGCGCATGCGCGCGAACAGGTCCAGGTTCTCTTCGACGCTGCGCTCGCGGTACGGCGACGGGCGGCCCGGCTCGGTCAGGGTGCCGCGATAGGCGCGCACTTCCTCGGCCGACAGGTCGCACACGTAGGCCTTGCCATCGGTGATCAGCTTCTGCGCGGCCAGATAATAGGCATCGAAGTAATCCGAGGCGTGGCGCAGCTCGTTCCATTCAAAGCCCAGCCAGCGCACGTCGTCCTGGATGGCGGCGACATACTCGGGGTCTTCCTTGGCCGGGTTGGTGTCGTCGAAACGCAGGTTGCACACGCCGCCGAACTCGCCGGCGATGCCGAAGTTCAGGCAGATCGACTTGGCGTGGCCGATGTGCAGGTAGCCGTTGGGCTCGGGCGGGAAGCGCGTCTTGATCGCGGCATGCTTGCCAGCGGCCAGGTCCTCGCGAACGATCTGACGGATGAAGTCCCGTTTTTCCTGGGTTTCCGGAAGGGCGTCGGTGGGGGCGGCAGTAGGCTCGGACATGATGCGCGGTCGCAGTCTGAAAGGCAGAAAGACCCACAGTTTAGCCTGTCGGGGACGCGCCATCGCATTCGCGCTTTCGCCCCACGCGTTGCTGCGCACATCGCGGGTCCCTTTCACCGTCTCCCAGACCCGCGCGCCTACGGCGCCGCCCCCTGACTCAGGGGGGCTTTCCCCCAGACCCGTCCGGGTAGTGCCGGCCGCTGGCCGGCTCCCCGTACCGCCGGCGATGTGCAGAGCCTGCCAGCGGCCGGCATTACCGGTTGTCTGGCGGGTCATGGGGAGTCGGCCAGCGGTCGGCGCCCCTTCGGCGCCCCGGGGGTATGCTGGGCGGACGCCTTTCGGAGCCCACCCATGCACGTGATCTACCAGGCCGACAACCTGTTCGATGCCCATCTGGTGAAACACGCGCTGGAGGATGCCGGCATCCCGGCGTTCGTGTTCGGCGAGTCGCTGCTGGGCGGCATGGGCGAACTGCCGCTGTTCGGAGTGCTGCGGGTCTGCGTGCCCGACCTCGCCCGTCCCGAGGCGGAAGACATCGTCGCCCGCCTCGACTTGGGCGGCGGCGGGGACGACCCCATAGTGGAGGGTGACGAAAGCGCCGGCCCGTTGCCGGCCTAGGAGAACGCCATGTTGGGCATTGCCAAGGGCTTGTTGGGGATCGGCGCGTTCAAACAGCGCCTGCCGCGTCCGGACGAGGCCCTGCCGGGCCGCGAGCATCCGCTGCCGCTGCACAACCAGCATTACGTCAACAGCCACCCGCTCAAGGACGGCTTCGCCGGCCTGCAGCGCATCCGCTTCGCGATGGGCTGCTTCTGGGGTGCCGAGCGCATGTTCTGGACCCTCCCGGGCGTGTACACCACCTCCGTCGGCTACGCCGGCGGCATCACCCCGAACCCCACCTACGAGGAAGTCTGCTCGGGCCTGACCGGGCATACCGAGATCGTCGAGGTGGTGTTCGACCCGGCGGTCATCTCCCTGGACAAACTCCTGCAGGTGTTCTGGGAAAACCACGACCCCACCCAGGGCATGCGCCAGGGCAACGACACCGGCACCCAGTACCGCTCGGCCATCCACGCCACCAGCCAGGCCCAACGCGACGCCGCCCTCGCCAGCCGCGACGCCTACCAGCAGCGCCTGACCGCCGCCGGCCACGGCACCATCACCACCGACATCGAATTCCCGGCCCCCGAGTACTACTACGCCGAGGATTACCACCAGCAGTACCTGGCCAAGAACCCCAACGGCTACTGCGGCATCGGCGGCACCGGCGTCAGCTGCCCGATCGGCGTGGATGCCTGAACCCCCGGGTGGGGTAGCGCCGAGCCACGCTCGGCTGCCTCCCCACCCACGCACCGCCTGCGCCGACACATCGGCCGGGCTGGCGCCCGGCCAGCCGAGCATGGCTCGGCTCTACCCACTTCCCACCCGCAAGGCCGTCTACCCGGATGCACGGGCGGCCGATCTCGCGCCGCTGGGCCGTTTACCCGCATCGGCGGCACCGGCGTCAGCTGCCCGATCGGCGTGGATGCCTGAACCCCCGG
>NZ_DAMAGC010000006.1:20086-63891 GCF_031995405.1 Stenotrophomonas sp. | reverse complement strand
CAAGGCGTCCACCACGGTGGCGATGGACTACGCCGACATCGACCTGCCCAACGGCGATCGCCTGCGGCTGTACGGCACGCCGGGTCAACAGCGCTTCGACTTTCTGTGGCCGATCCTGCTGCAGGGAGCCAGCGGCGTGGTGCTGCTGCTGGATGCCACCCGCGGCGGGGCGGTGGACGAGCTGACGGCGTACCTGGCGGTACTGCAGCAGCATGCGGCGCAGGTGCCGGCGGTGATCGGTGTGTCGCGGCTGGACCTGGCTCCGCAGTTCGACCTGGACGCCTGCGCGGCACAGGCCGGGCGCGAGGGCCGTTGGCTGCCGGTGGTGCCGGTGGATGCGCGTGATCGCGAACAGGGGCTGTGCCTGATGGACGTGCTGATGAGCGAAATGGAAACCGGTGCGCTGGTGGCCGCGCATGGCTGACGGACACGATGCGCGCCGCCTGGAGCCGGCAGTGCGCGAGCGCCTGGGGTTGCACCTGCGCGGTTTCGCCGATGACATCAACGGGGTGCGCAGCGTGGTGCTGGCCAGCGTGGACGGGTTCGCGCTGGTGCCGGCGGCCGGTACCCATGGCAACGGCGAACGACTCGCGGCAATGACCAGCGCGATGCTGGCGTTGGCGGCCGCGGTCGGGCGGGAGCTGGCGCTGGGCGAGCTGGAAGCACTGATGCTCGAAGCCGATGGCGGCAAGGTGTTGATGCTGGCGCTGCCCGCGACGCCGTCACCGCTGTTGCTGATGACCGCGTGCGACGCGCGCTGCGTGATCGGCAAGGTGCTGTGGAGTGCCAAGGAATGTGGCCGCAGGATCATGGCCGAACTCAGCGGATCACGAGCCGATCCGCAGGGGAAAACGGGGCTCGATAACCAACGGGGTGCAACATGGCAGGACTCGACGATACCTTGAACGCGCTGATGACCATCGACGGCGCCCAGGCAGTGGCGCTGGTCGATTACGAGAGCGGCATGCTGCTGGGGGAGGCCGGCTCGGGGATGGACATGGAGGTGGCGGCAGCAGGCAACACGGAGGTGATCCGGGCCAAGATGAAGACGGCGGCCTCGCTCAATCTCAACGACACCATCGAAGACATTCTCATCTCGCTGGGCAAGGCGTACCACATCCTGCGCCCGGTCTCGCGCAAGAAGGGGCTGTTCCTGTACCTGGTGCTGGATCGCAACAAGTCCAACCTTGCCCTGGCACGACGCAAGGTGCAGGACGTCGAGGCCGATCTGGCGCTGTAGATTCCCTCCGCCGCCGGTTGCGGTGTGGTGGCGACCGGCGGCACTTTTTTTTTGGTTCTTCTTCCATTGCAGGGAAGCGTCCTGCTGGCGGCCTCCTCCTTGATTTTGCCCAGGCGCCTACCGGCCGCTACGGCGCTCGGTTTGCGGTACGCAGGCAGAAGCCAGGCTTTTCTGGCGGGTCGGTGGATCGGGCGCTGGGCCCCCATGCCCTTGGAGGCGAAATAAAGGAGGAGGGGGCGGCCGCAGGCCGACGCCGGGGGCGTCGCCGGAAAGGGTATGGGGGCCCAGCGCCCGACCCACCGACAACCGCGCCAAAAGATCCACGGCGCTTCATGCTCGCCTCGCGGAGGGCAGAAGAACCTTTCCATTGACCCTGCCGCCGAATACCGGTTGGCGCTACCCGGGCTCGTGTGTGGTGTCGTATGGTTGAGACAGGTCTTTGATGGGTCTGCCTGCATGCGTGGTACCGAGTGCGATGCGGAAGTGCTGGCCGAACTCATCCGCGATGGGTTCGAGGCCTACCATGCGCGCTTTGCGGCAGTGACGCGGCGGGCGCGGGTGCGCTTTGAGACGCGTGACTGGGCCGGCGCGCGGGGCGACGCGGTCGAGCGGATCGGGTTGTATGACCAGTGCATCGCGCAGACCGTGGATGCGTTGCGGCGCGCCGCCGGCGATGCCGTGGGTACCCGCGCGTTGTGGCTGCGGATCCGCCAGGCGTACGCGCTGCTGCTCGACGGACTCATCGATGCCGAGCTCTACAAGACCTTCTACAACACTCTGGCGCGGCGTCTGTTCGCCACGCAGGGCGTGGACGCGGCCATCGAGTTCATGGCGATGGATGTGGAGCCCTCCGATGCGATCACCCATCCGGTGGCGCGGCACAGCTATACGGTGTCGGCCAGCCGCCCGGCCGAAGCCTTGCTGCGGGTGCTGGGCGACTATCGCTTCGATACGCCCTATGCGCACCAGCTGCGTTGCGCGGCGGCGATTGCGGTGCGGCTGCAGGATGACCTGGCTCACTGGGGCGATTACCCGGTGCGCAGCATCGAACTGCTCGATACCGTGTTTTACCGCGAGCGACGCGCCTACCTGGTCGGCCGCGTCTTCGGCGAGCACCGCTTCTCGCCGTGCGTGATCGCGCTGGTCAACGATGGAAAGGGCCTGCGGGCGGAGGCGGTGCTCACCGGTCGGCGTGACGTGGCCCATCTGTTCGGGGTCTCGCGCAGCTATTTCCAGGCCGACCTGGCCACGGTGGGCGACGCGGTGGTGTTCCTGCGCAGCCTGCTGCCGGCCAAGCCTATCGATGAGATCTACACCGTGCTGGGCCGCGCCAAGCAGGGCAAGACCGAGCGCTACCGGACCTTCTTCCGGCACTTCCAGGACCATCCTGCCGAGCAGCTGGTGCATGCCGACGGCACCCCGGGCATGGTCATGGCGGTGTTCACCCTGCCCAGCTATCCGCTGGTGTTCAAGCTGATCCGCGACCGTTTCGCCTGGCCCAAGACGATGACCCGCCACCAGGTGGAAGAGAAATACGCGCTGGTGTTCAATCTGGATCGCGTGGGTCGCCTGCTCGATGCGCAGCCTTATCGCTACCTGCGCTTTCCACGCGCGCGGTTTGCCCCGGCGCTGCTGGAGGAACTGCTGGGCCAGTGCAGCGCCAGCGTCAGCGAAGACGGCGACGAGCTGGTGATCGCGCTGTGCTACGTGCAGCGCCGATTCCGTCCGCTCAACCTGTACCTGCGTGAGCAGGGCAGCGATGGCCGCCGCAACGCCGCGCTGGACTATGCGCAGGCGATCACGGACATGGCGCGCAACAACATCTTCCCCGGCGACATGCTGCCCAAGAACTTTGGCGTGTCGCGGCATGGGCGCGCGGTGTTCTACGACTACGACGAACTGTGCCTGGTCAGCGACTGCAACTTCCGCGCGTGGCCCACGCCGCGCAACGAAGAGGAAGCCCTGGCCGACGAGCCGTGGTTCCAGATCGGGCCGCGCGATGTCTTCCCCGAGCGCTTCTGGATGTTCATGGGTTTGCCGGCAGCCGAGCTGGCCGCCGTGCGCGAGCGCTTCGGGCATCTGTTCGACCCGGCGTGGTGGCAGGGCCTGCAAGCGCGCTTCGCGACGGGCGACTTCCCCGATACGCCGCCTTATGCGGACAGCCATCGGCTGGCCTGATTGGAAGTGTGACCGGGCTGCGTTACGCTCTGGCGCATCCACAAGGAGCAGGTGCGATGCGTTCACTCCATATTCTTGCGCTGGCCCTCGCCGTTGGCGGTGTCGGTATGTCCATGGTTCCCGATGCAGCCGCGCAATCCCGGCGCGAGGTGCGCCAGCAGGCAGAGGCCAGCATGGTGCTTACCGGCCAGATCGATATCGGCACCGAAGGCCAGGTCGAAGGATTCCAGATCGACAAGCGCGGCCAGGTCAACGATGCCATCGCCCGGTTTGTCGAGGGCGCAGTGCAGGCATGGCGCTTCCAGCCGGTGCTGGTCGATGGGCGTGCGGTCAAGGCGCGCAGCCCGGTCAGTCTTCGCCTGGGCGGCAAGATCAATCCCGATGGCGGCCAGCAGGTGACGCTGCTTGCAGCCAGTTTCCAGCAGTACGACCCCGCCGCCACGGATGACGTGACCCGGCTGAAGATGCCCCCGCCGGCGTATCCGGAAGATGTCTATCGTGCCGGCGGACGCGGCGATGTGCTGTTGCTGGTACAGGTCGGCCGCGATGGCAAGGTCATGGACGTGGCGACGGAGCAGGTCAACCTGCGTGTGATTGCCAATGAAGCGGCCATGCGCCAGATGCGCGACAAGCTGTCCCGGGTCTCGATGGCGGCCGCGCGCAAATGGACCTTCAAGGCACCCACCACCGGCGAGCACAAGGAGGACGCGAGCTGGACCGTGCGCGTGCCGGTCACCTTCGCCTTCCACGGTGAAGAGATGCGCTACGGCAAGTGGGATGCCTATATTCCCGGGCCGCGCCAGCAGGCACCGTGGCGCGCGGACAAGGCGCTGGGCGCCGATGCCAATGCCGATCTGCTGCCGGCCGGCGGCGTGTTCATGGCCGATGCTGCCAGCAAGGGACCGCAACTGCTGACCCCGCTCGGCGGCTGATCCGACGGGCTGCGGTCGGCGGGGGGGGGCGCACCGCCGGTCGCGGTGCCGCTGCCGACGTGTTCCTGCTGATCCAGGTCGGGCGCGATGGCAAGGTGCGCAATGTTGCCGCCGAGCAGGTCAACCTGCGCGTGCTGGTGCCGCCGCGGCAGCTCGACACGGTCCGCAACGCGTTTGCCAACAGCGCCATCGAGGCGGTCCGCGACTGGCAGTTCCGCATCCCGATGCAGGGCCCGTTGGCCGATCGCGAGACCTGGGTGGTGCGGTTCCCCGTGCGCTACGCCGACCAGCCTCCCGCGGGTGACGCTCCTGCATGGGAACCGTACCTGCCTGGCCCGCGTCAGCGGGCGGCATGGCAGCAGCCCGAGCGCGTGACGGTAGCCCCGGACGCGCTGGGTGACGGCGTGTTTGTGGCCGGCGACACCCGTGGGCCGGTACTCAAGACGGTGCTCGGCCCGGGCTGAGCCGCCCTTGTCGGTGCCGCTGCGGATCCGCGGCGCCGAGGTGGGTTCGGCGCCGCCCGCAACCTCACGCTTGCGGGTACACCACCGTGCGGTTGCGGCCCTGTTCCTTGGCCATGTACAGCGCCTTGTCGGCCAGGCGCAGCGCCTGCAGCGGGTCGTCGTGATAGCTGGGGTAGTGGGCCACGCCTAGCGACACGGTGACCGAGCCGACCTCTTCGAACACTTCAGCGGCCACCTGCAGGCGCAGGCGCTCGGCGATGCGCGCCGAGGCGTCGGTGTCGATGCCCGGCAGCAGGATCAGGAATTCCTCGCCGCCGTTGCGGCACAGCAGGTCGGTATCGCGCGAGTCGTCGCGCATCAGCTGCGCGATGCGCAGGATCACCGCATCGCCCACCGCATGGCCGAAGCGGTCGTTGATGGTCTTGAAGCGGTCGATGTCCAGCGCGATGATCCCGAACGGCTGCCCGCGTGCCTGCCAGTCCTCCAGCCCCTGCTGCAGCCCGCGGCGGTTCTGCAGGCCGGTCAACGGGTCGGTCATGCTGGCGCGGTTGAGCTTGCCGATGCGGTCCTGCAGCAGGTTGAAGCTGTACAACAGCGCCTGCTTGAGCTGGGCCACTTCGTAGTACCACGCGCGGATGCCGCTGACATGGCGGATGGCGATGCCGGTGTCGCGGTTCTGCACGTTGCGCGCCAGCTGCCACAGCGGCAGCGAGATGCGCCGCGCGAACCACCAGGTGACCAGCAGTGACAGCACGCCCAGCGGGATGGCGTTCCAGATCACCGCCGACATCAGTTGGGACAGCGCCGACAGGGTCGCCTCGGCCGGGCGCTGGGCGACCACGCCCCAGCCGACGATCGGCACCGGCGCATACCCGGCCAGCATCTGCACGCCATGGCTGTTGCGTACCTGCCGGGCACCGGAGTGGCCTTTGCTGACCGCCTGCACCACCGGGTTTTCCATCGCGACCTGGCCGACCCGCGCCGGCTCGATGTGGTACAGGATGCGACCGTTGCGGTCGACCACGTACAGATAGGAACCGTCGCGGTAATAGTGCTTGCCCAGCAGGGTCTGCAGGATGCTGCGCTCGCGCAGGTAGATGGTGCCGCTGACGTAGCCCTGGTACTGACCCTGTGCACTGAAGATCGGGTGCGAGATCGCCACCAGCAGCCGACCGGTGGCGGACTGGTAGGGATCGCTGATGAAGGGCACGCGCCGCGCCAGTGCTTCCCTGTTGCCCGGGCTCTTGAGCACCACGCCCTGCAGGGCCAGGCTCTGCGGCGAGGTGGCCAGCACGGTGCCGGCCGGGTCCACGATCAGCACCGAATTGAAACTGTTGGTCTGCAGCTGCAGGCGGGCCGCCTCGGCCTCCAGTTCGCTGCGGTCGTGCGCCCGCTCGCCCAGCGTGGTGGCGCTGTAGGCCAGTTGCTGCTGCGCGGACTGGATGAAGTTCTGGGTGGTCTCGGCCAGCTTGCTGGCATACACCCGGTTGGCTTCCAGGGTGTTGTCGATCAACTGCTCGCGCTGCACCCGGTAACTGGCGTGCAGGGTATTGGCCAGCGCGATCAGTGCGCTGAGCAGGGCCAGGGCAAGGATCAGCTTGCCGAGGTTGAGGCGGGTCGAAAACGGGCGCATGGGGGCGTTCGGACTGGCAGGGTGCAGCGCCAGCCGCGGGACGGATGGAACGGCAGCGATGGAGCAATCAGGAGCGCACGACTTCCCCGCTCCCGGGCGGACTACGGTCACGGCGCGGATTATTGCGGATTCCGTGGCCGTGTGGGTGAAGCGGTGCGCGCGGCAACGCTCAGCGCTCCAGGCGCTTGCGCAGCACGCTGCGCACGTTGCCGGCCGTGGTGGCATCCAGCGGTGCCAGCACGCCGCGCGCGTGCGCGGGGATATGCGCGCGGGTTGCCTCGTCGGCCTCGAACACGTAGTGATCGAACAGCGCCCGCCAGTGCGCGCGCTGGGCGGGTGGCAGCTCGCGCAGGGCCAGCATGGCCAGCATCAGGGCATTCATCGGTGCATCCATCCACGCCGGCACCGGCCGCCACCAGGTATTGACCAGCACGTTGAAGGCCTCCAGGCCTTCCATGTGGTGCCACCACAACGAGGGAATGAACACGGCATCGCCCGGGCCGAGCTCGGCGACCTGGGCGTGTGCGAGTGCCTGGGGAAAGCGCGGGAAGCGCTGCAGGTCCGGCGCGGCGAAGTCCACCAGGCTGACCGCCTGGCCGGCGGGAGTGAAATCCAGCGGCCCGATGTACAGGTTGTCGATCTGCCCGGGCGGGAACAGCGTCACCCGGCGCCGGCCGGCTGCCACGCAGGCCAGGTTGTCCGGCACGTCCTGGTGGGCGGCGATGCGCGAGCGGTTGCCGATCCAGATGCTGGTCAGCGGTTCGTCCACGCCCAGCGCCAACGGGTTGGCGGCGGCGAAGCCGGGCAGGAAGCTGTCCAGCGTGGTCGAGGCCACGTAGATGGTGGGCGGTGCCGGTTCGGTCTGGTACTTCAGCAGTGTGTCGAGCACCACCTTCAGCGCGATCTGTTCGCGGCGGAAGTTGAAGCCGCTCATGTCGGCGTTGTAGAAGATCCGGCCCTGCGCCTGCGGTGCGGCGGTGGTGGCGGTGACCGGCATCTGGCCGTGGTCGAACTGCTTGAGGTGGGCCACCGCCGCCGCCGCCGAGTCACGTGCGGCGGCCACCATCGGCCAGTGGGCGACCACTCCGCGCAGTACTTTCGGGGTGGTCCACGACGGTAGCAGCGCAGGCAGCTGCGCCGGATCCAGATCCGGGATTTCGTCGATCGGGCCGGGCAGGGTGGACATGGACATCCCGAGGATGAAGTGGATGGCGCCTACCGTAGCGCACGGCAGGCGCGTGGAGCGACCGGTCCAGGCGGAGCGGCCGCTCTTGGCGAGCGACCGACCGACGCGCGAACCGGCTGGGATCAGAACTTGTAGCGCACGCCGAACATGTAACGCGGGCCGGTCTGGGTGGCGTAGCGCAGCATGTTGGTGTGGCGCGAGTAGGTGCGCATGGTTTCATCGGTGAGGTTGATCGCTTCCACGCTCAGGGTGAGCTGGTCGCTGACCGCGTAGCTGATGTTCAGGTCCAGCTGGCCGTAGGCATCGGTGTAGTTCGGGTTCGGGCCCTGGCCGCCGATGCCGTTGAGGAACTTGTCGCGCCAGTTGTAGGCCGCACGCACCTGCCAGTTGTACTTCTCGTAGAACAGCACCAGGTTGGCCGAATCGCTCAGGCCGATCATCGGGTACTGGTCGCCCAAGCTCAGGTTGTCGAAGGTCAGCCCGGACTTCACCTTGGTGTAGTTGGCAGCCAGGCCGAAACCGGTCTGCCCGAACAACTGCTGCACGCTCAGTTCCCAGCCGTCCAGGTGGTCCGAATGCTGGTTGGCCGGCACGGTGATGTCGAACCCGGCCACCGGGTCGCCCGGCTGGCCGACGATGGTGCCGGTGCGCTGCCCGGCCGAGTTGGTGCCGGTGGCGGTCACGCCCGGATCGCCGTCGTGGTTGGCGAAGATGTAATCGCGGATGCACGGCATGTCGGTGACGCCGCAGCCCGATGCCAACGCCTCGTTCCAGTAGGTGCCGCCCACCGGCGTATGCAGCCCGGCGCTGTTGTCGCGCACGATCGTGTTGCTGATGAAGTTCTTGATGTTCTTGCGGAAGAAGCCGACCGAGGCATAGCTGGACTCGCCGTAGTACCACTCCAGCGACAGGTCGAAGTTGTCCGACAGCAGCGGTTCCAGGCCCGGATTGCCGCGCGAACCGGTGCCGCCCTGGGTGCGCACGATGTTGTCGAAGCGCCGGCCGCTGTCGATCTGGGTCCAGCCGGGCCGCCCGATGCTGCGGCTGTAGCTGCCGCGCAGGGCGAGTGTCTCGGACAGGTCCAGCTTCAGGTCCACGTTGGGCAGCACGTAGTCGTACTTGCCCTTGCCGCCGATGAAGGTGCCCTCGGCGGCGTAGCCCAGGTTGAACTCATTGGCCGAGCCCCAGTTGATGCTGGTCGGTACGCGCACCAGCGCGCTCGATTCCACCTCGGTCTGCTCGTAGCGCACGCCGGCGGCCACATGCAGCGGCATCGTCCAGTCGAAGGTGGTGCGGTACTGCAGGTAGGCGCTCTTGGA
This sequence comes from Stenotrophomonas sp., assembly GCF_031995405.1. Taxonomy (GTDB): domain Bacteria; phylum Pseudomonadota; class Gammaproteobacteria; order Xanthomonadales; family Xanthomonadaceae; genus Stenotrophomonas. The sequence continues at coordinate 54,939 of NZ_DAMAGC010000006.1, read as the reverse complement.
GGTCTCGGTGGTGCGGATGTCTTCGGTGTACTCGGTGGGCGCCAGGTAGCAGGTCGGGCAGGGCGGCTCGCCGTTGGCGGCGACCTGGCCGGCGCGCTCGCGCAGCCGGTCGAAATCGAACACCAGGAACTGCCCGGTCAGGCGTGGATCGCTGTGGCCGGAGAATGCATCGAAGTACCTGGCCATGTCGTCGGCGTACCAGATGCTGTCGTCGTAGTCGGCCGGGCTGCCCAGGCCGCCCCAGGTGTCGCGCTGCATGATCGCCGAGGCCGAGCGGTTCTGCACCCTGGTGTGGCCCACGCCGAAGTCCAGCGCGGAATAGTCGGCGAACTTGAACGTGCCGCGGCCCTGGTACTGCTGCACCTTGGACTTGTTGTAGCTGTTCTGGAATACCGAGCCGGTGACCAGCGCATCGGAGGCCTGCACGCCGCCGGGCGGCAGCGCGATGTTGATGATCGGCAGGTCGCCGCTGTAATCCACCGTGGTCTTGCCACGCACGAAGGCAGCCACGCCGAGTACGCCGGCCGAGCCGTACGGGCCGTCCGGCTGCGACTCGGCGGTGGAGTTGTGGACGTCGAAGGACAGGTCCAGCGCGTCGTTCACTTCCCAGTCCACGTTGAAGCCCAGCGAGTCCATGGTGTTCTTGGTGGCCAGCTTCATGCCACCCATCGACACGTCCGAGTTGGTCATGTCCTCGCTGTAGATGATCGGCGCCGATATCGGGCCGTTGGTCCAGGTGCTGTCACCGGGCCCATAGTTGAACCACACCGACAGCTCGCTGCGTTGTTGCTGCACCTTGTTTTCCACGTAGGTGTAGTCCAGCGTGGTGGTGATGTTGTCGGCCGGCTTCCACTGGAACGTGGCCTGGCCGTTGGTGCGCTGGCGTTGCACGCCGTTGACGTTGTAGGCGGTGTTCTGCGGGCGCGCGTACACATCGGTCGGGCCGGGCCGGTTCTGGATGCGGTTGGAATAGCCCTGGCCCGGTTGCGGCAGGGCGCGCCAGTCGGTGCTCTCGTTGCCGTAGAACGTGGCCCAGCCTTCGGCCACGGTGGCCTGGTTGAAGCCCGAGTCGCGCTCCTGGTAGCTGCCGCTCAAGGTCACGCCGAAGCGGTCGTCGGCGTAGCGCTGGCTGAAGATGCCCGACAGTTCGCCGGTGACGCTGGCGCCCTGCAGCGTGCGCGGCAGGTTGTCGTTGGAACTGTCGTTGACCGCCTTCAGGCCGAGACTGATCACCGGCTCGGATTCCAGCGGGCGCATCGTCTTGATGTCGATGGTGGCGCCGATGCCGCCGGTGGGATTGTCGGCGCGGGTGGTCTTGTACACCTCCACTGCCGAGATCGACTCGGAGGCGATGTTGGCGAAGTCGAACGAGCGCGAGCCGGACAGTCCGCCACCGCCGTTGCCGAGGTTGGAGGACGGCATCTGGCGGCCGTTGAGCAGCACCAGGTTGAAGTCCGGGCCGATGCCGCGCACGGTCACCTTGGAGCCTTCGCCACTGGACGTGCGGTCGATCGATACGCCGCTGATGCGTTGCAGCGATTCGGCCAGGTTGGTATCGGGGAACTTGCCGATGTCCTCGGCGACGATGCCATCGACGACGCCCTGGCTGTCGCGCTTGAGGTTCATCGACGAGGTGAGGCTGCCACGGATGCCGGTGACCTGCACCGCATCGAGCGTGGTCGGGTCGGGGCTCTGCGCCGGCGGCGCGGCGGCATCCTGCGCCCATGCCGGGCTGGCCAGCACGGCGAGCAGCGCCGAGGTAAGCATCGCTTTGCGAGGTACAACCTTGTACGTCTTCATGAAAGCTCCCTCCCCAGGGAAATCGATAATGGCGGTCCGACGGCGTGATGGAACGGTTCGACTGCACACCCGGCCGGATTGGGAGCCATGGTTGACAGCGTTGTCAACAAACGGCCCGTCCACACGCCATGCCGCTCTGGTGCGCGCCATGTCCAGCGCTGTCGTCGGCGCGCCGGCCAGGGTGCGCAAACGCCTGCGGTGCAGGCCTTGCGGGGCGTTTTCTGCTGCACGCGGCGATGCGGATTCAGCTGCCCGGCAGCGTTGTGCAGTGCAGAACGAAACTGCGCGAACCGCATCCGGGCCTCGCATCAGCACACCGATGCGGCCCGTGACCGATTGGCTGACAGCGCTGGACAATCCATGCCGAAGCGGGTTCCATGTGTGGCCGCCGCGTGGCCGGCAACCCCTTCCGGAAGGACATGCAATGGACAACCCTGCTGCAGTTCGCGGGCAACACGTGCAAGGCAATGGCGTGGCGCTGGCGGTGGTGACCGCGATTTTCTTCATGTGGGGCTTTCTCACCTGCCTCAACGACATCCTGATTCCGCACCTGAAGGCGGCCTTCGCGCTGACCTGGGTGCAGGCGATGCTCGTGCAGTTCACCTTCTTCGGCGCGTACTTCCTGATGTCGCTGCCGGCCGGTCGGCTGGTGGCGGCGGTAGGCTACAAGCGCGGCATCGTCGCCGGGCTGGCCATCGCCGGGGTGGGGGCGCTGCTGTTCTGGCCGGCGGCGCACGCGCACGTTTACGGCCTGTTCCTCGGCGCGCTGTTCGTGCTGGCCACCGGCATCACCGTGCTGCAGGTGGCGGCCAATCCGTACGTGGCGCTGTTGGGCCCGGAGGCGACCAGTTCGAGCCGGCTGACCCTGGCGCAGTCGATGAACGCACTGGGCACCACCATCGCGCCGCTGTTTGGCGGGTTGCTGATCCTCTCGGCGGCGCCGCGTACGGCCGAAGAACTGGCGCTGTTGCCGCAGGCCGAGGCATTGGCGTATCGCGCTGCCGAAGCGCAGTCGGTGCAGGTGCCTTACTTCGGCCTGGCGGTGGCGCTGTTCGTGCTTGCCGTGGCGATCTGGATGTTCCGTCTGCCGACCATTCCCGGCGTGGAGGGCGCGTCGGCGAGCGGCCGTGGGCGCCTTGGCGATGCGTTGCGCCACCCGAACCTGCGCTATGGCGTACTGGCGATCTTCTTCTACGTCGGCGCGGAGGTCTCCATCGGCAGCGTGCTGGTGAACTACCTGTCGATGCCGGGGATTGGCGAGGGGCTGACCGAGCAGGAGGCCACGCGTTACGTGTCGTTGTACTGGGGCGGTGCGCTGGTCGGCCGTCTGCTTGGCGCTGCCCTGCTGACCCGCCTGGATCCGCGTCGCATGCTGGGGGTGTTTGCGGTGATCGTGATCGCGCTGCTCGCGGTGACGATGCTGGGCAGCGGCAACCTGGCCAAGTGGAGCGTGGTGAGCATCGGCCTGTTCAACTCGATCATGTTCCCGACCATCTTCGCGCTGGCCATCGCGCGCCTGGGCACGCTGACCGGGCAGGGGTCGAGCCTGCTGGTGATGGCCATCGTCGGGGGTGCCGTGGTGCCGCTGGCGATGGGCTGGCTGGCCGACCACCACGGCCTGCAGCTGTCGTTCCTGCTGCCGATGCTGTGCTACCTGTACATCGTGTTCTACGCGTGGCGCGGCTCGCGCCTTGCCACCTGAGCGCTGCCAGCTTGCTCAGCGGCGACGCGGTGCGTGGGTGGATTCACGCACCAGCACCGCATGGTCCACGGTGACCATGCGACCGCCGTCCGGGCTGCGGATGCGCTCGATCAGCTGTTCGGTGGCCAACGTGCCCATGCGTGAGGTGGGCTGCCGCACGGTGGTCAGCGCGGGGTAGATGTGCCCGGCAATGGGGGTGTCGTCGAAGCCGCACACCGACAGGTCCTTCGGTACGCGCAGCCCCCGTTGTCCGGCCACGCGGTAGACCGCGGCGGCCATGTCGTCGTTGGCGGCGAAGATCGCCGTTGGCGGTTGCGGCAGGTCGAGCAGCGCGTTGGCCGCCTCGATGCCGGATTCGAACGAGAACTGCCCGCTGGCCACCAGTGCCGGGTCGTAGGCGATGCCATGTGCGCGCAGTGCCTGACGGTAGCCCGCCAGGCGCCACTGGCAGGCACCGTGCGCGCGCGGCCCCTTGATATGGGCAATGCGGCGGTGACCTTGTGCAACCAGGTGGCCGATCAACTCGACCACGGCGGTGGTCTCGTCCATGCGCACGCCGATGCGGCCTTCCGGATGGCGCGGGGCGATGCTCGCGAACGGGATCTCGTGCTCTTCCAGGTAGGCCAGCACCACCGCATCGTCGGTCAGTGGCGGAATCAGCACCACGCCATCGGGGCGCGAGTTTTCGAACAGCGCGGCCAGGTCGGGCAGGGTGCTGCGACCCACGCCCACCGGCCCCAGGATCAGGTTGTAGTGGCTGGCGTGGCAGGCTTCCAGCATCCCGTTCTGGATTTCCATCAGGTAGTTGCGCGAGGGATTGTTGTAGACCAGCGCCAGTGCGTAGGAGCGCTGCCCGGCCAGGCTGCGCGCGGACAGGTTGGGCTTGTAGCCCAGCCGCGCCACGGCGGCGGCCACGCGCTCGCGCGTTTCGGTGCGCACATTCGGCTCGTTGTTGAGCACGCGGGACACGGTCTTGATCGAAACGCCCGCAACCGCGGCGACATCCTCGATTCGACTACGCATGGTGCGGTGGATCCTATGTGGGGGCAGGTCGGCAGATGCCGATGGTAGTGCGGCGGTGTCGAAACGGTATTGCCGATGCAGGCGGATGTTGCCATGCCGCGATGGCTTGTGGCGTCCCCGTCGATTCCGTGCGGCATCGCAACACTGGCAGCATGATCCACCCACGCATTTGAACGCCAGCCCCTGTCGTTGCGGGCCGGACGTCGCCACGTCGACGTTGCGCTGTTGACAGCGCCAGCCGGGCTTTGTATGACAGCGCTGTCAGACAGGGGCGTTGAACCGATCCAAATGTTGTCGGCATTCCGTGCTGCGCGCCGCGCCGTGCGGCCGACGGCGGCAGCGCCCACCCCGATCGCGCGTCATTCCCACCGGAGGTAGATGTCAGTGAACAGCCCCAACAAGACCATCCTTGGTACCTGCCTGCTGTTGGCCCTGGCTGCGCCGGTCGCCGCCGCGCCGGCCACCGGCGAGACGCTCAAGGACTGGCCGCGGGTGACCAGCGCGATCGCACCGGATGCCGCCATCGAAGCGCGCGTGCGGCAGATCGTGTCGCAGATGACCCTGGCGCAGAAGATCGGGCAGATGACCCAAGCCGAGATCAAGACCATCACCCCCGACCAGGTCCGCCAGTACTACATCGGCTCGGTGCTCAACGGCGGCGGGTCGTGGCCGGGCATGGACAAGCACGCCACGGTGGCGCAGTGGCTGCAGCTGGCCGATGCCTACCACGCGGCCTCGCTGGCCACCGACGCGCGCACGCCGGTTCCGGTGATCTGGGGCACCGATGCGGTGCACGGGCACAACAACGTGTATGGCGCGACGCTGTTCCCGCACAACATCGGCCTGGGCGCGGCCGGCGATGCCGAGCTTATCGAGCGCATCGGCCAGGCCACCGCGCGCGCCACCCGCGCCACCGGCATCGACTGGGTGTTCGCGCCCACCCTGGCCGTGGCCCACGATCCGCGCTGGGGCCGCACCTACGAGAGCTTCTCTTCCGATCCCGCCGTGGTGCGCGCGTACGCACGTGCGTACGTCAAGGGCGCGCAGGGCCGCTTCGCCGACGATGCCAACGTCGTGGCGACGGCCAAGCATTACATCGGCGATGGCGCCACCGACAACGGCCGCGACCAGGGCGAGGCGCTGCTCGACAAGGCCGCCATGATGAACGTGCACGGCCAGGGCTACTACGGTGCGCTTGGAGAAGGCGTGCAGACGGTGATGGCCTCGTTCAACAGCTGGAACGACCGCGCCGGCCGCGTCGACTACGGCAAGATGCACGGCAGCAAGGCGCTGCTCACCGATGCGTTGAAGGGCAAGATGGGCTTCGACGGGTTCGTGGTATCCGACTGGAACGGCATCGCCCAGGTGCCCGGCTGCCGCAACGACAGCTGCGCGCAGGCGATCAATGCCGGCATCGACATGGTGATGGTGCCCGACGACTGGAAGGCGTTCATCGCCAACACCACCGCACAGGTGCAGCGCGGTGAGATCCCGATGGCACGCATCGACGATGCGGTTACCCGCATCCTGCGGGTGAAGCTGCGCGCCGGACTGTTCGAGCACGGCCCGTCGGACAGCCGCCATGCCGGCGACGCCAATGCCGTGCAGGATCGCGCGTTGGCGCGCCGCGCGGTACGTGAGTCGCTGGTGCTGCTGAAGAACCAGGACAAGGTGCTGCCGCTGCGCCGCGATGCGCGGGTGCTGGTGGTCGGCAAAAGTGCCGACAGTCTGTCCGACCAGGCCGGTGGCTGGTCGCTGACCTGGCAGGGCACCGAGAACAGCAACGCCGATTTCCCGAATGCCGATTCGGTACTTGGCGCATTGCGTGCCGAGCTGGGCGCGCCGCAGGTGACCTACAGCGCCGATGGCAGCGGGCTGGATGCCGGGACGTTCGACGTCGTGGTGGCGGTGGTCGGGGAGACACCGTATGCCGAAACCAATGGTGACATCCTGTCCTCCGATTCGGTCAGCCACAGCCGCGCCTACCCGCAGGACCTGGCCGTGCTGCGCGCGGCCAAGGCGACCGGCAAGCCGGTGGTAACCGTGTATTTCTCCGGTCGCCCGATGTACACCAACGACCTGCTCAACCTGTCGCAGGCTTTCGTCGCGGCATGGCTGCCCGGCACCGAGGGCAAGGGCGTCACCGATGTGCTGGTGGCCGGCAAGGATGGCAAGGCGGCGCACGATTTCCGCGGCCGGCTGAGCTTCCCGTGGCCCGGCGTACCGTGCCCGGCACCGATCGATCGACCGGATCCGAAGCAGCCGCCGCTGTTCAAGCTGGGGTATGGTTTGAGTTACGGCGCGGCAGCGAACGTCGCGCACCTGCCCGAGGCCAACCCGGACAACTGCGGCGAAGTGACCACGCTGCCGATCTTCAACCGCGCCGACACGCCGCCGTTCTCGCTGCACGTCGCCGCCGCCGGCGCCACCCAGCCGCTGGGCAATGATCTCAACGCCACGCTGCGCTGGCCGACCGCCGCGCCGGTGGTGCAGGTGCGCACCGTGCAGGTGAACACCCAGCAGGACGCCAAGGAAGTCACCTGGCTGGCACCGGCGCAGCTCATCGCCCGCAGTACTTCGCGGCGCAACCTTGGTGCACTGGCGCGCAACCACGGGGCGCTGCAGTTCGATGTGCAACTGGTGCAGCGCCCGGCCTCGCCGGTGAAGGTCACCATGCAGTGCGGTACCGGCTGCGAGGGTGGGGTGGATATCGCGCCGCTGCTGGCCAAACTGACGCCGGGACAGAAACAGACGGTGACCGTGCCGCTGGCGTGCTTCGGCAAACAGGGCGTGGACCTCGGCGCGGTGGAAGCCCCGTTCGTGGTCAGTGCGGACACGCCGTTCGCTGCTGCGTTCACCCAGGTGCGGGTGTCGGTGGATGCGGACAAGGCCGAGGGCGTGGTCAGCTGCCCGTGAAGCAAGGGTAGAGCCGAGCCATGCTCGGCTGGCGGCCCAGGGTGGGCGTTGCACCCCCGGCGGTTCATGCCACGGACCGGAGAGAGCAGCCGAGCATGGCTCGGCTCTACCCCGGCAACAAAAAAGGCCCCGCGGTGCGGGGCCTTTTTCTATGTCGATGCAGCGCCGATCAGCGCTTCATCGAACCGAAGAACTCGTCGTTGGACTTGGTGTTCTTCATCTTGTCGAGCAGGAATTCCATCGCGGCCATTTCATCCATCGGATGCAGCAGCTTGCGAAGGATCCAGATCTTCTGCAGCAGTTCCGGTTCGATCAGCAGGTCTTCGCGACGGGTGCCCGAGCGGTTGATGTCGATCGCCGGGAACACGCGCTTTTCAGAGATGCGACGGCTCAGGTGCACTTCGCTGTTGCCGGTGCCCTTGAACTCTTCGTAGATCACCTCGTCCATCTTGCTGCCGGTATCGACCAGCGCGGTGGCGATGATGGTCAGGCTGCCGCCTTCCTCCACGTTGCGCGCGGCGCCGAAGAAGCGCTTCGGACGGTGCAGGGCATTGGCGTCCACACCACCGGTGAGCACCTTGCCGGAGCTGGGCACCACGTTGTTGTAGGCACGTGCCAGGCGGGTGATCGAGTCGAGCAGGATCACCACGTCCTTCTTGTGCTCGACCAGACGCTTGGCACGCTCGATCACCATTTCGGCGACCTGCACGTGACGGGCGGCCGGCTCGTCGAAGGTGGAGCTGATGACTTCGCCGCGCACGGTGCGCTGCATTTCGGTCACTTCTTCCGGGCGCTCATCGATCAGCAGCACGATCAGGTGCACGTCCGGATGATTGGTGGTGATCGCCGTGGCCACCTGCTGCATCATCATGGTCTTGCCGGCCTTGGGCTGGGAAACGATCAGCGAACGCTGACCCTTGCCCTGCGGTGCCATCAGATCGAGGATGCGGCCGGTGATGTCTTCGGACGAACCATTGCCACGTTCCAGGGTGAAGCGCTTGCGCGGGAACAGCGGAGTCAGGTTCTCGAACAGCACCTTGTTCTTGGACGCTTCCAGCGGCTCACCATTGATGGTGTCCACGATGGACAGCGCGAAGTAACGCTCGCCATCCTTCGGGAAGCGGATGCGGCCGGACAGGTGGTCGCCGGTGCGCAGGTTGAAGCGGCGGATCTGGCTGGGCGAAATGTAGGTATCGTCCGGGCCGGCCAGGTAGCTGGCTTCAGCCGCGCGCAGGAACCCGAAGCCGTCCGGCAGGATTTCCAGCACGCCGTCGGCGGCGACGCCGTCGCCGTGGCGGGTGAGCACCTTGAGCAGGGCGAAAATCACGTCCTGCTTGCGGGCACGCGCCACGCCTTCGGAGATCTGCAGCTGCTCGGCGATTTCCAGCAGCTTCTGCGCCGGCATGCGCTTGAGGTCGCTCAGCGAATAGACCGGGAAGCCTTCAGGCACGTTGGCCTGCTGGCTGCGCACGAACGGCTGCTGCGGTTCGTTGTTGTCCTGCGGCATGCCGTCATCGTTGTAGCGATCGCCACCGCGGTTGCGGTCGCGGCGATTGCGGAAACGATCGCGGCGGTTGCCCTGGCCTTGACCCTGGCCCTGGCCCTGGTTCTGACCTTGGCCTTGGCCCTGGTACGGGTTCTGCCCGCCCTTGGGCGCGTTGTTGCCGTTGCCGTTGTGGTTGCGCTGGCCACCGTCGCCGGTGTCCTGCTGCGCACCGCCCTGGGCAGGCGAAGACTCGCCAGCGTGGGGGGCGGGTGCCTGCGGTGGCGCCGACGGCGCGGCGGCCGGCGCCGGCGCGTCAGGCGCGGCAGCCAGGGGCAGGGCGGATTGATGCGTGGGGGAAGAACCGGTTTCGGCAGCGGTGTTGGCGGCGGCCTTGGCGACGCGCGGCTTGCGCACGCGCTTCTCGGCAGGCGCGTCGGCGCTCCCGGGTTCGGAAGTAGTGATATCGGACAAGTGCTGGATTCCTCGCTAGAAGGTGCGAGCGCCCGGCAGGGCGGCGAACGTTGGGAAAGGATCTGGAAGGAAACAACGTCCAGAAGGTGCGGCGCGCGAATGCGGCCGGATATGCCGACACTAACACCGGCTCGCGGCGACGCGCAAGCCGGGTGGGGCAGAGTCATTCATGCGGGCGCAGGCCCGCGTGGCAGCCGGTGGGTACCGGCTGCCTGCCGGGATCAGGCCAGGGCCTTGTCCAGCATGCCGGCCAGCTGGGCCTTGCCCACCGCGCCAACCTGCTGCGCCTGGACTTCGCCGTTCTTGAAGACCAGCAGCATCGGGATCGAACGCACGTGGTACTTGGCGGCCAGCTCGCGCTGTTCGTCGACGTTGACCTTGGCGATCTTGGCGCGCCCGTTGTAGGCGTCGGCCAGCTCGTCCAGCGCCGGGGCGATCATCTTGCAGGGGCCACACCATTCGGCCCAGAAATCGACCAGCACGGGCTCTTTGGAATCCAGTACTGCGCTTTGGAAGTCAGCGGTGCTGACATGTACAACCTTGTCGCTCATCTTGGTCTCTCGTCTGGAAATGCACCCGGCCGGGCCGGAGGAGGTTGAGGTTGGACGCCACCTGCCGGTGCCGTCCGCGTCTGCTGCCTCGTGACCGCAGGGGCGGTCAGCGGTGCGCCAGGTGGATGCCTGGTCGCTCACGGCGGGCAGTGTACCGCTAACGTCGCGGGCGGGCAGGGGTGGGGTGGAACCGAGCATCCTGTGATTGGCGTCCCGCTTTGATCGGGCAACTGAAGACGATATGCGGGCGCCCGGGCGGCGCTACCAGCGGCTGGCCCGGCACCGTTCAACTGGCGGCAGGCGCGGTGAAACCCGTGAAAAGAGCACCCGGCGACCTCCACGGCGATGGCCAGGGCCGGTCCCGCCGGGCTGTCTCGCCGCTGGCTGCGACGGCAGAGCCCGGTTTGACGCCGACATTGCGCTAAACTGCCCCACTGTGCGGCGCCCTTGGACCTGATGGTCCGGCCCCGCCGATCCCGGCGCAGGGCCCGCAATGGCGACGGTGCCCCCCAAGATTGCAAGCCTCCCGCGCACCACGGCCGGGCAGGCCTTACCAAGACGGACACATGAGCGACAAACCGCTGACCGATTTGACCTTTTCCTCCTTTGAGCTGCATCCGGCCCTGCAGGCCGGCCTTGAAGGAGCCGGATTCACCCGTTGCACGCCCATCCAGGCGCTGACCCTCCCGGTCGCACTGCCCGGCGGCGACGTCGCTGGCCAGGCCCAGACCGGTACCGGCAAGACGCTGGCCTTCCTGGTGGCGGTGGTGAACCGCCTGCTGACCCGCCCGGCCCTGGCCGACCGCAAGCCGGAAGACCCGCGCGCGCTGATCCTGGCCCCGACCCGCGAACTGGCCATCCAGATCCACAAGGATGCGGTGAAGTTCGGCTCGGACCTGGGCCTGCGCTTCGCGCTGGTCTACGGCGGCGTGGATTACGACAAGCAACGCGAGATCCTGCAGCAGGGCGTGGACGTGATCATCGCCACCCCGGGCCGCCTGATCGACTACGTCAAGCAGCACAAGGTGGTGTCGCTGCACGCCTGCGAAATCTGCGTGCTCGACGAAGCCGACCGCATGTTCGACCTGGGCTTCATCAAGGACATCCGCTTCCTGCTGCGCCGCATGCCCGAGCGTTCCACGCGGCAGACGCTGCTGTTCAGCGCCACGCTCAGCCACCGCGTGCTGGAGCTGGCCTACGAGCACATGAACGAGCCGCAGAAGCTGGTGGTGGAGAGCGAGTCGATCACCGCCGCCCGCGTGCGCCAGCGCATCTACTTCCCGGCCGACGAAGAGAAGATCCCGTTGCTGCTGGGCCTGCTGTCGCGCAGCGAAGGCGCGCGCACGATGGTCTTCGTCAACACCAAGGTGTTCGTCGAGCGTGTTGCCCGGTCGCTGGAAAAGGCCGGCTACCGCGTCGGCGTGCTGTCCGGCGATGTGCCGCAGAAGAAGCGTGAGAGCCTGCTCAACCGCTTCCAGAAGGGCCAATTGGAAATCCTGGTGGCCACCGACGTGGCCGCGCGCGGCCTGCACATCGACGGCATCAAGTACGTCTACAACTACGACCTGCCGTTCGACGCCGAAGACTACGTGCACCGCATCGGCCGTACCGCCCGCCTGGGCGAGGAAGGCGATGCGATCAGCTTCGCCTGCGAGCGCTACGCGATGGGGCTGCCGGACATCGAGGCCTACATCGAGCAGAAGATCCCGGTCGAGCCGGTTACCAGCGAGATCCTGACCGCGCTGCCGCGCCCGGAACGCGCCCCGGCCGCGCCGGGTGAGGAAGGCGATGACGAGAATGAGAGCGTCGGCCAGATCTTCCGCGAAGCGCGCGAAGCGCGTGCGGCGGAAGAACAGCGTCGTGGCGGTGGCAGCAGCAATGGTCGCGGCGGCAAGCCGGCCGCCGGCCGTGGCGAGCGTCGCGCGCCCGGTGAGCGCAGTGCCGATGGCAAGCCGCGCCGCGAGCGCAAGCCGCGCGTGGAAGGTGAGGCACCGGTCGTTGTGGCCGATGCCGCAGCCGCGCCGCAGGTTGCGCCGACCGCTGCCCCGACTGCTGAAGGCAGCCCGGCCGTGGAAGGCGAGCGCGCCCCGCGCAAGCGTCGTCGTCGTCGCCACGGCCGTCCGGTCGAAGGCGCCGAGGGTGCGGCAGCGACCGGCCCGGTGACCCCGGTGCAGGTGGCCGCCAAGCCGATGCGCGGCACCCCGGCCGCCGATCCGGGCGCGTCCTTCCTGACCCGCATCGGTCGCAAGATCCGCCGGATGCTGTCCGGTTCGTAAGACCTGACGCCTGCACCGCGCGCTCTCAGGGCCCGCCCCCTTGGCAAGGGGGCCGTCGCGAAGCGACGGGGGATCGGGTGCTGGTGAGTCCGGGCCCACGGTTGGCACTACCTTGGGGCGTTTGGATTTGCGTGGTTGCCGGCCAACGGCCGGCACTACCCGTGCCCCCACCTGCACGTTGTCACCCTCGTCCTGCATAATCAGGGGATGAGCGTCCTGCGTTTTGACAATGTCAGCAAACAGTATGCCGGCGGCCATCAGGCCCTGGTCGATGTCAGCTTTGATGTCGCCCCCGGCGAAATGCTTTTCGTCACCGGTCACTCCGGGGCGGGCAAAAGCACCCTGCTCAAGTTGATCCATCTCGACGAGCGGCCCAGCCGCGGCGCGGTGATCTTCGATGAGCGCAACCTGCTCAAAGTGCGCGGCGGCAATATTCCGCGGCACCGGCGGCAGGTGGGCGCGGTCTACCAGGACCACCGCCTGCTGATGGACCGCAGCATCGCCGAGAACGTGGCGTTGCCGCTGATCCTGCGTGGCACCCGGCGCGCCGACATCGGCAAGCGGGTGCGCTCTGTCCTCGAACGCATGGGCCTGGGCCACCGCGAAAAGGCATTGCCCTCGCAGCTGTCGGCCGGCGAGCAGCAGCGCGTCGGCATCGCCCGCGCGATCGTCAGCGAACCCAAGCTGCTGGTCGCCGACGAACCCACCGGCAATCTCGATCCCACCCTGGCGGCGGAAATCATGGCGCTGTTCGCCGAACTGCCCGATCGCGGCACCAGCGTGCTGGTGGTCAGCCACGACCTGGCGCTGCTGCGGCACATGCGCAAGCGCGTGCTGATCCTGGACCACGGCAAGCTGATCGACGACATCTCGCCGCAGGACCTGGCCGAATGAACGCACCCACCAACAAGGAAGCCGCAGCGCCATCGCGCCTGGGCGTGTGGCTGCACCACCACGGCCACAGCGTGGTGTTCAGCCTGGGCCGCGCCTGGCGCAAGCCGTGGGCCACGCTGCTGACCATCATGGTGATGGCGCTGGCCCTGGCACTGCCGCTGGGCCTGTCGATCGCGCTGGACAACCTCAAGCATTTCGCCGGCAGCGTGCAACAGTCGCGCGACATCAACCTGTTCCTGAAACCGGACATCGCCGCCGCCGCCGCGGGACAGCTGGCCGATACGCTGCGTGGCCGCGCCGACGTGGCCAACGTCACCGTGCAGACCCCCGAGCAGGGGCTGCAGGAACTGCGCGAAGGCGCCGGGCTGGGCGAGGCGATCGATGCGCTGCACGACAATCCGTTGCCCACCCTGCTGATCGTGACCCCGACCGCCGGCACCGATGATGCGCGCCTGGCCACGTCGCTGGAGGGCCTGCCGCAGGCCGACCTGGTCCAGCACGATGCACTGTGGCGCAAGCGCCTGGATGCGTGGCTGGGCTTCGGCACGCGACTGGTGCAGGTGCTGTCGGTGCTGCTGGGCCTGGGCGCGGCACTGGTGGTGGGCAACACCGTTCGGCTGGACATCCAGGCGCGTCGCGACGAGATCGGCGTGCTGCAGCTGCTGGGTGCCAGCGATGGCTTCATCCGCCGCCCGTTCCTGTACCTGGGCGCTTGGTACGGCCTGGGTGCCGGCGCGCTGGCGCTGGGCCTGATCGGCGTGGCCGGGCTGGCGCTGCGCCCGCCGCTGGCCGCGTTGTCGGAAAGTTATGCCAGCCCGTTCGTGCTGCATGGGTTGGACCTGCTGCATTCATCGTTCGTGCTGGTCGGCACCGTGGTGCTGGGCTGGCTGGGCGCGTGGCTGGTGACGGGGCATTTCCTGCGCCAGACCCGACCGACCGAAACCTGAGGCCCGCATGCGCCCGCAAGCCCTGAAACACCTGGTCGACGATGCACCGCGCGTGATGGTGGTCGATGGTTCCAGGCTGGTCCGCAAGTTGATTGCCGATGTGCTGCAACGCGAACTGCCGGATGTGGACGTGGTGGGCTGTGCGAGCATCGAAGAGGCGCGCAGCGCGCTGGCGGCCGGGCCGGTTAACCTGGTCACCACCTCGCTCACGCTCAGCGACGGCGATGGCCTGGCGTTGGCGCGGCTGGTGCGCGAAACCGCCGGCCAGGCCTATGTGCCGGTGATCGTGGTGTCCGGCGACGCGCAGCAGCACCTGGAGCAGCGCCGCTTCACCGAGTACGTCACCGACTATTTCGACAAGGCGCTGGGGCATGAGGCGCTGGCCACCTTCATTCGTGGCTACGTGCAGCCGGAGACCATTCCCGGCGCGACCATCCTGTATGTCGAGGACAGCCGCGTGGTCGCCGAAGCGACCAAGCGCATGCTCGAACGCCAGGGCCTGCGCGTGCTGCACGTGATGACCGCCGAAGAGGCCTTCGCGCTGCTCACCGCCGAATCGCTCGGGCGCAGCAGCCACCGCATCGACCTGGTGCTTACCGACGTCACCCTCAAGGGTGAGCTCAGTGGCCTGGATGTGGTCGAGCGCGTGCGCGTGGACTTCGGCTACGGCAAGCGCCGCCTGCCGGTGCTGGTAATGACCGGCGACGGCAATCCGCTCAACCAGTCCGGCCTGCTGCAGGCCGGTGCCAACGATCTGGTGCAGAAGCCCATCGAAGAACGCCTGTTGGTGACCAAGGTGCTGTTCCAGCTGCGCCTGGCCCGGCTCAACGACAAACCCATGGTGCGATGAACGACGAAGCAACCCCGAGCATCCAGCTCGAAGCGGGCTGGAAGGCCCGTATCGGGCAGTGGCTGCTGCGTCCGGAAATGCGTGAGCTGTCCAGCTTCCTGCGCCAGCGCAAGGCGGCCGGCGCACACGTGTTTCCGCCCGGTCCGCAGATCTTCGCCGCCTTCGACGCCACCCCGTTCGAGCAGGTCAAGGTGGTGATCCTCGGCCAGGATCCGTATCACGGCGCCGGGCAGGCCCACGGCCTGAGCTTCTCGGTGATGCCGGGCGTACCGGTGCCGCCGTCGCTGCTCAACATCTACAAGGAACTGGAAGCCGACCTGGGCATCCCACGCCCGGACCACGGCTGCCTGCTGCCGTGGGCACGCCAGGGGGTGCTGCTGCTCAATGCGGTGCTCACCGTGGAAGAGGGCCAGGCCGGTGCACACCAGAAGCGTGGCTGGGAAGGGTTCACCGACCACGTCGTGGACACCCTCAACCGCGAACGCGAGGGCCTGGTGTTCATGCTGTGGGGCAGTTATGCGCAGCAGAAGGGCAAGGTGATCGACACCGGCCGCCACCGCGTGCTCAAGGCGCCGCATCCGTCGCCGCTGTCCGCGCACCGCGGCTTCCTCGGCTGCCATCACTTCTCGATGGCCAACGAGTACCTGCAACGCCGCGGGCAGACCGCGATCGACTGGTCGCTGCCGCCGCGCGCGGCGCTGTAACCGCCCCGGCCGACGGCACGGATTCGCGGCGATACCCCGTCGCGACGATTATCTCAATCGGTCAGCATTTCCATGATCGCGCGCGCTACCTGGCGTTTGCGTGCGGGCATCCGTCGCAGCAGCGAGAGAATCTCGGTTTCCTGGACGGTGCGTGCCGCCTCCACCGGAACGGGTGCGGGCAGTGGCAGTTCGGCGCCGTCGTCGGGACGACCGGGACCGCGCCCCGTGGCCAGCCATTCAAAATGGACTTGCGTCACAATTGCGATGCATGAAAGATGTTGCACGCTCGGGAATGTTCCGCCTTCCCGTTCCCATTGCGCCACGGCGCTACGGCGTACGCCGGTTTCCAACGCCAACTGTGTCTGGGACAGGCCAGCCGTCAATCGGGCTCGCCGGATTCTGTCGCACATGGCCTGCATTTATTGCCCCCTTTCCCTGTTAGGTAAGCACGGCTTCCCTGAAAGCAATTCTTTTTTACGGTGTACAGAATGGCTTTCGCTTGCTGCTGCAGCAGGGGGATTGGCTGGACGCAGGCCCGCCGGCAAGCGTTGCTTCCCCCGTGTTTCACGCCGCCTTGATTTGACGGACTTTCAGTTGCCCCGCATTAATCACCCCGAACCGGAAATAAACGCATTCCCAAGCGGGAAACGGCACCGGCAGCGAACGATCAGAACGGCGACGGCATAAATCCATCGCCACGGTCGGCCGCTGCTTAAAATCGGCGGGGACGCAGGTATGGTTAATGTGAAAGGCGTGAAAGATTCGTCATTGCGATGGCAGGGATGGGTGCTGATCGCAATACTGGCGGTGCTTTCATGCCTAGGGCGTGCGCAGGCGCAATCGGCCTGTACGGCGGGCGCCTGCGTCAGTGCCGGCCCCCGCCTGGCCTCGGTCGATTCCACCCAGAGCCCCGTCCTCAATCTGTTGTTCGGCGCGCTGCTGCCAGGCACTACGGTCAACCTGAGCGTGGCCGACTGGAACAACCTGGCCGGGGCCAACATCAACCTCAACGCGCTGCTGACCCAGCTCAACGGCGGGGTGGTGGTCAGCGATCCCAGCCAGGTCCTCAACACCAGCATCACCCTGGGACAGTTGCGCGCGGCGATGGTGCAGGTGCTGCAGGCCGACGGCCAGACCGCGGCGGCCAACGTACTCAATGCGCTGCCGCTGGGCGTGGCCGGTACCTCCGGCAGCATCCGCCTGGCCGACCTGCTGCAGATCGCGCTGCCCACCGGCTCGCTGGCAACGGTCAATTTGAACGTGCTCGACCTGCTGACCGGCGGGGTGCAGCTGTACAACTTCCGCAACGTGTTGACCACGCCCACGCCGATCACCGTCAACACCGCCGCGCTCGGGCTCAACGGCGTGGCCAACGTGCGGTTGTGGCTGCAGGTGGTGGAGCCGCCGGTCTACACCTGCGGCGCGGTCGGCGCGGCATTCCACAGTGCGGCCATCCGCATCAAGCTCGATCTGGACCTGGTGCAGGGACTGAACACCGGCACCCTGAGCGCCGCGCTCAGCGGGCTCAACCTGCTGGGGGTGTCCTTGTCCAACACCAGCATCAGCGCCAGCGTGCTGCACCTGCAGGTGTACGCCGACGTGGCCCGCGCCGAAGGCTCGATCTCGGCGATCAACCTGGTGGGCAATGCGGTCACGCTGCAGGCGCGCCCCGGCCTGGTGAACCTGTATGTCGGCCAGATCAGCGATGCCACTTTCTTCAATCGCAGCACGGTGCTGACCTCCACCGCGCTGAGCGCGGCCACGCTGACGTCGCTGAGCGTGAGCGTGCGAGTGTCGGCCAACGTGCTCGGCGTCCTGACCCCCATTGCCGATGTGAGCGTGCCGCTGACGGTGACCATCAGCAGCTACGCCACCGCGACACCGGGCCTGCAGAGTGCGAGCTTCACCGGTCCGTACCCACAGACACGCACGCTCACCGCCGGTACGGTCAGCGCAGCAACGATGGTGTCCACGCTGGTCAACTCGCTGAGCATCCAGGTCACCAGCGGCAATCCGACGGTGACGCTGCTGGCCGGCATCCCCCTGCCGCTGCCGGTGGCCAGCCTGGTCAATGGCATCGTCAACGCGCTGCTGACGCCGATCCGCACCCAGGTCAACGCCGTGGTCACACCCGTGCTGACGGCATTGCTGGGCGGCCTGGTGGACAACCTGCTGGCGCTGCTGGGCATCCGCATCGGCCAGGCGGTATTCACCGTGGAAGGCATCACCCAGGCGTGTGCGGCGACGCTGCAACTGGTCAAGGACCTGCAGCCGACCAGTGACAGCGGGCGCTTCAACCTGTCCATCACCTACAACGGCAGCACCGTCGGCACGGCCAGCAACGTCGGCAACAACGGCGCCACCGCTGCGGTGATCACCGTGCCCGGTGGCAGTTATGCGCTGGCCGAGGCGGCGGCGGCCGGCACCACGCTCACGCGCTACGCCAGCAGCTGGCAGTGCCTGGACCAGAACAATGCGGTGGTGTCCTCCGGTACGGGCGGCAGTTTCACCCTGCAGGCGCCGGCGATGACCGCGACCGCGGTCACCCTGGTGTGCCGCATCACCAATCGAACGCGACAGGCCGATCTGTCGATCACCAAGAGCGATGGCAGCGGCAGCTACACGCCCGGCGGCACGGCGACGTACACGCTGCTGGTGAGTAATGGCGGTCCCGATGCGGTCACCAATGCGGTGGTCACCGACACCCTGCCCAACGGCACCACATTGCGAGGCGCGTGGACCTGCAGTGCGTCCACCGGCAGCGCGTGCGCGGTGGCGACGGGTGGGGCGGTGGGTGATGGCGCGGTCAATGTCGGGGTGAATCTGATCAATGGCGGGCAGGCAACGATCAGCGTGCCGGTGAGTTTCAGCAGCAATCCGGGCGCGTACTGACGCGCACGGCGGTAATGCAGTGGGCGCGGGGATGACCTCGCGTCGGGGATGGACAGCAATCACTGCAGCCGTATCGCCCCGCGCAGGGGCGTCGGCTGTTCTTCGAGGATGAGCGCATGGCAGCAACCGGCAAGCAGAGCAGGGCAGGCAGGGCATCGGCCCGCATCGCATGCGCGATGGCCCTGTTGATGATGCTGCTGCTGCCACCGCCGCTGCTCGCGCAGGGGTACCCCAATCCGCTCAACAACACCGCCACCGTCGCCGCGCCGACGGATGTGTCCGATCCCACGCCGGGCAACAACAGCGCCACCGATACCAACGCGCTGGCGCTGCAGGCGCAGTTGAGCGTGACCAAGACACTGCTCGGCGCCAGCCCGGTCGCCGCGGGCGGGGCCGTGCAGTACCGCATCCAGGTCAACAACTCGGGACCGTCGGCGGCGTCGGCCGTAGGCGTGGTCGACAGCGTGTCCGCGCTGCTCACCAACGTGAGCTGGACCTGCCAGGGCACCACCGCCGCCTCCTCGTGCGCGCAGTCCAGCGGTACCGGCAATGCGATCAACGTGCAGGTCAACGTGGCCGTGGGTGACAGCGTGGTGCTGCTGATCAATGCCACCGCACCGACTGCCACGCCGGCCACGGTCCCGGCCAACACCGTGGCGCTGGTACTGCCGCCGGGCACCACCGATCCAACCCCGGGCGACAACACCGCCACCACGCCGGCGGTACCGGTGCAGCCCAATGCGCTGGTGGCCAACAACGATGCGTTCGCCACGCCGATCTCCTCGACCACCGGCGGCAACACCCCGACGGTGCTGGCCAACGACACGCTCAATGGTGCGCCGGTGAACGGGGCCAACCTGATCATCGCGCTGCAGAATGCGCCGGCCGGCTTCACCATCAACGGCACCGGTGTGATTGCGGTACCGGCCGGCGCGACGGCCGGTGCCACCAACCTGACCTACCAGATCTGCGAGAACGCCTCGCCCACCAACTGCGCCACTGCCATTGCCAGCGTCATCATCGGTCCCACGGCGGTGAACGACAGCTTCAATGCCACCGGTGGCGCGCCTTCGTTGAGCGGCAGCGTGGCCGGCAACGACAACGCACCGGCCGGTGCGCAGTTCAGCCTGACCGGTACGCCGCCGACCGGGCTGACCCTCAACAGCGACGGCAGCTTCACCTATGCGCCCGCGGGTGGTATCGCCGCGGCAACCTCCTTCCAGTACCAGGTCTGCCTGCCGGCACCGAATGGCAGCGTGTGCGCGACGGCGACCGCATCGATCGTGGTCAATGCCAATGCGCTGGTCGCGGTCGATGACACCTTCGCCACGCCGATTCCACCCGGCACCGGTGGGCTCACCCCGAGCGTGCTCGGCAACGACACCTTCAACGGCGGCGCGGTACCCACCGCCCAGGTCACGCTGAGCCTGGTCGGTGCGCCGGCCGGCGTTGCGATCAACCCCAACGGCACCATCCAGGTGCCGGCCACGGCGGCCGCCGGTGCCCTGGCGCTGACCTACCGCTTCTGCGAGATCGCGCTGCCGGCCAACTGCGCCACCGCCACCGCCACCCTGGTGGTCAGTCCCGATGCGGTGAACGACACCGTCACCACGCCCGGTGGCGGTCAGCCGGCGACCGGCAGCCTGGCCGGCAACGACACCATCGCCAGCGGTTCCACCTACACCCTCGGCATTGCCCCGACGCGCGGCACGGCGGTGGTCAATGCCGATGGCACCTTCATCTATACCCCCACCAACGCCAACACCGGGCCGGACAGCTTCACCTACCAGGTGTGTCTGCCGGCGCCGAACGACGGCGTGTGCGACACCGCCACGGTCAGCGTCAACGTGCAGGGCAACGTGATCGTCGCGGCGAACGATACCTTCGCCACGCCGCTGCAGCCGGGTGCGACCAGCCCGGCCAGCCTGCTCGCCAATGACACCCTCAACGGTGCGGCGGTGGTGCCCGGCACGGTCAGCCTGGTGCTTACCGGTGCGCCAGCCGGCTATGCCGTCAACGCTGCTGGCCAGGTCGTGATTCCGGCCGGCGCGGCGGCCGGCGCGGTGAATTTCAGCTACCAGCTCTGCGAACAGGCCACGCCGGGCAACTGCGCCACGGCCAATGTGCAGCTGGTGATCGCCCCCGATGCGATCGATGACACCTTCCCGGCCACGGCGGGCATCGCGTTGAACGCCACCGTGGCCGGCAACGACAACGTTCCCGTCGGCGCGCAGTTCAGCCTGCTGGCCGGGGCCGCGCACGGCAGCGTGGGCGTCAACGCCGATGGCAGCTTCAGCTATACCGCCCAGGCCGCCTACACCGGGCCGGACAGCTTCCGTTACCAGGTGTGCCTGCCGGCACCGAACGCGTCGGTCTGCGATGCCGCGACGGTGACGATCAACGTCAGTCCCGGCGCGATCGTCGCCGGCAACGATGACTTCAGCGGCGCGCCACTGACCAGTGCCGGCGGCCTGACCGCCAGCGTGCTGGCCAACGACACCCTCAACGGTGTCGCCATCCTGCCGGCACAGGCCACGCTGTCGTTGATCAATGCGCCGCCGGCCGGTTACACGCTTGAACCCAACGGCCAGCTGCAGGTGCCCGCCGGTGCGCCGGCCGGCCCGCTCGGCCTGACCTACCAGCTGTGCCAGGCCGGCACGAGCAACTGCACCACCGCGACCATCGCCGTGGTGATCGCCCCTGATGCGGTGGCCGATGCGTTCACCACGCGGGTGGCCACGCCGGTCGACGGCAACGTGGCGGTCAACGACAACGTCGCGGCCGGTACCACGTTCGCCACCACCGGCGCGGTGCCGCCGGGGCTGGTGTTCAACAGCGATGGCAGCTTCCTCTATACGCCGCCGGCGCAGTACACCGGCACCAGCACGTTCACCTACCAGGCGTGCCTGGCCGCGCCGCTGGCGGGTGTCTGCGATAGCGCCACGGTCACCCTCAACGTCAACGCCGGCACCTTGGTGGCCAACGATGACGATTTCCGCGCCGCGATCATCAACCCGGCCAGCGGCGGTACCACCAACAGCGTGCTGGGCAACGACACCCTCAATGGCGCGATTCCGCCTGCGCCTGCCGATGTGATCCTGTCTCTCATCGGTGCGCCGGCGGGGTATGTGCTCAACAGCAACGGCACGATTTCGGTACCGGGTGGTGCGGCGGCCGGCGCGGTCGGCTTCTCCTACCAGTTGTGCGAAGCCGCGCTGCCCGGCAACTGCACCACGGCGGCGGTGCGCCTGCTGCTGGCGCCGGTGGCAGTCAACGACACCTTCAGCACGCCGGTCGGCGTCGCACTTGCCGGCAGCGTTGCCGGCAACGACAACGTGCCGGCCAATGCCACCTTCAGCCTCAGTGGTACCGCGCCGGCCGGGCTGGTGTTCAACCCCGCCGGTGGCTTCACCTACACGCCGCCGGCCGGCACCCAGGGCGCGGTCACCTTCGCCTACCAGGCCTGCCTGCCGGCACCTGACACCACCGTATGCGCCGGAGCCACGGCCACCGTCAACGTCAACGCGGGCACCCTGGTCGCCGACGACGATGACTTCCGCGCCACGCCGATCAATCCCGCCACCGGCGGCAGTACCGCCTCGGTGCTCAACAACGACAGCCTCAACGGCAGCGTGCCGCCGGCGTCGGCCGACGTGCTGCTGAGCCTGGTCGGGGGCCCGTCGGGCTACACCCTGGCGGCCGATGGCACGTTGACGATCGCCAGCGGCGTGCCGGCCGGTGGGGTCACGCTGACCTATCAGCTGTGCGAGGCCGCGTTGCCGACCAATTGCGATTCGGCGCAGATCCGCCTGGTGGTGTCCCCGTTGGCCGCGGCCGATGTGTTCTCCACGCCGGCCGGGCAGTTGCTGGCCGGCAATGTCGGCAGCAACGACAACGCGCCGGCCGGTGCGGTGTTCAGCATTACCGGGGCTGCTCCGGGCGGTCTGCAGTTCGGCCCGGATGGCACCTTCCTGTACACCCCGCCGGTGGGTTTCACCGGGCCGGTCGGTTTCACCTACCAGGTGTGCCTGCCTGCGCCGGACAGCGCCCAGTGCAGCACCGCCAGCGCCACCATCAACGTCAATGCCGGCACCCTGGTGGCACGGGACGATGACTTCACCGCCACCCCGCTCACGCCGGGCAGCAGCAGCGGCACCAGCGTGCTGCTCAACGACACCCTCGATGGCGTCTCCCCGCCGGCGGCCAGCAGCGTCATCCTGAGTCTGGTCGGTGCGCCGGCAGGCTACGCGCTCGATGCCAACGGCCTGCTGCAGGTGCCCGCCGGTGCGGTCGGCGGCGCTACCGTGCTGACCTACCAGGTCTGCGAAAGCGTGCTGCCGAGCAACTGCGCCAGCGCGACCATCCGCCTGGTGGTGACGCCGTCGGCGAGCAACGATACCTATTCCACCGCTGCCGGGCAGGCTCTCAACGGCAACGTGGGCGACAACGACAACGTGCCCGCCGGCGCGCTGTTCACCGTGACCAGCGCCGTGCCGTCCGGGCTCACCTTCAGTGGGTCGGGCAGCTTCAGCTATGTGCCACCGGTCGGCACCACCGGCGCGGTGGGCTTCGATTACCAGGTCTGCCTGCCGGCACCGTATGCGGCGCTGTGCGCGACCGCGCGCGCCACCCTCAATGTCACCGCCGGCACGCTCGCCGCGATCAACGATGACTTCAGCAGTACCCCGATCAATCCGGTCGGCGGTGGCAGCACCACCTCGGTGCTGGCCAACGATTCGCTCAATGGCATCACCCCGCCGGCGGTGGCCGATGTGCTGCTGACGCTGCAGGGTGCGCCGGCCGGGCTGGGCATCACCGCCGAAGGCGCGGTGACGGTGGCGGCCGGTACCGCCGCCGGGGTGAAGTCGCTGATCTACCAGCTGTGCGAAGCCGCGGCACCGACCAACTGCACCACCGCCACGATCCGTCTGCTGGTCGCCCCGTCGGCAGTGGACGATGCGCTGTCCACGCCCGCCGGACAGGTGCTCAACAGTTCTGTGGCCACCAACGACAACGCACCGGTCGGCGCGCGCTTCGAGGTGGTGGGCACCGCGCCCGCCGGGCTGGTGCTGGCCACCGACGGCACGCTGACCTATACGCCGCCGGCCGGCTTCAGCGGCGCGTTGAGCTTCACCTACCAGGTCTGCCTGCCAGCGCCGGATGCGGGCGTATGCGCCACCGTGACGGCTACGCTCAACGTCAACAGCGGCACGCTGGTGGCCGTCGATGACGCCTTCGCCACGCCGATCGCGCCGGGCGCGCCCTCCCCGAGCGTGCTTGGCAACGACACCCTCAACGGCACCACGCCGCTGGCCACCGAGGTGGTGCTGTCGCTGGTCGGCGCGCCGACCGGTTTCAGCATCGCCGGCGATGGCACGGTGAGCGTGTCTGCCGGTACCGCCGCTGGTGCGACCACGCTCACCTACCAGATCTGCGAGGCGGCCGCCTCGACCAACTGCGATACCGCCAGCATCGCGCTGATCGTCGCCCCGGCGCCGGTCAACGATGCCTTCGCCGTGCAGGCCGGGCAGACCGTCAGTGGCAACGTCGCCGCCAACGACAACATGCCGATCGGCGCGCTCTACTCGGCGCAGGGCACCTTGCCGCCCGGGCTGACGCTCAATGGCGATGGCAGCTTCAGCTATACGCCGCCGGCCGGCACCACCAGCCCGGCCAGCTTCGTCTACCGCGCCTGCCTGCCCGCACCGAACGCTGCCGTCTGCGGTACGGCGACGGTCACCCTGAACATCAACAACGGTACGCTGGTCGCCAACGACGACAGTTTCGGACCGGTCGCGCCTGGCAGCAGCACGCCCAGCGTGCTCGGCAATGACGCGCTCAATGGTGTGAGCCCCCCGGCGCCGGCGAGCGTGTCGCTGTCGCTGGTGGGTGCGCCGACCGGCTTCGCGATCAATCCCAACGGCACGGTATCGGTGGCCGCCACCGCGCCCACCGGTGCGATTACGCTGAACTACCAGCTGTGCGAAGCGGCGGCGGCCAACAACTGCGACACCGCCAGCATCGCGCTGGTGGTGCGTCCCGCCCCGGTGGACGATGTGATCGCCGTGCAGGCGGGGCAGACCACTGCCGGCAACGTGTCCGGCAACGACAACATGCCGGCCGGTTCGACCTGGAGCGTGGCATCGCCGCCGCAGGGACTGGCCTTCAACAACAATGGCAGCTTCACCTACACCCCGCCGGCGGGCACCGTCGGCCCCGTCACTTTCACCTACCAGGCCTGCCTGCCGGCACCGGACACGACCGTGTGCGGCACGGCCACCGCAACCTTGAACATCGCCGTCACCGCCATCGTGGCCAACGACGATACATTCGCCACGCCGATCTCCACCGGCTCGGCCACACCCAGTGTGCTGGCCAACGATGCGCTCAATGGCGTGACCCCGCCGGCGGCGGCGAGCGTACAGCTGCTGCTGGTGGGCGCACCGGCCGGCTTCGTGATCAACAACGATGGCACCGTGCAGGTGCCGGCCGGGGTCATGGCCGGCGCCACCACGCTGACCTATCAGCTGTGCGAGGCCGCGTCGCCGATCAACTGCGCCACGGCCACGATCCGGCTGGTGGTCACGCCCGCGCCGCAGAACGACGCGTTTGCCGTGCAGGCCGGTGGCACTCTCGCCAACGGCAGCGTGGCCGGCAACGACAGCATGCCGGCCGGGTCGAGCTGGGCGGTGCAGGGCACTCCGCCGGCCGGGTTGCTGTTCAACGCCAATGGCACCTTCAGCTACACGCCGCCGGTGAACACCACCGGGGCGGTCACCTTCACCTACCAGACCTGCCTGCCCGCACCGAACGCCGGTGTCTGTGGCACCGCGACGGCGACGTTGAACGTCAACCTGGGCACGCTGACCGCCGGCGATGACAGCTTCACCGGCATCGCACCCGGTGGCACCACGCCCAGCGTGCTCGGCAACGATGCGCTCAACGGCGTCAGCCCGCCGACGCCGGCCAGCGTGCAGCTCACGCTGGTCGGTGCGCCGGCTGGCTACGCCATCGCCGCCGATGGCACGATCAACGTGCCGACCGGCGTGACGGCGGGTGCGACCACGCTCACCTATCAAATCTGCGAGACCGCCGCGTCGACCAACTGCGATACCGCCACGGTCGCGCTGGTGATCACCCCGGCACCGCAGAACGATGCGTATTCGGTGCAGGCCGGCGGCACGATCAGCAATGGCAACGTTGCGGCCAATGACAGCATGCCTGCCGGTTCCACCTGGACCGTGCAGGGCACCGCGCCGGCGGGGCTGACCTTCAACGCCGATGGCACCTTCACCTATACCCCACCGGTGGGCACGACCAGCCCGGTGGGCTTCAGCTACCAGGCCTGCCTGCCGGCGCCGAACGCGGCGCTGTGCGGTGTTGCCGGCGTTATCCTCAACATCAACGCCGGCACGCTGGTGGCGGTCGATGACATCATCAGCGGCGTTGCCGCCGGTACCACTTCGGCAGCCAGTGTGCTCACCAACGACACGCTCAACGGCACCAGTCCGCCGCTGCCCGGCGAAGTGGTGCTCAGCCTGGTCGGCGCGCCGGCCGGCTTCGCCATCACCACCACCGGCACGATCAGTGTCGCCGCCGGCGTGGTCGCCGGCCCCACCGCGATCACCTACCAGATCTGCGAAGCGGCCGCGCCAACCAACTGCGATACCGCCACGGTCACCGTCGTCGTGAGCCCGACGCCGCAGAACGATGCCTTCACCGTGCAGGCCGGGCAGACCCTGAGCAACAGCGTGGCCGCCAACGACAGCATGCCGGCCGGTTCGGTTTACACGCTGCAGGGCACGGTGCCCGCCGGCCTGGCCTTCACCGGCAGCGGTGCATTCACCTACACACCGCCGAGCGGCACGGCCAGCCCGGTCAACTTCACCTACCAGGCCTGCCTGCCGGCGCCGAACGCGGCGCAGTGCGGCACCGCCAGCGTGACCATCAGCATTGGCACCGGCGCGCTGCTGGCCGGCAACGACACGCTCAGCGGCGTCGCCCCCGGGACCACCTCGGCGGCCAGCGTGCTGGCCAACGACAGCCTCAACGGCGTGTCGCCGCCGGACGCCGGCAGCGTGCTGCTGACCCTGGTGGGTGCACCGGGTGGCTTTGCGATCACGCCCAACGGCACGATCAGCGTGTCCACCGGCGTCAACGCCGGTCCCACCACGCTCACCTACCAGATCTGCGAAGCCGCCGCGCCGGGCAACTGCACGACCGCCACGGTGACGGTGATCGTCAGCCCGACGCCGCAGAACGACGCGTTCGCGGTGCAGGCCGGGCAGACCCTGAGCAACAGCGTGGCCGCCAACGACAGCATGCCGGCCGGGTCGAGCTGGGCCGTGCAGGGCATGCCCCCGGCGGGGCTGTCGTTCAATCCCGATGGCAGCTTCACCTATACGCCGCCCATCGGCACCGCCAGCCCGGTCGCCTTCATCTACCGCGCGTGCCTGCCGGCACCCAACAACAACCTGTGCGGCACCGCCACGGTCACCCTGAACATCAACAACGGCACTCTGAGTGCGGGCGATGACACGCTGACCGGGGTGCTGCCGGGCGCCACCACCGGCGCCAGCGTGCTCGCCAACGACAGCCTCAATGGCGTGTCGCCGCCGGCCGCGGCCGACGTGCTGCTGAGCCTGGTCGGTGCGCCGGGCGGCTTCACCCTCAACCCGGACGGCACCGTCAGCGTGGGCAGCGGCGTCACCTCCAGTGCCACCACCATCACCTACCAGATCTGCGAAGCCGCGGCGCCGGGCAACTGCGATACCGCGAGCGTCACCGTGGTGGTCACCCCGGCACCGCAGAACGACGCCTTCGCCGTGCAGGCGGGGCAGACCGTGTCCAACACCGTCGCAGCCAACGACAACACACCGGTCGGTGCGGTCTTCACCCTGCAGGACACTGCGCCGGCAGGGCTGGCCTTCAACAGCAACGGCATGTTCACCTATACGCCGGCCACCGGCGTGGTGGGCGCGGTCAGCGTCGCCTACCAGGTGTGCCTGCCGGCGCCGAATGCCAGCCTGTGCGGCCGCGCGATCCTCACCCTCAACATCAACAACGGCCTGCTGGTGGCCGGCGACGACACGCTTACCGGGGTCGCCCCCGGCACCACCTCCGCTGCCAGCGTGCTGGCCAACGACAGCCTCAACGGCGTGTCCCCGCCCGCAGCGGCCGACGTGCTGCTCACGCTGGTCGGTGCACCGGCCGGTTTCAGCATCAACCCGGCCGGCACCATCAGCGTGGCCAGCGGGGTCACCTCCGGCGCTACCCCGCTCACCTACCAGATCTGCGAAGCGGCCGCGCCCGCCAACTGCGATACCGCCAGCGTTACCGTGGTGGTGAGTCCGGCCCCGCAGAACGACGCCTACACCGTGCAGGTCGGACAGACGCTGAGCAACAGCGTGGCCAGCAACGACCGCATGCCCGCCGGGGCGGTCTACACGGTGCAGGGCACCGCACCGGCCGGGCTGGCCTTCACCAGCAGCGGTGCGTTCACCTATACACCGCCAGCCGCCACGCCCAGTCCCGTCGGCTTCACCTACCAGGCGTGCCTGCCCGCCCCGTATGCGGCGGTGTGCGGCACAGCCACGGTGACCATCAACATCAACAACGGCACGCTGGTGGCCGGCGATGACGTACTGACCGGCGTGGCCACCGGCTCGACGTCCAGCGTCAGCGTGCTGGCCAACGACCGCCTCAACGGGGTCAGCCCGCCGCTACCGGCCACCGTGCTGCTCAGCCTGGTCGGTGCGCCATCCGGCTTCAGCATCAACACCGATGGCACCATCACCGTGGGCACCGGCGTGATCTCCGGCGCCACCGTGCTCACCTACCAGATCTGCGAAGCCGCCGCGCCCGCCAACTGCGCTACGGCCAGCGCCACCGTGGTGGTTACCCCGGCACCGCAGAACGACAGCTACACGATCCCCGCCGGCCAGCCGGGCAGCGGCAACGTGTCGCTCAACGACAACGTCCCGCCCGGCGCGCTTTACGCGCTGACCAGCGGTGCGGTTGCCGGGCTGGTGTTCAACGCCGATGGCAGCTTCAGTTACACCCCGCCGTCGGGCACCACCGGGCCGGTGGGCTTCACCTATCGGGTCTGCCTGCCGGCGCCGTATGCCACGCAGTGCGGCGATGCCAGCGTCACCCTGACCCTGTCCGGCTCGGCCAACGTGGTGCTGGCGGTCAACGACGACTTCACCAGTACGCCGGTGGACCCGGCGGTGGGCGGCACCATCGCCCGCTCGGTTTTGGACAACGACAGCTACAACACCGTGTCGCCGCCACCGGTGGGCAGCGTGGTTGCCAGCCTCACCGGCAGCACGCCGGGCTACACCATGAACAACCTGGGCCAGATCATGGTCGCCGCCGGGGTGCAGCCGGGCCAGGTGCAACTGGCCTACCAGTTGTGCGAGAACGGCGTGCCCACCAACTGCACCACCGCCATTGCCACCGTGCGCGTGCAGGGTGCGGTCGGTGCACTGCTGGCGGTGGACGACAGCGGCGGTCCGGTCGGCCCTGCGGGTCAGGCGCGCCTGTTGAACGTGTTCACCAACGATACGTTCAACACCGCGCCGCTGGACCCGACGCAGGTCAGCTTCGCCCCGGTGGCCACCAACGCGCTGAGCTTCAGCGCCGATGGCTGGGTGGATGTGGCCGCCGGCCTGGCCGCCGGGAGCTACAGCACCGTCTACACGATCTGCCTGCTCAACCAGCCCACCGTCTGTGATACCGCGACGGTGAGCGTCACCGTCCTCGCCGCCGCGCCGGGCGTGGATGCGGAAGACGACCGCGTTGAACTGCCGCAGGACGGCGTGATCGAAATCGACGTGCTGGGCAACGACCGCGTCAACGGCACTCCGATCGACCCCGGTACGGTCACCGTCACCATCACCGCACCACCGCCATACGGCACCGCCACGGTGCTGCCGCGTGCGCGCATCCGCTTCGCCGCGCTGGCCAACTTCTCCGGCGTGCAGGCCTTCGACTACCAGGTCTGCGACATCGCCGATCCGGCCATGTGCGCCTCGGCCACGGTGACCGTCACCGTCGACCCGAACGTGCTGACGTTGGGGGACGACGCGGTGACCGCACAGACCCCCGGGCCACTGACGATCGATGTGCTGGCCAACGACACGGCCCGCACCGCCGTGCTTGACCGGGGCTCGTTGCAGGTGATCACCGCCCCCGCGCACGGCAGCGCGCAGTGCGCCAACGGCGTGTGCGTCTACACGCCGGCCGCGAACTTCGCCGGCACCGACAGCTTCCGCTACCGCGTCTGCGATGTGTCCATCCCCACCGCGCTGTGCGCCGAGGCCAACGTCGCGGTCACCGTCGCCGGGCAGCAGGCGGTGCTGCGCCTGACCAAGGTGGCGGCCAAGCGCAGCGCGCAGATCGGCGACCTGGTGCGTTACACCGTCACCATCGACAACGTCGGTGAGGTCGATGCCAACGGGGCCACGCTGCTGGATACGCTGCCGCCGGGCTTCACCTTCGTCAGCGGCGGCTTCGCGGTGCAGGACGCCGACAACGCTGCGCGCACCAGTGGCGTGCAGCCGCTGCGCATCGATGGCATCGACGTGCCGGTGGGCGAGCGCGCCATCGTGGTGTACTACCTGCGCGTCGGCGCGGGTACCGGCACCGGTGTGCACACCAACCGCATCACCGCCATCGACGGTGAAAACCGCAGCATCGGCAACGTCGCCTCGGCCGAGGTGGATGTCACCACCGATCCGCTGCTGGATGAAAGCCTGATCGTCGGCAGCGTGTTCGATGACCGCAACGGCAATGGCATCCAGGATGCAGGCGAACGTGGCATCCCCGGCGTGCGCGTGGCGGCGGTGGAAGGCCTGCTGATGGAAACCGATGCGTTCGGCCGCTACCACCTGGTCGGCATCCCCGGCGGTCAGGCACGCGGGCGCAACTTCATCCTCAAGGTCGATCCGTCCACGCTGCCGGCCGGGGCGATGTTCACCACGCCCAACCCGCTGGTGCGCCGCATCACCCCCGGACTGCCGGCGCGCTTCGACTTCGGCGTGCGCATGCCCGATGGCGGGCTGAGCACGGCGGCACCGTCCCGGACGGCAACGCCACGACCGGCACGGATCGAACTGGGCCAGGCGTTGTTCGCCCCGGGCAGTGCGCAGCTGGCGGCCGACCGTGCGCCGGTGCTGGACACCGCCGCACAGGCCCTGGTCGCACGCGGTGGCGGTCGTCTGCTGCTCACCGCCGCACGCGGTGAGGAAGCCCTGGCGGGCCAACGCGCCCACGCGCTGCAGGCAGCACTCGCCCCGCGCGTGCCGGCGACGGTGGCCCATGCGACCCGCATCGAGGTGCTGACTGCTGACGGCAGCGTGCTGCAGCAACTGCGACTGGACGATCCTCCCGAGCCACCTGCCAGCACCAACCCCACCCGTAGGGAGGGCCGCTGACCCATGGACATGACCCTGAGCCAGACACCGCTTCGTACTCCCGTGCTCCGTCGTGTCGGCGCCGTCGTGGCCGCCGCGTTGCTGCTGACCATTGCCCCGACGATGGCGCAGCCGGCCCCGCCGCCTGCCAGCATCCAGTGCGACGCCGACAACTGCCGCAACGCCGACGGGCTGCTGCTGCGCATCGATGACGACGCCGAGGCTCCCGTCCTGCCGTTGCCCGGTCGGGTTGTTCCGGCGCCTGCCGAAGCGGTGCCGATGACGCCAGCGACCACGCCCGATGTGGCGGCACCCGGCGGGCAGTTCATGGCCGAGCTGCCCAACGGTGGCGTGGTGTGGGCCACTGAAGATCCCACCATGGTCCCGCCCAGCCTGAGCGTGCAGGCAGCAGCGACGGTGCCGTTCGAAAACGGCCGGGTGATCCGCCCGCTGCGTTTCCACAGCTACAACAACTACGCCTCCTTCATCCAGAAGCTGGAGGTCACGCTGTACCGCGGCACCGATACCGACCTGGTCACGCCGCTGGCGCGCGTCGCGCTGCCGGCGGACTACGTCGGCGATGCCGAGTGGAACGGCGAGATGCCGGCCAACATCAAACTGCGTACCGGCGATGAGCTGATCTACGTCGCGCGCGCCTATGGCGCCGGTGGTTCGTTCGATGAAACCCGCCTCCAGCGCATCCAGCTGGTGACCCCGGCCGACTTCGACCGTGGCCTGCAGATCACCCGCGAGAACGTGCAGAAGACCCTGGGCCAGTCCCTGGATGGCGACAGTGCGCAGGACCTGCAGCTGAGCAACAGCATCTACGGACAGAGCACGCTGCGCCTGCAGAACATCCCCATCCACGGCTCGCGCGTGCGCCTGTACGGCCGCAACCTGGAACCCAACAGCCGCGTGCGCATCAACGGCCAGGATTTCCCGGTCGACCTGGAGCAGAAGTTCGCCGCCGAGTTCCTCGAACCGGTCGGCCAGCACCGTTACGACGTCAGTGTGGAATCGCGCGACGCACCGTCGGCGCAGCGCCAGCTGGACGTGGATGTCACCGGGCGCTATCTGTTCCTGGTCGCCATCGCCGATGTCACCGTGTCCAAAAACAGCGCCAGCGGCAATCTGCAGCCCCTGGCCGTCGACGATCGCGACGACGACGGCTTCCTCAGCGAAGGGCGTCTTGCGTTCTACCTCAAGGGCAAGATGCGCGGCAAATACCTGGTGACCGCACAGGCCGACACCCAGGACCGCGAACTGAAGTACCTGTTCCGTGATTTCACCCAGGCCGATGCGCAGGATGTGTTCCGCCGCCTCGACCCGGACCTCTACTACCCCGTGTATGGCGATGATTCCACCACCTACCGCGACGTGGACACGCAGGGGCGGCTGTACCTGCGCGTGGACTGGGACCAGAGCCAGGCGCTGTGGGGCAACTACGCCACCGGCATCACCGGCACCGAATATGGCCAGTACGTGCGTTCGCTGTACGGTGGTGCGTTGAACTGGCGCTCGCTGGCCGCCACCCCGCTTGGCGATGCGCGCTCGCAGCTGAAGCTGTTCGGCTCCGAAGCACAATCCGCGCCGGGCCACAGCGAATTCCTCGGCACCGGCGGCAGCCTCTACTACCTGCGCCATACCGACGTGCTGCCCGGCTCGGAGCAGGTGGTGCTGGAAGTGCGCGACCGCACGACCGGCCGCACCGAGACCCGCGCCACGCTGCAGGAAGGCGTGGATTACGAGATCGACAACCTGCAGGGCCGGCTGATCCTGACCCGCCCGCTGGCCCAGCTCACCCGAGAAAACGTCCGCAGCATCACCCGCGACATGCCGCTGGATGGCTACGACCAGCTGCTGCTGGTGGATTACGAATACGTGCCGCTGGGCTTCAGCAGCGACGACGTCACCTACGGTGCGCGCGGCCGGCAGTGGATCGGCGACCACGTGGCCATCGGCGGCACCTGGATCGACGAGAACCGCAGCGGCGAAAACTACAGCCTCAAGGGGGCCGACCTGACCCTGCAGGCGGGGCGCGGCACCTACCTGAAGGTCGAGCAGACCCGCACCGACGCCACCGCCGCCCCGGTGTTCTATTCGGACAACGGCGGCCTGAGCTTCATCCGCCGCAACCCGTACGAAGGGCGGCGCTCGGGCACGGCCAGCGCGGTGGAAGCGCGCGCCAACCTGCGCGAGCTGGGCTGGACCGCCCGCGACTGGAGCCTGGGGGCCTGGTGGCGTGACGTGGATGCCGGCTTCTCGGTGGCCCGTCAGGACACCGGCCAGCCGATCCAGGAATACGGTGCGGAATTCCTCGGCTACCTCACCGACGATCTCAGCCTGTACGGCCGGCATACCCGCACCGAGCAGGGCGAGCTTGCGCTGGAGCAGAGCCAGCTCACTGCCGAGTGGCGGCTGGGCAACGACGGCCAGCTCACCGGCGAACTGCGCCGCGTGCGCGAGGAGCAGGAACGGCAGGACGTGTCTGCGCTGCTCGCGGCGATCGGGTATCGGCAGCGCTTCGGCTCGTCATGGGAGTTATACGGCACCGGCCAGGTGACCCTGGACGACGATGGCGGCGCGTACGAGAAGAACGACCTGCTCACCCTCGGCGCGCGCTATCTGTTCGGCGATCGCAGCAGCGTCGGTGCCGAAGTGAGCGGCGGCAGCCGCGGCCACGGCGCCAAGGTCGACGGCGAATACCGCATGGCCCCGGACCACAGCCTGTACGGCAGTTACAGCTACAGCACCGACCGCACCGGCACCGACCCGTTGTTCGACACTGGCCTGCAGAGCGGCTGGACACTGGGCCAGCGTTGGCGCCTGAGCAACCAGGTCAACGTCTACAACGAAAGCCAGTACCTCAAGGATCGCCGCCAGGACAACGCCGGGCTGGTGCATACCTTCGGCATGGACTTCTATCCTGCGCAGGGCTGGAACCTGGGCTTCACCGTCATGGACGGCGAACTGGATTCCACCGTCGGCCGCATCGACCGCCGTGCCTACAGCGTCAGTGGCGGGCGTACCGATGCGGTGGCGCAGTGGAGCAGCAAGCTGGAATACCGGCGCGACAGCGGCGCCGAGCAACGCGAGCAGTGGGTGACCACCAACCGCCTGCTGTACAAACTCAACGAGGACTGGCGTTTCGCGCTGCGGGCCAACTATGCCGACACCGACGACCGCATCAATCCACTGGCCGATGCCAAGCTGGTGGAAACCAACGTGGGCTTTGCCTGGCGTCCGCACGACAGCACCGGCTGGGCAGGCTTCGGCAAGTTCACCTATCTCTACGATGTGGCCTCGCTCGGCCAGGAAGGCGGCAACCTGTACGACCAGCGCTCGCAGGTGCTGTCGCTGGAAGGCATCCGCCAGCTCGGCGCGCGCTGGGAACTGGCCGGCAAGCTGGCCTCGCGCTGGGGCGACTACCGCACCGGTCGCGGTGAGGGCGCCTGGCTGGACAGCCGTGCCGACTTCGCTGCCCTTCAGCTGCGCTATCGCCTGTTCGAGAAGTGGGAAGGGTTGGCCGAACACCGCTGGTTGAAGGTGCGCGACGGTGGCGTGCGCAAGGGCTGGCTGGTGGGGCTGGATCGACGGGTAGGGGAGAACTTCAAGGTCGGAGTGGGCTACAACTTCACCGAGTTCAGCGACGACATGACCGAGCTGCGGTATGACCAGAAGGGGTTCTTCTTGAATATGGCGGGGTATTACTAGGCGTTGGTGGTGATCGGCCTGCCACGCTCTATCTTCGGCATTGACTGGCTTGCCACGCATCCATCTTCGTCATTGGCTGGCCTGCCACGCGGCTGTCTTCGTCATTGTCTGGCCTGCCACGCATGGCGTGGCACTACCGGAGATGGCGGCTTCGACGGTTGGCTTCGGTGGGTTTTTGGTAGAGCCGGGCCATGCCCGGCTGGGCCGCCGA
>NZ_DAMAGC010000006.1:0-19986 GCF_031995405.1 Stenotrophomonas sp. | reverse complement strand
GGCTTCGGTGGGTTTTTGGTAGAGCCGGGCCATGCCCGGCTGGGCCGCCGACCCACCTGTCGTTGGCTGGCTTGCCGTGCATTTGGCTTCGGCATTGGCTGGCTTGCCACGCATCTATCTTCGGCATTGACTGGCCTGCCACGCGGCTGCCTTCGTCATTGTCTGGCCTGCCACGCATGGCGTGGCACTACCCGAGATGGCGGCTTCGGTGGTTGGCTTCGGTGGGTTTTTGGTAGAGCCGGGCCATGCCCGGCTGGGCCGCCGACCCAGCGTGCCTCGGTCAATTACGTTGGGGTGTGGATACGGCCCACACACGGCTGGGGTACCGACGCCACCTGGCGATGGCTGGCTTGCCGTGCATTTGGCTTCGGCATTGGCTGGCTTGCCACGCATCTATCTTCGGCATTGACTGGCCTGCCACGCGGCTGCCTTCGTCATTGTCTGGCCTGCCACGCATGGCGTGGCACTACCCGAGATGGCGGCTTCGGTGGTTGGCTTCGGTGGGTTTTTGGTAGAGCCGGGCCATGCCCGGCTGGGCCGCCGACCACGCCTGCACTGCTTCGGGCCTTTGAGGCGGTTCGCCTGAACATCTGGCAACCTTTTTCGGCTGAATGGGCGACGCCGGCGGGCTCGTTCAGCCAGAAAACACGCTCCATGGCCTCATTAAACATGGCAACACATTGATTTAGAAAGATTATTCTAAAAATCCACCCCCTCTCGCCACTGTCATCATTTCGCGGTACGTTAGACGAGTGATCGGTGCCAGCGTCCCATCAACAGAACGCTGGAACTTCTTTCCCCTTTAGCAGTCCAAATGCCGGACTGCTAAGATGAGTGCTATGAGCCAGAACACCTCTACTGCCCTTGTGGCAAACAATCTCCCGATTCCCAGTGCGCTCGGTTCGCTGGACGCCTACATCGGTGCCGTGCACCAGATCCCGGTGCTGTCGGTCGATGACGAGCAGGATCTGGCCCGTCGCTTCCGCGACGAGCTGGATCTGGACGCCGCGCGCGAACTGGTCCATTCCCACCTGCGCTTCGTGGTGCACGTGGCGCGTGGCTACAACGGCTACGGGCTTGCGCTGGGCGACCTCATCCAGGAGGGCAACATCGGCCTGATGAAGGCGGTGAAGCGTTTCGACCCGGACATGGGCGTGCGCCTGGTGTCCTTCGCGGTGCACTGGATCCGTGCGGAAATGCACGAGTTCATCCTCAAGAACTGGCGCATCGTCAAAGTCGCCACCACCAAGGCGCAGCGCAAGCTGTTCTTCAACCTGCGCAAGTCCAAGACCCGCTTGGGCTGGATGAACGCGGCCGAAGTGCGCGCGGTGGCCAAGGACCTGAACGTGTCCGAGCGTGAAGTGCTCGAAATGGAATCGCGCCTCTCTGGCCGCGATATCGGTTTCGATGCGCCCAGCGATGAAGACAACGAAAATGCGCCGCCGTCGCCGGCCGCCTACCTGGTGGCCGACGCGGAAGATCCGTCGATGGCCTACGAGCGCGCCGACAGCGAAGACAACAAGCTGCAGCTGCTGCGCGAAGGCATGGCCGAACTGGATGCGCGCTCACGCGACATCATCCGCCGTCGCTGGCTGGACGCGGACAGCAAGGTGACGCTGCAGGAGCTGGCCGACGAGTACGGCGTGTCGGCCGAACGCATCCGCCAGGTCGAAGCGAACGCGCTGAAGAAGATGAAGGCGCTGTTTACCGCTTGAGCGACCGAGTCGTTGACTAGCATTAAATAATTTCAGCAACGTGATAATACATGTCACGTTCGCTGATGTGATTCACCATCCGATGCCAGTTCTCTGGCATCGGATTTTTTTTGCATAGCCGAATTCGAAGCAAACCTCTAACGATAGAGAAACCCAACTGACTGCTCCGGCATTCGAATCGTCTTGGTGCTCGTGCCAGCGTGATGGGAAGGCCGTGCAGACCGGCTCGTTGCGAGCTAGCGCCTTTATTCTTTGTGATCTGAATTCAGAGGCTCAGTCGGAGGCTCTTTCAGGGAATGGAAGGACGGCAGGATTGATCAATATCAGCGAGGACTTGGTCTTTGCGAGCCATGGGGAAAATAAGCAGGTCATTCCAGCGTCGATTTCGCTTACTTGCCTTGCTGAGCTACGCGATGGTGATCGTCCTGTCATCGATTTGGCCTGCTGGTCCCCAGGCGCTCACCTGCATACATACCGATGCCTTCCAAGAGCACAGCAACCTCATGGTCATGTGCCGGGTGTCACCAACGCCGACGGCACCCCGTGGCTCCCGTTGAAGAAGTAGGAGAAAATTGATGCTGAACGATCAAGATGCGGAACAGAGTATTTATTCTGCGACGGTGCTTGTCAGGCGTTTCGTAGGTTGCGAAATTTCTGCCCGTTCATTCGTCGAGAGCTACGGGAACTTTTACTACTACGAGGCTCTGGATGGCCATGAAGCCTCCAGTGCACTGAATCCTGCGGAGTTGGCAAAGCTAAAGTTCGCCGTCGAGCTCCACCGACGGATACAAGAGGAGGTGGTAAACGCCTTGGTACTTGATTCACCACTCTCTGCCGAAGCATTGAAGGCGGCGGGCAGGTTGCTCGAGCCTGATGCGCGTGCCCACGCGCAGTCGATTTGCGCTGACGTCGGCCTTGACGCTCTCCTTGCCTCGATGAGCGTGGAGCAGGACGCTGGCCGGATAGCCCCATGATGTATGGCGGGTCCTGATTTCTATGCCTGGTCGGCGCCGTGACAGAAAATCATGCGCTGACTGCGAGCCAGCGCATGAAACCATCCACGTCTCAACCGCGTTCCCGCGCAATCGCCCGCCAGCCGATATCGCTGCGGTGGAACTCGTTGGCCCAGCTCACCGCCGCCACGCCGGCGTACGCGTTGGCCTGCGCATCGCCCACGCTGTCGCCCAGCGCCGCCACGCACAGCACCCGGCCGCCCGCGCTCAGCACCTGGCCCTGCGCGTCCAGCACCGTGCCTGCATGGAACACCTTGGCGCTCGCCGGCACCGCGTCCAGCCCGTGGATCACATCGCCGGTGATCGGCGTTTCCGGGTAGGGCGATGCGGCCATGACCACGCCCAGCGATGGGCGCCGGTCCCACTGCGCGTTCACCTCGTGCAGGCGCGCATCGATGGCCGCGTCGAGCAGATCCACCAGGTCCGACTGCAGGCGCAGCATCACCGGCTGGGTTTCCGGATCGCCGAAGCGCACGTTGAATTCGATCACTTTCGGCGCGCCGCTGGAATCGATCATCAGGCCTGCATAGAGGAAGCCGGTGAACGGAATGCCGTCGGCGATCATGCCCTGCACGGTCGGGTTGACCACCTCGCGCATCACCCGCGCATGCACCGCATCGGTCACCACCGGGGCCGGCGAGTAGGCGCCCATGCCGCCGGTGTTGGGGCCGGTGTCGCCGTCGCCGACCCGCTTGTGGTCCTGCGAGGTGGCCATGGGCAGCGCAGTGGTGCCGTCCACCATCGAGATGAAGCTGGCTTCCTCGCCGTCGAGGAATTCCTCGATCACCACGCGCGCACCGGCATCGCCGAACGCATTGCCCGAGAGCATGTCACGCACCGCGTCCTCGGCCTCGGCCAGGGTCATCGCCACGATCACGCCCTTGCCGGCGGCCAGGCCGTCGGCCTTGACCACGATCGGCGCGCCCTTCTCGCGGATGTAGGCCAGTGCCGCCTCGACCTCGGTGTGCACCGCGTAGAAGGCGGTGGGGATGTTGTGGCGGGCCAGGAAATCCTTGGCGTAGGCCTTGCTGCCTTCCAGCTGCGCGGCGGCGGCGGTCGGCCCGAAGATGCGGTGGCCGGCGGCGCGGAAGCGGTCCACCACGCCCGCCACCAGCGGCACTTCCGGACCGACCACGGTCAGGCCGATGCCTTCGGCGTCGACCAGTGCCAGCAGGCCGTCCAGGTCGGTGACCTTGACCGCCACGTTACGGCACTTGGGCTCGGTCGCGGTGCCGGCGTTGCCGGGGGCCACCAGGACCTCGCTCACCTTCGCGGACTGGGCCAGCTTCCAGGCCAGGGCGTGTTCACGGCCGCCGGCGCCGATGACCAGGATCTTCAATGCACTTCTCGCGTAAGGGGGGGCAGGACCGCGATTTTACGCGGTGCGGGCCGGCGCTGCATGGCACCGGCCCGCCCGCGCCGTCACCCCGCGCAGTCCTCGCGCTGCAGTTCGGCGGGCACCGCGTAACGGCGCGTGCCCGGCTCGAACCGCAACCGGTGGTCCTGCTGCGTGGGCTCGCTGCAGTCCTGCCCACGGGTGCGTACCATCAGCGCCCAGTAACCCGCCACGGCGTCGCCTTTGCCCACGGTAATGGCGAAATCAAGGTCGATGGTCGCCGCCTCGCAGGGCGTGGTTGTCCTCTCGCAGCCCGTCGCGGCGCGGTTGTCGATGTGTTCGTCCAGCACCGCCACGTCGCGCAGGCGATCGTCGTGTACGGCGATGTAGCTGCGCGACACCCTTGCGATACCGCGATGGCGCGCGGCATGGGTAATGCGGAAGGCATGGCGCTGCGGCCCGAGCTGCTCGATCTGGACCGTGCCGGGCGCACCTTTGCGGCCGTACCGACCCTGCAGCCGCTGCGCGATCACCAGCAGGGGGCGGTCGACGCCCAGGATCCTGGAGAACGCACGCTCGTTCTCGTCCTTGCCGAACAGCGGCGCCTGCCCATCGCGCAAGACATACAGATCGACCCGGCCCGGTTCGACGCTGGCCGCGTCATCCAGGGTCTGGCACACCGCCAGCAGGTGCTGCACGTGGCCATCGGTATCGACCGTGCCACGCGCACAGACCCGGCGGGTGACCGGACGCTGCGCCTGGACTTCGGTGTCATCCCACGGATCCTGCCAGGGCCCATCCAGGCGCGCGCTGGCACCGTAGCGATCGCGCAGGAAAGCCAGCAGGCGCTGCTCGTCGGTACCGCTGGGGTACAGCGTGTCCTCCACCGCCACTGTGCTGTCCAGCACCCGGCGGGGCTTGTCGTTGACGGCGGGCGGGTCGCCGCAGCCGGCCAGCAGCGCGGGCAGCGCGAGCGCCAGCAGCCACCGGCATGCCCGACGCCCGTGCATCACTGGCAGCTTTCGCGCTGCAATGCTTCGGGGAACGTGTAGGTCCAGGTCTTGGCATCCAGCGTGAAGCGATGCTCGGCGCGCACCGGCTTGCCGCCACAGCCGCTGCCGGTTTCTTCGATCACCAGCGGCCAGGTGCGGGCGCTGCGGTCGCTGTCATCGAAGCGGTAGGCGAACGCGATGTTGAACATCCGGGTACGGCATTCTTCGGCAAAGTCGGCATCGTCGCAGTCGTACGCGGCGCTGTTGTCGATATGGCTGCGCAGTGACCCGGCGTCGACCAAGCCCTTCGGACCGGGCAGGATCAGCGTCTGCGTCTCCAGGGAATAGCCCTGGCCGTACCAGCCGCTTTCGTTGCGGAAACCGTAGAAGTCGCTGCCGGCGCGGATCACCTGCACCGTGCCGGGACGGCCGCTGCTGCCGTAGGTGCCGCCGGTGAGTTCGGCGGCCACCTCGAAGCTGTCGCCGCTGGGGCGCAGCACGTAGAAATCGATCGTGCCGGGGTCGGCATGGCCGCCGTCCACCAGTTCACCGCACACCGCCAGCAACTGTTGCCAGCTGTCGCCACTCACCACCGGCTGCTCGGCACAGACCTGCAGATCGGTGGGGCGGCTCTCGTCGTCCTGCGTCCACTGGCCACGCCACTGTTCGGAGAGCCGGGCGGCCTTGCCATAGCGCGCGGTCAGGAACGCCTGCAGCCGCGCGGTGCGGCTGACATGGGCGACCGGCGCGGCTGGCGTGGCCGCGGAAGCGACCGTTGCCGCCGGCTGCGCCGGAGCGGGTTCGGCGGCCGGCTTGCAACCGGCCAGTACCGCGCTGGCGCCGATGGCCAGCGCGAGCAGGGATTTCAGGGGTGATGCAGACATCCGTGTCGCTCCTTGGATCAATGCCGGAAGTGGCGCACACCGGTGAACACCATCGCCAGGCCGTGCTCGTCGGCGGCAGCGATCACTTCGTTGTCGCGCATCGAGCCACCCGGCTGGATCACCGCCTTGATGCCGGCCGCGGCCGCGGCATCGATGCCGTCGCGGAACGGGAAGAACGCATCGGACGCCATCACCGAGCCCTCCACCACCAGGTTCGCATCGGCCGCCTTGATGCCGGCGATGCGTGCCGAGTACACCCGGCTCATCTGGCCGGCGCCGACACCGATGGTGCGGTTGTCGCGGGCGTAGACGATGGCATTGGACTTGACGAACTTGGCCACCTTCCAGGCGAACAGTAGGTCGGCGAACTGCTTGTCGGTCGGTGCCAATTTGGTCACGACCTTCAGTTCGTCACGGCGCATGCCGCGGTTGTCCGAGGACTGCACCAGCAGGCCCGAACCGATGCGCTTGGTGTCGTACTGGTTGCGGCCTTCGCCATGCGGAATGCGCAGCACGCGCACGTTGGCTTTCTTCTGCGCGTATTCCAGCGCGGCCGGCTCGAAGTCCGGGGCGATCAGCACTTCCACGAACTGGCGGTCCAGGATCACCTGGGCGGTGG
The DNA here is from genome assembly GCF_031995405.1 of Stenotrophomonas sp. Lineage (GTDB taxonomy): Bacteria > Pseudomonadota > Gammaproteobacteria > Xanthomonadales > Xanthomonadaceae > Stenotrophomonas. Next base: position 13,427 of record NZ_DAMAGC010000006.1, on the reverse strand, counting down.
CGGCGTCCAGCGGTGTGTTGAAGGCGATGATGCCGCCGAACGCGCTGGTCGGGTCGGTCGCATAGGCCAGCTCGTAGGCATCGCCATTGCCGGCACCCACGGCCACGCCGCAGGGGTTGGCGTGCTTGACGATGACGCAGGCCGGCACGTCGAACTGGCGCACGCACTCCCATGCGGCATCGGCGTCGGCCAGGTTGTTGTAGCTCAGCTCCTTGCCCTGCAGCTGCTGGAAGGTCGCCAGCGTGCCCGCCACCGGGGACAGGTCGCGGTAGAACGCGCCGCTCTGGTGCGGGTTCTCGCCGTAGCGCAGGTCCATCACCTTGGCGAAGCTTGAATTCATCTGCGCCGGGAACTCGGCACGCAGCGGCACGGCGGTGTCGGTGGTGGTCACCGCAGACAGATAGTTGCTGATCGCCGCGTCGTACTGGGCCACGCGGTTGAACGCGGCCACCGAGAAGGCGAAACGCTTGGCCGCCGACAGCTGGCCGTCGTTGGCGGCCAGCTCGGCCAGCAGTTCGGCGTACTGCGAGGGGTCGGTCGCCACCGCCACGCGGGCGAAGTTCTTGGCCGCCGAGCGCAACATCGCCGGGCCGCCGATGTCGATGTTCTCCACGGCGTCTTCCAGCGTGCAGTCCGGGTTGGCGGTGACCGACTCGAACGGATACAGGTTGAGCACCAGCAGGTCGATCGCACCGATGCCGTGTTCGGCCATCACCGCCTCGTCCAGCCCGGCGCGGCCGAGCAGGCCACCGTGTACCAGCGGGTGCAGGGTCTTGACCCGGCCGTCCATCATTTCCGGGAAGCCGGTGACATCGGCCACGTCCTTGACCGCCAGGCCAGCCTCGCGGAGCGCCTTGGCGGTGCCGCCGGTGGACAGCAGCTCCACGTCGCGGGCGGCCAGGGCACGGGCCAGGTCGATCAGACCGGTTTTGTCGGAAACAGACAGCAGGGCCCGGCGCACGGGCAGCAGATCGGAACTCATGGGGGCAGGAGGTCGTAGCGGAGCGGGTAGGTATTGTAGGCGCTGGGCACCGCACTGCCCACGAAAACCCGGTCCGGGCCGGTCCGTATGGGGGTGATGGCCGCGCAGGGGCCGCCGGCCGACGGACCAGGTGCCCGCCTCTCGACCACAGCAGGCCGCGTACGACAGCCGGGCGCGGCGCGGCGGCGAGCGCCGGTGGCCGCGTCCCCGTGGCCGACGCAGCCCGGGTCGGCGTGATCGGCGCGGGAAGATCGTGACCGGCCGCTCGACTGCGTTAGGCTGTGCCCCATCTGCCATGGAACTGCAGGAACCGGATCGTGTCGATCTATGCGTTGAAAGGGAAATTCCAGGCGCTGCTGCGCCCGGCGGTAGGCGCGCTGTTCCGCGCCGGGGTGACCGCCAATACGGTCACCGTTGCTGCCGCGGTGGTTTCGCTGGCCGTGGCCGCCGCCGTCTACGCATGGGCCCCGGCGCAGCCGCTGTGGTACCTGGCGTTGCCGGTGTGGATGCTGCTGCGCATGGCGCTCAATGCCGTGGACGGGATGCTGGCGCGCGAGTTCGGCCAGCAGTCGCGGCTGGGCGCCTACCTCAACGAACTGTGCGACGTCCTCGCCGATGCCGCCCTGTACCTGAGCCTGCTCAGCCTGCCCGGGGTCGATCCGACCGCGGTCTGGGTGCTGACGTGGCTGGCGGCGGTTTGCGAGTACGCTGGCGTCCTGGGGCTGATGGTGGGGGCCAGTCGGCGTTATGACGGACCGATGGGGAAGAGTGACCGCGCGTTCGTGATCGGCCTGGTGGGCGTATTGCTTGCCGTGGGCTGGATCGGCGCGCCGGTGGCAAGCGGCGTGGCATGGGTGGCAGCGGCACTGTGCCTGCTGACCGCATGGCGGCGGGTGCGCAATGGATTGGCCGAGCAGGCCTGATCGGCTCTGCGGGCAGACACACAACGGAGTAAGGCATGCGCGTACAGCAACACCTGCAGTTCCACAGCTTCGATGGTCAGTCGCTGTTCTACCGGCATTGGCCGGCTACCTCGGCCGCATCGCCGCGTCGCGCGCTGGTGCTGCTGCATCGCGGCCACGAGCACTCCGGCCGCGTCGCCCACCTGGTGGACGAGCTGGACCTGCCCGACACCGAGGTATTCGCCTGGGATGCGCGCGGCAATGGTCAGTCGCCGGGCGAGCGCGGCGATGCGCCGGGCTTCGAAGCGCTGGTGCGCGACCTGGACAGCTTCATCGCGCACGTCGGCCAGCAGCACGGCATCGCCGTGGAAGACATCGCGATCATCGCCCAGAGCGTGGGCGCGGTGGTTGCGGCCACCTGGGTGCACGACTACGCGCCGCCCCTGCGTGCGCTGGTGCTCGCCTCGCCGGCGTTCAAGGTCAAGCTGTACGTGCCGCTGGCGGTGCCCGGGCTGAAGCTGATGCAGAAGCTGCGCGGCAACTTCTTCGTCAACAGCTACGTCAAGCCGCAGTGGCTCACCCATGACCCCGGGCGCGTGGAGAGCTACCGCACCGATCCCCTGATCACCCGCCCGATCTCGGTCCGCGTGCTGCTCGGCCTGTACGAGGCCGCCGACCGCGTGGTCGGAGATGCGCAGGCCATCACCGTGCCGACCCAGCTGCTGGTGTCCGGGTCGGACTTCGTGGTGCACCGCGGGCCGCAGGACCGTTTCTACGAGCGGCTGTCCTCGCCGATCAAGGAGCGCCACCTGCTGCCCGGCTTCTTCCACGACACCCTGGGCGAGCGCGACCGCGCGCCCGCCATCGCCGCGATCCGTCGCTTCATCAGCGAGCGTTTCGCCCAACCGCTGGTACGGCCCAGCCTGCGCGACGCGCATCGCCACGGGCCTACTTTCGACGAGGCCGAAATCCTGTCCTGGCCGCCTGAACGCAACAGCGCCAAGGACGCGTACTGGCGCTTTACCCGGGCCGGGCTGCGCTTCGGCGGCCGCTTGTCCGAGGGCATCGCACTGGGGCTGGAGAGCGGCTTCGACTCGGGCAGCACGCTGGACTACATCTACCGGGACCAGGCACGCGGCAGCGGGCCGCTGGGCCGCATGATCGACCGCAACTACCTGGATGCGATCGGCTGGCGTGGCATCCGCATCCGTCGTACCCACGTGCGCGAGCTGCTGCAGCTGGCCGCCCTGCACCTGCATGGCGAAGGTCGCCCGGTGCGGGTGCTGGACGTGGCCGCCGGGCACGGTCGCTATGTACTGGATGCGATGGCGCAGGGTGAACACCGTGCCGAAGCCATCACCCTGCGTGACTTCAGCGAGCGCAACGTCCTCGACGGACGCAAGCTTATCAGTGCGTTCGGCGCCGACGACATCGCCACCTTCGAGCAGGGCGACGCATTCGACGCGGCCTCGCTGGCCGCGCTGCCGGTGGCCCCGACGCTGTCCACGGTGTCGGGTCTGTATGAACTGTTCGCCGACAACGACGCGGTGCTGCGCTCGCTGCAGGGCATCGCCGCGGCGATGCGCGAAGGCGGCTACCTGGTTTACACCGGGCAGCCCTGGCATCCGCAGCTGGAGTTCATCGCGCGCGCATTGACCAGCCACCGCGAAGGCGCGGCCTGGGTGATGCGGCGCCGCACCCAGCAGGAAATGGACGAACTGGTGCGCCTGGCCGGCTTCGAAAAAGTCACCCAGCGCATCGACCGCTTCGGCATCTTCACCGTGTCGCTGGCGCGGCGGGTGCTGCAATGACCGAGGGCGCGCGGCCATGGCGACGCGCGCTGGTCTGGCTGGCGCTGCTGGGGCCGTTCTTCTTCCTCAGCTACGGCCTGGCCAATGCAATGGCCGGACGCCTGCCGTACGTGCCCTCGATCGTGTTCGACTGGGAAGCGAAGATCCCGTTCCAGGCCTGGACCATCGTGCCGTACTGGTCCATCGACCTGTTCTACGTGGCGTCGTTCTTCATCTGCACCCAGCGCGCCGAACTGGACATGCACGCGCGGCGGTTGTTCACCGCACAGTTGCTGTCGGTCGGCTGCTTCCTGCTGTGGCCGTTGCGCTTCAGCCTGGAACGGCCGGAAACCGGAGGCGTGTTCGGCTGGCTGTTCGACGTGCTGCTGGGCTTCGACAAACCCTTCAACCAGGCACCGTCGCTGCACATCGTGCTGCTGGTGGTGCTGTGGGTGCGCTATGCGCAGCACCTGCGTGGATGGTGGCGCAGCGCGCTGCATGTGTGGTTCGCGCTGATCGGTATTTCCGTGCTGACCACCTGGCAGCACCACTTCGTCGATGTGCCGACCGGCGTGGCCGTGGGCTGGCTGTGCGTCTGGCTGTGGCCGGTGCACGGACGCTCGCCGCTTGCCCACTGGCAGTGGGCGACCGATGCCGCGCGCTGGCGGTTGGCCGCGCTCTACGGACTGGGCAGTGCGCTATGCGCCTCGCTGGCGTTGACCTTCAGCGGCTGGGTGCTGTGGCTGGGCTGGCCGGCGCTGTCGCTGGCGCTGGTTGCACTGGGCTATGCGGCGTTGGGCACGGCGGTGTTCCAGAAGCAGGAAGACGGACGCCTGAGCATGGCTGCGCGCTGGTTGCTGGCACCGTACCTGCTGGTGGCGTGGTTGAACTCGCGCTGGTGGACACGGCGTGCGCCGCAGCCGCAGCTGGTGATCGATGGGGTGTGGCTGGGGCGCATGCCCGATGCCGACGCGGTGCTGGCGATGCCGACCGTGGTCGATGTCTGCGCCGAGCTGCCGTTCCGCAGCAGCGTGCGCCACTACCGCAGCGTGCCGATGCTGGACCTGGCCACGCCGTCGCCGGAGGCCCTGCGCCGCGCCGCCGATGCGATCGCGCACGGCCACCGCCGTGGGCAGGTGCTGGTGTGCTGCGCGCTGGGCTATTCGCGCAGTGCCGCGGCGGTAGCCACCTGGTTGTGCCGCAGCGGCCATGCCGACAGTGCCGATGCGGCGATCCGGCTGCTCCGCCTGGATTGCCCGTGGATCGTGCTGCATGAGCGCCATCGCGATGCCATCGCGCTGGCGGTGCAGCCGCAGCATGCCCACGACGCGCCGGGGGTGCAGGCATGAGCACGGCGATGCAGGTGCAGGCGATGGCCGCGCTGCTGCGCCAGGCGCGCATTCCGGCAGTGATTTCCACGCTGCTGGCGGCGACCGCGTTGGCGGTGTTGCTGCTGGCGCCGCGCAGCATGCCGCTGGTGGCGGTCGCACTGCTGTCGCTGCTGGCCGGCGTGGGCCAGGCATATTTCGCTGCACGGATCGGTTTCGACCGCGGACTGCTGGAAGGGCTGCTGGCCGCGCATCCGGATGCCGCACCGGATCCGATCGACGATGCGTTGCAGGCATTGGGCCTGCGCGCCGCGGTGCACCCTGTGCGTGGCTGGCCTGCGCGCTGGCAGGGCATGCGCGGTCTGTTGCGCGGGCAGGGCGCGTGCGTGCTGCTGCAGGCGCTGACTCTGCTGGCGGCGCTGTGGCTGCGGATGGCGCAATGACCGGCTCAACCCATGCAATCACGATGAGGGCACGACATGCTGGCTGACCTGGTGGCACGCAGCTGCAGTGGCGCGATCCGCGCACTGACCGGCGCACGCGCGTTGTGGCAGGGCTGTGCACCGTCCAGCGACCATCGCGTGTATTACGGCAACCACGCCAGCCATGGCGACTTCGTGCTGATCTGGTCGGCGTTGCCGATCACCTTGCGCCGTCAGGTCCGCCCGGTGGCGGCGGCCGATTACTGGCAACGCGATGGCCTGCGCCGTTACCTGATCCACGCCGTGTTCAATGGCGTGCTCATCGAGCGCGATGCGGCCAAGCGCGAGCACGATCCCATCGCCTGCCTGTGCCAGGCGGTGGACGAAGGCAATTCGCTGATCCTGTTCCCCGAGGGAACGCGCAATACCGAAGAGGGGGTGCTGCCGTTCAAGAGCGGCATCTACCACCTGGCGCGGCAGCGCCCGGAGCTGGAGTTCGTGCCGGTGTGGATCGACAACCTCAAGCGGGTGATGCCCAAGGGCCGTTGGCTGCCGTTGCCGCTGCTGTGCACCACCACCTTCGGTGAGCCGCTGCGGCTGAAAGCCGACGAGGACAAGGACCGCTTCCTGGAGCGCGCGCGGGTGTCGCTGCTGGCACTGGATCCGCAGCCGCGCAGGCAGCGCGCATGATGGCGGGGCAGGGGATGCTGCTGTTTTCCAGCCTGGCCAGCGATATCGCGCAGTTGTCCACGCACGCGCAGACCCGGCTGTTGTTTGCCGGCATCGCCGCGGTGCTGATGGTGGCCACGGTCATCGCCGAGACCCTGCGCTGGCGCGCGCGGCATGCGCCGAGCATGGTGCTGGCCAACCTGGTCTCACGCATCCGCGCGTGGTGGGTGATGGCCGCGGTGGTCGCGCTGGCGTTCTTCTTCGGGCGGACCGGGGTGGTGCTGCTGTTTGCGGTGGTGTCGCTGTTCGCGCTGCGCGAGTTCATCACCCTCACCCCCACCCGTGCCGGTGACTACTACGCGCTGCTGGCCGCCTTCTACGTGGTGCTGCCGTGGCAGTACTGGCTGGTGTGGACCGACTGGTACGGCATGTACACGCTGCTGATCCCGGTCTACGCGTTCCTGTTCCTGCCGATCCTGGCCACCATCGGCGGGGACACCACCGATTACCTGGAGCGCACCTCCAAGGTGCAGTGGGGGCTGATGATCTGCGTGTTCTGCATCTCGCACGTGCCGGCGCTGCTGAACCTGAAGCTGGCCGGCGTGGAGCCGGCGCGCAACCTGCTGCTGTTCGCCTTCCTGGTGATCGTGGTGCAGTCCTCGGACGTGCTGCAGTACATCTGGGGCAAGCTGATCGGCAAGCGCCTGATCGCGCCGAAGCTGTCGCCGTCCAAGACGGTGGAAGGTTTCATCGGTGGGGTGCTGTCGGCCAGCGCGCTGGGCGCGGCGCTGTGGTGGCTGACCCCGTTCACGCCATGGCAGGCGTTCGGGATGTCGCTGGCGGTCAACCTGATGGGGTTCTGGGGCGGCCTGGTGATGTCGGCGATCAAGCGCGATCGCGGCATCAAGGACTGGGGCCACATGATCGAGGGCCATGGCGGCATGCTCGATCGACTGGATTCGGTGTGCTTTGCCGCGCCGGTGTTCTTCCACCTGGTGCGGTATTTCTGGAGCGCGTGAGGCGTATCGACCCAGGGTCGATGCGCGGCATCAGGTGGTGATGCCGTATTCCTTCAGCTTCTTGCGCAGCGTGGCGCGGTGGATGCCCAGCATGGCCGCCGCGCGGCTCTGGTTGCCCTCGCAGTGGTTGAGCACTTCAACGAACAGCGGGATTTCCATTTCGCGCAGCACGATCTCGTACACATCGTCGGCATCGCAACCATCCAGGTCCCGAAGGTAACGTCGGACCGATTGGGCCACGTGTTCGCGCAGCGGTGGCTTCGGCGCGCCACGACTATTGTCAGGACGAGAAAGGACAGCGTTCAAGGAGGTTCCCGGTGCAGATGCCGGGGGCGGACAGCAGCCCCGGGCGGAGAATTGTAGGGGGTCAGTCTAGCGCGTGCGTGGGCAGGCTGCCACGCTCCAGGCTGGAACGCCGGGTTACAGGAACTCGAAGGTGAATGCGACGGTGGACGCGGCGGGCTCGCGCACGCGGAACGCGATCTGTGCACTTTGGCCGGGTTCCAATACGCTGTTGGCGTCCACCGAACGGTCCAGGTAGTCGCGCGGCGCGAACGCGCCGGTGCCGATCACACGGCCATCGGCGTCGGACAGCGACAGCCGCAGCGACGGCCACGCCTGCGCCCAGCGCGCATCATTGCGGAAGCTGGCCTGCACCTGCAGCGCACCGGGCTGGCCCGGTACCGGGCGCACATCGCGGCTGATCATGCTGAACGCCGCCGGCTCCTGCCACGCCGGCAACGTGCAGCGCAGGACGCTGCACACCCCGGCGATCCACGGCCGGGTGCCGGCATCGGCAGCCAGTCGCGCACGGTCGGCCACGGCAATCTGCAACAGCAGCAGTAGCACCAGCCCGGCCAGCAGCGCCCATTGCCAACGCGGCGTCCGCAGCGGCGCCGCCGGCAGCCGCATGAAGCTCGGTGCGGACGTGGCGCGTGCCTGCCCGGTCGTGGTCGCCTCCTCCTTCGCTACGCTCGGCGTGTCGTCCTGCGCTGTGGAGGCATGCGCGGTATCGGCGTCAAGGCGCGATGCGGGCGCTTCGGTCACCGTCGCCACGCGCGCGTCTTCGCGTGGCGCCGTCTCGCGTTCTGCGTGCCCGATCTGTTCGATGTGCTCCACGCGCTCGGCGGGTGGCGGGTCGAAGACCGATATGGTCTGCGTCCAGTCCTTGCCTTCCGTCACCGGCGGCACCGTGTGCTGCGCCGGCATCGCCTGCGCGTCCGCGTCCGACGGCGGCGTCTCTTCTGGCGGATCGCTCGCGGGCGGGTTAGCCGGGCTGGCACGCAGGAACGTGGCCAGTGGTCGGCGCGGCGGTGGCGTGGGCTCGGTCATCGGGTCGGGGCCGGGCAGGAGGGGCGCGCCCATTCAAGCACGTTCACGCCGCCTCACGCGCGGCGCACGCCGGTGATGCGCATCCAGTCGCCGTCCTGCGCGGTCTCCAGCTGGTCGAACCACGGTGCGTAGCGCACCAGCAGCTCGTCTTCCTGGCCGTGCAGGATGCCCGACAGCGCGATGCGACCGCCGGCGGCAACGCGCGCGGCCAGCACATCGGCCAGCGCATCCAGCGCCGAGGCTAGGATGTTGGCCACCACCACCGGGTAGGTGGCCGGCGGTTCGTCGGCGGGCAGGTACACCTGCAGACGATCCTGCAGGCCGTTGCGCTCGGCGTTGTCGCCGGTGGCGATCACCGCCTGCGGGTCGTTGTCCACACCCACCGCGCGGGCGGCGCCGAGCCGCAGTGCGGCCAGTGCCAGGATGCCCGAGCCGCAGCCGAAGTCGAGCACGGTCTGGCCCGCCAGCACGCCTTCGGCGGCCAGGCTGTCCAGCCATCGCAGGCAGAGCGCGGTGGTCGGATGGGTGCCCGAGCCGAACGCCAGGCCGGGATCGAGCCGGATCACGGCCGCATCGTCGGCCTGCGCAGCTTCCGGCAGGTCGTGATTCCACGGCACGATCCAGGTGCGCTCGCCGAAGGCCATCGGCTGGAACTGGTCCAGCCAGGCGCGCTCCCAGTCTTCGTCCTGCACCGCGCGGAAGCTGGCATCGGACCAGTCCAGGCCGGGATCGAAGGCGTCCAGCGCGGCCAGCAGCGCCAGCGCGTTGGTGTCGGCCGGGAACAGCGCGGTGAGCACCAGGTCGTTCCACAGCGGGGTCTCGCCCACGCCCGGTTCCAGGATCGCGCGCTCGTTGCTGGTATCGGCATCGGCATCGAGCAGGGTCACCGCCAGCGCGCCGATATCGTCCAGCGCATTTTCGTAGCGGGGCTGGGTGGATTCGCTGCAGCGGAGGGTGAGTTCCAGGAACGGCATGGGGTGGGCTACCTGCGGAAAACGGTGAATGCTAGACCATTGTGGGGGTGTGCTGCCCGCCACGCGGTCCCGGCGCGTCTCCCGGCCCGGCGAGAATCGGCCCGACGGCAGATTCAGACAGGGCTCCGGGCGCTTGCTAGACTTGGCTCCCCGTTGCCCAGCCGGCAACCTCCGGTCCCGCGCATGGCCCTCGTGCCTACCCTCAAAACCTGGTTGCTGGTCGTACCGGCCCTGGCGTTGCTGGGAGTGGTGGGCTATCGCGCCGGTGGTCATGTGCGCCCTGCCGATGCAGGCAACGCCGTGGACGAGGCGCCGGTCACGCAGGTGGCCGCGGCGCCCGTGCAGGCGCAGCAGCTGGCGCGCCAGTTGCTGTCGATCGAGCGCGGCACCACCATCGCCTCGGGCCTGCCGCTGGATATCCGCGCCGATATCGAAGGCGACACCGACCTTTACGCCTATGCCCAGCGCCTGCAACTGCAGGCGGGCAACGGCAACGCCGAGGCGGCGTGGATGGTCAGCCGCGTGTACGACTACTGTGCGACCTACGCGATGGATCCCGGCGGCTACCAGTTGGACAACGCGCTGTTGACCGGCATGGGCATGACCGCTTCGCCGACCATGGTGCAGGCCCGCGAGCGGGTCGCGCGGCGCTGCGGCGGCTTTGTCAGCAGCGACGGCCTGGGCCGACAATTGATCCTGGCCCAGCGCGTGCAGGCGGCCAAGGCCGGCAATCTTGCCGCCGAGGCGTCGCTGTTCGCCGAAGGCCAGCCGCTGCAGGACAGCCCGACCTATCGCCGTGGGCTGGTGGAGCGGGTGATGGATTCGCGTGACCCGGAAGCCTACATGGCGCTGTCCACCGGCATGGGCCAGCGCGCCAGTGGCGATCGCGCGCTGGACGGGCTGGTGGCCGGCGACCAGTTCAGTGAACTGGCCTGGCGCCTGGCGGCGTGCGAGCTGGGCATGGCGTGCGGGCCGGACAGTGTGTTGATGAACAATTTCTGCGCGAACGGAGGGATCTGTTCGCAGGACGGTGGGCAGGACTTTGCCACTTTCGTGTATGACGCTGCGGTATCGCGGCAAGGTGCGGGGAAAATGAAGACGTTGGTTGAAAAGCTGATCAAGCAGAGGAACGGGCGATGAATTACCGTCGATTCCTGCATGGTGCCAAGTTCTGGTTCTGGGTGGCGCTGTTCGTGGCCTACTCTGCCGGGGCGGTCGGCCTGGTGATGATCGATACCTATGAAGACCGCTATCGCAGCCTGTCCAAGGTGAAGCTGACCTCGGTCAAGGCCGCCGAAGACGTGCGCCGCGCCGGTGCCAGCCAGGTAGCTGCGGTGTACCGCGCGCAGAGCGGCATGCCGTTCGCCTCGCTGCCGGCGGGCAGCACGTTCCAGGTGGTCTGGCCCGATGGCTCCACCGAGACGATGGTGATCGTGGATCCGACCTCGTCGCTGGGCGTGGCGCCGGTCAAGAACAGCCAGGTCACCGCGGCCGACGTCGCGCGCTGATGCGTGACGCTGCGGCGGGCGTGGATACCCCGCGCCCGTTGCGGCTGGTGCTGCTGCCCGGGCTGGACGCGACCGGCACCCAGCACGTTGCCTTCACCGCCGCGATGGCGGGGCTCGGCGTCGTGGTCACGGTGATTGCCTACCCGGTGGATCGCGCGCTGGATTACGCCGCGCTGGCCGACGTCGTTCGCCAGGCGCTGCCAACCGACAGCGACTACGTGCTGCTCGGTGAGTCGTTCTCGGGCCCGTTGGCGCTGGTGATCGCCGCCGCATCTCCGCCGCGGCTGCGGGGCCTGGTCCTATCCACCACGTTCGCGCGCTCGCCCTGGCTGGCCCTACGCCGGCTGCAGGCCTTGTTGTACCGGGCGCCGGTGCGCGCCTTGCCGATGCCGGCACTGTCGTGGCTGTTGCTCGGGCGCTGGAGCAGCCCGGCCTTGCGCACCGCGCTGCAGGCTGCACTGGCCCGCGTGCGCCCGGCGGTGCTGCGCACCCGCGCCGTAGCGGCCCTGGGCGTCGACGTCACCGTGCAGGCCCGTGCGGTGCACGTGCCCACGCTCTGCCTGCACGCCGCGCACGATCGCCTCCTGCCAACCCGCTCCCAGCGCCATTTGTCCGCGTTGCTGCCAGCGCAGGCCACTTTCCGGCTCGACGGGCCGCATCTGCTGCTGCAGGCGTGCCCGGAAGCGGCGGCTTTGGTGATCGCAGGCTTCATGCAGGGCGTTTGCGACACCGGTTGAGGGTGAGGGGCGCCGTACGAACCCGGAGGGCGCCGCTACCGCAGGGCCGGTGTGATTGGCGTGTGGCGGTCATGTCCACGCGGCCTTCGCTTATGGCTCTCGGGTATTTCACGGTGCGGCGTGCAGCCTGCGGATGTTGGCTGCATCCGCAGCGCACGTGCCGGAGAACCTGTCGAATGAATACCCGTGGCGATTACGCCTCCCAAGATCCCCTGGCCACCGCGACGGTCGCCGTGGTCACCCCCCCGCCGGTAATTGCACCTGCACATGACCACGCCGTCTCGTGGGGTGCCATCTTCGCCGGTGCCGCCGCCGCTGCGGCGCTGTCGCTGGTCCTGCTGATCCTGGGCGTGGGCCTGGGGTTGTCGTCGGTATCGCCGTGGGCGTATGAAGGCGTATCGAAGGAAACGTTCGGTTGGTCCAGCATTGCGTGGCTGACCGTGACCGCCATCGCGGCGTCGGGCCTGGGCGGCTATATCGCCGGGCGCCTGCGCAACAAGTGGAGCAACCTGCACGGCGATGAGACCTACTTCCGCGACACCGCGCATGGCTTCCTGTCGTGGGCCGTGGCGACGCTGCTCACCGCTGGCCTGCTCACTACCGCCATTGGCGGGGTGATCGGTGCCGGTGCCAAGGTGGCCGGTGCCACCGCCGGCGCTGCGGCCACCACCGCCGGTGGCCTGGCTGCCGCCGCTGGCCCGGCCGCGATGGGCGACACCAACGGTGACCTGCAGTACTGGGTGGATGGCCTGTTCCGCGCCAACCCGAACGCACCTGCAGCGCCGATGGCACCGCCGCCGGGCGATCCGGCTGCCGCGCCGGGTGCACCGCAGGCCGGTGTCATGCCGCCGCCGCCGCGCCCGATGCCGGGTGGTGAGCGTGGTCCGGGTCCGGGCCGTGGCGGTGATGTCCGCGCCGAGGTCAACCGGATCGTGGTCAACAGCCTCAAGTCCAACACCATGGACCCGGCCGACACCCAGTACCTGGCGCAGCTGGTGGCCAACCAGACCGGCATGAGCCAGGCCGAAGCGCAGGCCCGCGTGACCGACATGCAGACCCGTCTGCGCGCCACGCTGGACAAGGCCAAGGCCGACGCGAAGCAGGCCGCCGATGACGCCCGCAAGGCGACCGCCTACGCCGCGCTGTGGCTGTTCATCACGCTGCTGATCGGTGCCTTCAGCGCCAGCCTGTTCGCCACCTGGGGCGGCCGCCGCCGCGACCTGTAAGAACCCAACGCTCAACGAGGAGAATTCACCATGAAGTATCTGCTGCTGTGGTTCCTGGGCATTCCGATCCCGATCCTGCTGCTGATCGCGCTGCTGCGCTGACGTAGCGCGCACCCGGTAACGGGTATCGACCGACGGTCGATACCTGCCGGACAAGACGTACCGCCGGGCCGCCATCGTGCGGCCCGGTCTCGTTTCAAACAGGCAAACGAAAGGCTCTGCTCCCTGTGAGGGGAGCGTCTTGTTGCAGGCCGTAGCAAATGGCGCACGGCGATGCGCTTGTGGGTGTGTATCAAGGGGCCGTTTGGATCTGGTGTTGCCTCCGCTCGGGTCTGTCGCGTGCGTGAAGGCCCCGTAGCGCAAGGTAGGCCCCTGGCGTAGTGTCCCCCGGCCTGCCGCCTCCTCCTTGATTTTGCCCAGGCGCCTACCGGCCGCTACGGGGCTCGGCTTGCGGAGACAAGCTGGAAAGCTTGCTTCTGACTTTGGTCGGTGGGTCGGGCGCTGGGCGCCCATGCCCTTGGAGGCGAAATAAAGGAGG
>NZ_DAMAGC010000005.1:0-72628 GCF_031995405.1 Stenotrophomonas sp. | reverse complement strand
CAACGCGCCCTGCAGACGGGGTCCGAGGATCGGCGCATAGGCATCGTTGAAGAAAAACGTGAGCGCCTCGCCCCAGACCACATACATGCTCTCGGGCGACGCCAGCATGAGGTTGACCGCATTGCGCAGCGCGCCGGGCCAGGTCTCGACCGCACCTACCGGGGTGGCGTGCCAGTCCATCGCACGCACCTGCTCGGCGACGACGCCAGTGCCGGCCGGGAACCGCCCGAACGCAGCGCTCACGCGCACCGCTCCGACGACGACGCCAACATCGCGCACGGATACGCGGCGGGGAATGAGGGGGCAGACGACATCGAAGCACCGAATCTTGAGCGGAAGGCGTTGCAGCACGCGGACATGAAACGACGGGCGCCAGGGCGCCCGTCGGATTTCGGTCAGCAATTTACGCCAATTGTGGCAATTCCGCGTCAAGGCGAGGGGCGTTGCCGCGCCGACACCCTGTCCGGTTCAGTTGGGTGCGGCCGCCGCCGTTGCCGGGGTCACCCGCCAGACGGTGTTGGCGAGGTCGTCGGCAATGATCAGCGCCCCCCGCGGATCCACGGTGACACCGACCGGGCGGCCGCGTGTCTTGCCGTCCTCGCCACGGAAGCCGGTGGCGAAATCGATCGGATCGCCGGCCGGTCGGCCATTGCTGAAGGGAACGAACACCACCTTGTAGCCGGCCGGCGGGTTGCGGTTCCAGCTGCCGTGCTCACCGACGAAGGCGCCATCGGCGAACGTGGCGCCCATCGCCGGGGCCGAGAACGACACCCCGAGTGCGGCTACGTGCGAGCCCAGCGCGTAGTCCGGTGCGATGGCCGAGGCCACCTTCTTCGAGTTCTGCGGCATCACGCGGCGGTCGACGTTCTTGCCCCAGTAACTGTACGGCCAGCCGTAGAACGCCCCTTCGCGCACCGAAGTGAGGTAATCGGGCACCAGGTTGGGGCCGATTTCGTCGCGCTCGTTGACCACCGCCCACAGCGCGCCAGTGCCAGGCTGGATCGCCAGCGCGGTGGGATTGCGCAGGCCGGTGGCAAACGGTTTGTGCGCGCCGGTCGCCGCGTCGATCTGCCAGACCTGCGCGCGATCGATTTCAACGTCCATGCCCCGTTCGGTGATGTTGCTGTTGGAGCCGATGCCGACGTACAGATAGCGGCCGTCGGCGCTGGCAGCCAGCGACTTGGTCCAGTGATGGTTGATCGCCGCCGGCAGGTCGGTGACCTTCACCGGCGCCGCGCTGGCCCTGGTCTGCCCGGCCTGGTAGTCGAAACGCACCAGTGCATCCTGGTTGGCCACGTACAGCGCGCTGCCGATCAGCGCCAAGCCGTAGGGCGCGTTGAGCTTGTCGGCAAACACGGTCTTCATCTCATACACGCCGTCACCATCGGCGTCACGCAGCAGGGTCAGGCGGTTGCCGCCCTTGACCGGCGTGGTGCCCTTGGCCTTGATCTTGCCGGCGATCACGTCCTTGGGTTTGAGCGCAGGTTCGCTACCGCCCCGGCCTTCGGCCACCAGGATGTCGCCATTGGGCAGCACCAGGGTCTGGCGTGGAATGGCCAGATCGGTGGCGATCGCGGCGATGCGGTAGCCCTTGGGGACGGTCGGCACCTTGTCGCCCCAGGCGGTCGGCGAGGCGATGGTCATGTCCGGCATCAGCCCACGGTGTGGCTCGGGCAACTCGGGCGTGCCCCCGATCTGATGGAGCTGGGGCGCCTGCCCGCCACAGGCAGCCAATGCCGCCGCCAACACCGATACCGATATCCCCTTGATCATCTGACGGTTCATCGTGCACCTCCCACGCGCAGGCTGGAAAACCCGATCCACGTCGCCACCAGGGCCAGCACCGTGCAGATCACCGACAGCACCAGCCCGGCCGGCATCACCGCCCACGCATCGCGGGCGTGCTGCAGGCAGTTGACGAAGCCAACGCCCCAGGTGACCGCCAGGACGACGGCATAGCCCAGGTTGCGACGGCCGCGAACCAGCCCGACGATGCCGCAGACGAGGGCCAACGTGGTCATCACCATCGCGCCGACCAGCAGCCACGCAGCGAAATTGCTCCACTGGGGTTCGTAGGTGCCCCAGTAGGCGTAGTCAGCCAGGAGTGCGCCAAGGAACAGCGGCAGCACGCCCCCGAGCACGGCGGCGTGGAAGGGATGGATGGCCCACGGGCGGGCCAGGACGACGGTTGAATTCACGGCAGCCTCCAAGGTAGGGGTCGGCCGATGGTGCCATCTGCGCGTGATGGGCGATGTGAGGCTAGAGCACCTGGATGTCCTTGAGCCAGTTCTCCACCAGCGCCGGCCAGGATGACACCGGATGCCCGGTCGGCCGCACGCCGAACGCGTGCCCTCCCTTGGCAAACAGATGCACCCCGGCGGGCACGCCGGCTGCATCGAGCGCACGGGCATAGACGGTGCTGTTACAGATGTTGTCGACCGGGTCGTCCCAAGCCTGCAGCAGGAAGGTGGGCGGCGCCTGATCGGTGACAGGCAGGCCGGGGTCCAGGGTGTCCCCCGCGCGGCACAAATGCCCTGGATAGAGCGCAATGGCAAAGTCCGGGCGGCTGCTGACCTCATCCACCGCATCGACCGCACGGTAAGCAGACTGGAGGATGTTGCTGGTCTGCGCGACCAGATAGCCGCCCGCCGAGAATCCGATCACGCCGATCCTGTGGGGGTCAACGTTCAACCCGGGCGCACGCGCACGCACCATCCGGATCGCCCGTTGCGCGTCCTGCAGCGCAAACGGCACCGGCGGGGTGATGTGGCAGTTGCAGGCCTTGTTCCAGTAATGGTTACCGCCCGGCACACGGTACTTGAGCAGTACGCAGGTCATGCCCCGCGCGGTGACCCAATCGCAGGTCTCGGTGCCTTCGATATCCATCGCCAGGATGCTGAAGCCACCGCCGGGGAAGACGAGGATCGCCACGCCGGTGTTGGCGCCCTTGGGAGGCAGCACGGTGATCGTCGGCGCACTGACATTGGCGATGGCCAGATAGTCGTGACCGGTCTTCGTCCTGACTGTCGATACCGATTCGGGCGCGGGCCGTGCCTGCGGCGTGTCCGGCGGGCCGTTGGGCCACAGCGGCACCTGCACCGATCCTGCGGGCGGCACCCAGCCCGGCCCCTCGCCCGCAACAGCAGCGGCCGGGAGCAACGACATCAGGGCAAACAGCACGCCCAGCAGCGTCTTGCGCATCCCTTTTCTCCAGCATCGAAGAGTCTTCTCACTGCGCAGCCACGCCTCGGGCTCGGTGCAACCAACGGCCTGCAACGCTGCGGTGAGACGGGCGCGACGCGCGATGTTGTCTACGAAGTGGACCATGGACGCTTTTTGTTCTGGATGAGGTTGCGGTGGTTTTCGCAGGGAATTCCAGCGGGCCGGTGCGTACGCGGTCACGGTCACTTGCGCGCGCCCACATAGGTGTTCGCGCCACGCAGCAGGTCAAAGCCGGACACCCGACCATCCTCGCCGCGCTTGAACGCCACGCTCATGTCCTGCGCGGTCATGAAAAAGCGCGTGCTCGATTCGGCAAACAGTTCCATGCGCTGCGCGCCGAACAGATCGCTCTGGAAGTAGAGGCGATCCCCCTCGGCAAGGATGGCGGCCGGATGATCCTCCAGCGTGTAGGCCCCGGCAGCGGCCGCATTGAAGGCCACATCCGGCGCCAGCGCGGTTTTCTCCACCCTGCCGAACTCGGGCCAGCCGTATTCGGCCGAGATGCTGCCCAGCAGCTCGGCGATCAGTGCCGCGCCATTGTCGCTGTTGGTCAGCACCACCACGCCCTGCCCGGTATGGGTGTAGCCATACAGCTGCGCGCGGAAACCGTCGGTGCCCCCGCTATGGCTGAAACTGCTGCCCGGGCCCATCGGTTCGACGTAGAAGCCCAGCCCGTATTCGCCCAGGCCACGGGTCAGCAGGGTCGCGGTCATCGCGCTGGACAACACCTTGCCTGAGTGTCCGCCCTGCGCCTGCTGCACATCGATCACGATCCGGGCCAGGTCCGCTGCGGTGGTCCACAGGCCTGCCGCCGCCGATTCGGGGTAGTCATGCCAATGCCCGGGCACGGCCGTGCCATCGCTGCGATGCCCGGTTGCCGCCCTGGCCTGCCAGGCCTGCGGCAGGGTCAGCGCGTACGTGCTGTCACGCATGCCGAGCGGGCCCAGCACGGTGCGCTGCATGAGCATGTCGAACGGCGCCTTGCCGGCCTCGGTCATCATCAGCTGCACCACGCTGAAGCCACCCCCGGCGTAACGCCACAGCGTGCCGGGGGTGGCATCCACGCGGATCGGGTCGGAATTGGCCGGCGGCACCCCGTCGAGCACCTGCAGCAGCGACGGAATGGCCTCGCCCTGCGCGTAACCGTGGAAGCCGTGCACCGTCATGCCCGCCGAATGGTTGAGCAGCTGGCGCAGCGTGACCGGGGTGGTGCGGGTGAACGTGTTGTCGGGAATCTTCCAGGCGTGGAGCGCAGCATTGGCCGGCGCATCCAGTGACAACAGGCGTTGCTCGACCATATGCAAGGCGCCCATGGCACTGACCGCCTTGCTGACCGACCCGGCCTGGAACAGCGTGGTCGGGGTGGCAGGCTGGGCGGCGACGGTGGTGGTGGCGGCATCCAGCACGCCATAGGCGCGCACCCACTCGACCTTGCCGTGGTTGACCAGCGCGATGCTCACCGCCGGCACCTGATGGAACGCCATGCGCTCGCGCAGCGACCAGCTCACCGCCGGCATGCCCCTGACCGTCACGGGTGTGGTCAGGCCGCGTTCAACGCGGTCGATGCGGGCCAGGATAGCCGGCGGCTCCGCTGGCGCGCCGGCCCATGCGTGGGACGTGAGCACCAGCAACAGCGCGCACAGGACGGGAGAGCGTGGCGTCATGTCGTGGCCGATCCGACGCGGTTCAAGGCGTGAATGGACTGCATCAGCGTCGTTGCCTGGCCTGCAGCCGCTCGGCCAGGATCACCTCCATCGAGGTGTCGTCCAGTTGCGCGCGTACCGCCTCGACCACGGCAAGGAACTGCTTCTTCTGGATGACATAGCCGATCACGAACACCACCGGCAGCAGCAGCAACGGTGCCGCGCTGGGCCGCAGGGCGATGATCGGAACCAGCGCCAGCACGAAGGCCACCGGGAACCAGTTGCACAGCCCGAGCACGCGCACCTGGTTGCGCGCGGCGTCGACGACGATCAGCCCACGCATCAATGGATAGTAGCGGCGCTGGCCGAACCCGAAACTGCCGCGAAACGCGACCCTTCCATCGGGGAATCGATGAAACGCAAGCGTCGTGCCCTGATCGGTGGCCAGGTCGCGTTCCAGGCTGCCCGGCGTCAGCCGCGCCCGTGCCGTGCTCGAGGCGGCGATGCGCCGGTCGAACACGGTGATGCCGCACACGAAGTACGGGCGATTCCAGGTGATCTGGAGCACAAGCTCAATCAGCAGCAGCGCGATCAACGCAATAGCCATCGGTCTTCCGTCAGTGGGGCCCAGCGCCTTCCCCGCGCTGTGCCGCACAGCATACCCGAGGCCCCGTCCCTCCCCGGCTACCGCTCGTCCCTTTGTCCCTCCCCTCGTCCCCAGGCCAATGACGACGGGCCTTCTGGGGCGCACAGTGGCTGCCACTGCTACCGGCCATGAAGGAAGGACTTCCCCGATGAAACGACGCGACTGCCTCAAGGCCAGCCTGACCCTGCCGTTGCTGCCGCTGGCGCTGAAAGCCGCTGGCGCGACGCCGACCGGGTGGGCACGGGCCCGGCCCGGCACGCCCGGCTGGCCCTCGGCGACCGACTGGGAGCAGTTGTCGCGCGCCGTCGGCGGCCGGCTGTCGGTCCCGCAGTCGCCGTTTCTTGGCGATGCCGCCGCCCGCAGCGAAGCCCTGGCGCAGATCAGCAACCCGTTCTACATCGGCGACCAGCCCGGGCTGACCCAGACCAGCGGCTATTTCGGTGCCTGGCGCTCGGTCCCCAGTGCGCAGATGGTCGCCGCCCGCGACAGTGCCGATGTTGCCGCCGCCGTCACCTTCGCGCGGCGGCACCGGCTGCGGCTGGTGGTCAAGGGCGGTGGCCACAGTTACCACGGAACGTCCTGTGCGCCGGATTCGCTGCTGGTCTGGACCCGGGCCATGAACCAGGTGCAGCTGCATGGCGCCTTCGTCCCACGCGGTGCCCGGCCGGGCACGCCGCCGCAACCGGCGGTAAGCGTCGGCGCCGGTGCGATGTGGATCGATGCCTATACCGCGGTCACCACCCAGGGCGGACGCTATGTGCAGGGCGGCGGCTGCACCTCGGTCGGCGTCACCGGGCTGGTCACCGGCGGTGGCTTCGGCAGCTTCTCCAAGGCCTTCGGAACCGCCGCCGCCAGCCTGCTGGAGGCCGAGGTGGTCACGGCGGACGGCAAGGTCCAGGTGGTCAACGCGGACCACGAACCGGAGCTGTTCTGGGCATTGAAGGGCGGCTGCGCGGCCAGTTTCGGCATCGTTACCCGGATGACCCTGAAGACCCACGCGCTGCCACACACCTTCGGCGGGGTCTCGCTCAAGGTGCAGGCCAACAGCGAGGCCAGCTGGCGCGCGTTGGCCGCCCAGGTGCTGCGCTTCTACCGCGATACGTTGTGCAACCCGCACTGGGGCGAACAGATCACCTTCGGCGGCGAGCGCGTGCTGTCCATCGCGATGGTGTTCCAGGGCCTGGACCGCGCGACGGCCGAAGCGACCTGGCAACCGCTGCTGGCATGGATCCAGGCACGTGCGGAGTACACCGTGCGCGAGCCGCTGCAGGCCCTGGCGATGCCGGCGCGGGACTTCTGGGACGCCGATTTCTTCCGTCAGCACGCACCGCAGATCATTGCAGAAGACACCCGCGCCGGGGCGCCGCCCACGCACATGCTATGGAAGGGCGACCAGGGCCAGGTCGGCTGGTTCCTGCACGGTTACGCCTCGGCATGGCTGCCGTCGGCATTGCTCGGCGAGGACCGCATTGAAAATGCCGCCGACGCGCTCTGCGCGGCGGCCGAGCACATGGACGTCGGGCTGCATTGCAACAAGGGCCTGTTCGGTGCGCCGGCCGACGCCCTGGCCGCCAGCGGCGCCACCACCACCCATCCGGCGGTGCTGGATGCCTTCGCCCTGGCGCTGATCGGCAATGCCGGCGGTCCGGTCTACCCCGGCTGCGGCGGTACGGTGGACGAGCCGGGTGCGCGCCGCGGCGCGCTGCGGGTGAATCGCGCCTATGCCGCACTGGGAGCAGTGGTGCCGCAGGCGCCCACCTATGTGTCCGAGTGCGACTACTTCCAGAAGGGCTGGCAGCAGGCTTTCTGGGGGCCGCACTACCCGCGCCTGCTGGCGGCCAAACGCCGTTACGATCCGGACGGCCTGTTCCTGATCCATCACGGTGTGGGCAGCGAAGCCTGGAGCGACGATGGCTTCGAACGACGCGCGAGTTGAAGATGCCGGTCAGCCGGGCGCCGCGCCCACCTGCGCCAGCACGGCACGCAGTGCCTGCTGGGCGCGCCGGTTCTCCTCCGGGGTGCCGATGCTGATCCGCAGCCAGGTGTCGTAAGGCGCAAAGACCCGTGCGATGCGTACGCCGTGCTGCAACAGCGCGGCAGCCACCTGTGCATGCGGATGGCCACTGTCGAAGAACACGAAATTGCCGGTGGCCTCGGTCGAGCGCAGCGCCAGCTCGGCCAGCACCTGCTGCCAGCGCCGGCGTTCGGCGGCAACGCTGCGTCGAACCTGGGCGCTGTGCGTGGCATCGGCCAACGCTGCGCCGGCCGATGCCAGCGACAGCTGGTTCTGCGCGTGCGCGCCGCCCACGCCGCGCTGGCGCAGGGCATCGGCGAGCGTGCGTGGCGCCAGCGCATAGCCGACCTGCAGTCCGGCCAACGCATGGATCTTGCCCAGCGTACGGAACACCACCACGTTCTGCCCCTGGCGCAGCAGCCGCACCGCGCTCAGCGCCGCTGCGTCGTCGCGATAGTCCAGGTAGGCCTCATCCACGATCACCAGCGTGCGCGCCTGCGCGGCGCTGACGAAACGGTCGAACGCGGCACCGGGACTGAGCGTGCCCGAGGGATTGTGCGGATTGACCACGAACAGGGCCCGCGTGTCGGGGCCGATGGCGGCCAGCAGCGCCGGCAGGTCATTCTCCAGCGCGGCGTTGAGCGGAACTTCGATGGCGCGCCCCCCGAACGGTCTGGCCGCATCCACCAGCGCGCCGTAACCGGGCACCGCGTACACGAAGCTCCCCGCGCCCTGGCTGAGTGCCAGGTGCTGGCCCAGTGCTTCCAGCACTTCCCCGACGATCACCTGCTCGGGGGCGACACCTTCCAGACCGGCGATCTGCACCTGCAGCGCCTGCAGTTGCGCATCGGTCACGTAGCGCGGCACCTGTGCGAGTGCGCGCTGCACGGCCGGCGCAACCTGCGGCGACGGGCCGTAGCTGCTTTCGTTGAGGTCCAACCGCAGCACGCCGCTGGCGGTGGCCGTTGCACCCGGCGCGGCGCCGCGTGCCTGGGCCAGCGTGGGCAGCAGCGCCACACTTGCTGCACCGCCGAGGCCCACGCGCAACCAGCGGCGGCGGTCGGGATCGATGGCGGTGGTTTCGGTGATGTCGGTCATCAGAACCGGGTCTCCAGACGTGCGTAGTAGTAAGTGCCGCTCCAGCCGTACGGCGACAGCTCACTGTACGGGAACACGCCAAACGTGTCGGCGCCGGATACCTGCGTGGTGGTGGCGATGTTGCGCGTGGGATAGGTGTTGAACAGGTTGTTGGCGCCGATCACCACGGTGAGCGCATCACTGGCGCGGAACGAGATGTCCAGGTCGGTGACCCAGCTGGCCTGCAGCGTCTGGATCACATCAAGGTTGCCGGCACTGCCGGCTTCGGTGGGCAGCGTCCGGAAACGTGTCGAACCCTGGGCGAACAGCGCCACGTTGGCCGCGCTCTGGTTGGTGGCGGCCACCGCTTCGATCTCGCCGTAGCGGTGCGTGCCCAGGTGGATGCCCCAGCGGCCGACGTCCCAGGCCAGTGCGACGGTGAGGTTGTCGCGCGGCTGGCCCTTTTCCACGCGGGTGCGCTCGGTGATGTCGAACAACGGCGTGCGCACGCCCAATGCCAGCAGCTCGGCAGGCGTGGTGGCCACGCGGGTCAGCTCGGTCTTGTTGCGGTTGTAGCCGAGCGTGGCGGTGAGGCGGCCATGGTCGGCCAGGTCCCAGCGGTACCGCGCCGAGGCGTCGACCCCGCTGGTGCGGGTATCGGCGGTGTTGCTGAAGTAACGGACGCTGGTCACCCCCGGCGAGCCGAGCGCGGCCAGGTAGTTGCGGATGGCGTTGGAGCCGGCGGCGTCGACGAAATTGCTGGACAGGAAGATGCGGTCGTCGATGTCGATGCGGTACACATCCAGCGACGCACTCAGCCCGCCGATGCCCCAGGTGAGTCCGGCGGTGAGGTTGGTGGCCTTTTCCGGGTCCAGCGGGCGCGCGCCCAGGGCGCGGGCTTCCACCGAATCCACCGGCGCGGTGCGTACCAGCACGTATTCGGGCACGCCGGTGACGCTGTTGTTGAGCGTACGGCTGCTGGTGGAGCTGAAGTATTGCTGGGCCAGCGCGGGCGCGTGGAATCCGGTGCTCACCGAGGCCCGCAACGCCACCCCGCCATCGAGCTGGTAGCGCAGCGCCAGCTTGCCGTTGGTGGTGCTGCCAAAATCACTGTAGTCCTCCCAGCGCCCCGCCAGCGAAACCAGGAAGCGATCGCTCACATCGGTCTCCGCCTCGGCGTACGCCGCTACGTTGTGCCGGTGATGGTTGCCGGCGTCCACCGGCTGGATACCGGCGAAACCCTGCGCGCCGATGGTCGGCACGCTGCCGGCGGCCGGGCCGTCCAGCACCCGGTACGGTCCCCACACATACGAGGCCAGCTCGCCGGCACTGATGCCATAGGTATCGCGACGGAACTCCGCGCCCACCGCCAGCCGCAGCGGTGCGTGCCAGCCCAGCTCGATGCTGTTGTTGGCATCCAGGTTGGTGGTCCATTGCGAGGCCGCCACCGCGCCGTTGTAGAACGCGGTGGGGCTGTCGGCGCCGAGCGTGGCATTGAGCGTGTTGCGGGTGCGGTAAACCAGCTTGTTGCGGCCGTACACGCTGCTCAGGTCCCAGTGCCAGTCGCCGGCCAGGCCCTTGATGCCGGCGCCGAGCGAGGCATTGGTGCTGTGCGTGTCCACCCACGGCAGAAAGCCGTCCGGGTAGATCGCGCGCACGTTCTCCGGCTGGCCGGCGCGGCGCAGCGATGCGTTGGAACTGCCCTCGCTCACGCCGTAGCCGCCAAAGGCATACGCCTCCAGTCCTTCGGCCCAGGCCAGCGGCTTGCGCAGGTTGCCGAACACCGTCTTCTCCACGGTGTCGGCCGAATCGGCGAAACGCCACAACGCATCGCGGTCGATGCCCGCCTCGCGCGGGTCGGCCACGGCGCCGGCGGCGGCACCGCCGATCGGGGCCAGCCCGGTACCGGAACCGTAGGTGCTGGACAGTGCCACCGGCAGCCCGTTGCGGCCGATACCGAAGTACTGCTGGCGGGTGTCGGGCAAACCACGGTCGGCCGCCTTGCGGTCACGGTAATCCCAGGTGAGATGCAGGCCACCGCCGTCGGGGAAGGCGAAGCCGGTATCCAGCGCGATGCTGGTGGTATCGCCGCCGCCATCGCGGGTGCTGCCGTGACTCACGCGCCCATCGAAACCAGCATCGTCGCGCAGCACGATGTTGATCACCCCGGCGATCGCATCCGAGCCGTACTGCGCCGACGCGCCGTCACGCAGCACTTCGATGCGGGCGATGGCGCTGACCGGAATCGCGTTGAGATCGGTGGAGACCGCGCCCTTGCCGACCGTGCCGCCGGTGTTGACCCAGGCACTGGCATGGCGGCGCTTGCCGTTGACCAGCACCAGGGTCTGGTCCGGGGACAGCCCGCGCAGCGTGGCCGAGCGGATGTGGGTGTTGCCGTCCGGCGTGGTCGGGTGCGGGAAGTTGAACGAGGGCAGCAGCGCCTGCAGGATCTGGCTGATGTCGGTGTAGCCGCTGCTGCGGATTTCCTCGGCGCCGAGCACATCGATGGGCACCGGCGATTCGAGCACGGTACGTGCCTGGGTGCGGCTGCCCAGCACGCTGACCTGGTCGAGCTGGGTCACCGCAGGGCTACTGCCAGACTGCGCGGACGCAGTGGTGGCGGGCAACGTCGTGGACAAACCAATGACGATGGCGACGGACAGACCACGGCGTCGCGGTACGGAGGCGCGAAGGTTCATGCAGGATCCTGCGAAAGGAAGGTCGGGCGCATCACGTATCCCCGGATGGCTGCGACCTATCCTGCCGTCATGTTGCAAGGCGTCAATCGGGCCTCCCGCGCACTCGGCACCGCCGACCGGCGGCGTGGAACGATACTTTTCTCAAGTCACTGATTTCACTCACACCGCCTGCACGTCCGGCACACCCGCAAGAACCGCCGCGCATGTGCATATAGCCAGCGGTGTGTACCGGCTACACCTGGATCGTCATCGTTGCCGCACGGTTTGCGCCGCCTGCCACGGTGACCCACCGCAGGTGCGTGGTCGCGCCGGCTGGCGTAGCCTGCGCGCAGACCGCCCGCCACCGGAGATAGCCCGTGTTTCCGAACAAGCCCGCCACCCTGCCCCTGCTGCTGTCCGTCGCCCTGGCCACGACCCTCGCGTTGACCCCGCCGATCGCGCACGCGCAGACCCCCGCCATCGCCGGCACGCCAACCGCCGTTTCCTTCAATGGCCTGCTCGACGCGCAGACCATGGCAGCCATCAACGCCGATCCGGAACTGCGCACGATGCTCGGCATCGGTGGCGATGGCGCCGACTTCTCCAGCCAGCTCACCGACGTGTCGCTGGCCCAGCGTGAAGTCAACCGACGCTTCCTGGCCGACAACCTGGCCGCGATCAAGGACTGGCACGGCGCTCCGCTGGACCCGCAGCAGCGGTTGAGCGACGGCCTGGCACGCTGGTTCTACCAGGCCCAGATCGACCTGATGGCGGTGCCGTGGGCGGCCGCATGGCTGCCGGTGGGCGGCAGCACCTACGCAGTGGACCAGTTGTTCAGCCTGCCGGTGAACCTGCCGCAGTTCATGGACAACCAGCACGCGGTCACCGACGAGGCCAGTGCACGCAGCTACATCGCGCGGCTGCAGGCGATGGGGCCCAAACTGGACCAGGTACGCGCCAACGTGGACATGCAGGCCGCGCAGGGCGTGGTGCCGCCGGAGGTCGCGCTGCAGGGCGCGGCAGACCAGTTCCGCACGCTGCTGGCGCCCGCGCCGAAGGACAGCCTGTGGGTGCAGTCGCTGCAGCGCAAGCTGGACAAGGTGCCGGCGATCGCGCCCGCGCGGCGCGCCGAACTGCTCGCCCAGGCCACGACGGCGGTGCAGGCATCGGTCAATCCCGGCTACCAGCGCCTGCTGGCCGATGTGCAGGCGCTCCAGGGCCGGCACCTGGGCAACAAGGGGGTCTGGGCACTGCCGCAGGGCAAGGCCTATTACGATGCGGCGCTGCGCTGGTACACCAGCACCGACCTGGATGCCGATGCGATCCACCAGATCGGCCTGGATGAAGTGGCGCGCGTGGAAAAGGCAATGGATGCACGCCTGATCCAGCTTGGCCTGCGCGAGGGCAGCGTGGCCGCGCGCGTGCGGCAGCTGCGCGACGACCCGCGCTATCGGTATGCCGACAGCGAGGCCGGACGCAGGGAACTGCTGGGCGACATCGAGCAGCGCCTGCGCGATCTGGACCCGATCCTGCCACGCTGGTTCGGCCATCTGCCGCCGCAGAAGCTGGTGGTGCAGCCGGTGCCGGCGCATATGCAGAAGACCTCGCCCGGTGGCTATTACTACCCTCCTGCGATGGACGGTTCGCGGCCGGGCACGTTCTTCATCAATCTGGGCGACATCGACTCCAACACGCGCTGGAGCATTCCCACCCTCACCTACCACGAGGGCGCGCCCGGCCACCATTTCCAGATATCCATCGGGCAGACCCTCACCGATCTGCCGCTGCTGCGCCGCAGCCTCAATCCCAGCGCCTTCAGCGAGGGCTGGGCGCTGTATGCCGAACAGCTGATGGCCGAAACCGGGGTCTACAAGGACGACCCGGCCGGCGACCTGGGCCGGCTGCAGGCGGAGATGTTCCGCTCGGTGCGGCTGGTCGTGGACACCGGCCTGCACCGCAAACGCTGGACGCCCGAACAGGCGGCCACCTACATGCAGGACAAGACCGGCATGACGCCCGGCGAGGTACGCGTGGAGATCAACCGCTACCTGGTTCAGCCCGGCCAGGCCTCGTCCTACAAAATGGGCCAGCTGCGCCTGCTGGCGCTGCGCCAGAAAGCGCGCGACCAGCTGGGCGATCGTTTCGATATCCGCGCCTTCCACGACCTGATCCTCGGCAACGGCGCGATGCCGATGACGGTAGTGGGCCAGGCAGTGGATGCGTGGATCGCTGCAGGCGGCGGCGACCCCAAACGGGCCCCGTAGGGGCCGGTGACCCGCCGCCGCGCCGTCCTCAGCGCGGCGCGGTCGCCCCCGGCGGATAGGCGGCGAACAGTTTGTCCAGGCCGGCTTCAATGGCCGCGTTGACCTTCGCCGGCGAACTGGGCACGGTGCCGCTGGCGGTGCCGCGCCACACCGCCTGCTGGGTGCGGGCATCGAACATGTCCACCACCAGCGTGCCGATGTCATAGGTCCGCACGGTAGTGGTCGCACTGCCCATGCCGCCGCCCCAGCCACCGCGCCAGCCCCAGCCGCCCATGCCAGTGCCGGTGTAGAAGGTGTCCAGCGTCTGCCGCTGCGAGGTCATGATGTGCGCGGCAAGGGCGATGTCACCGCCCTGCGCTGTTTCGCGCAGGCCCTTTGCCTGCAGACGGGCATTGATGCCGGCCACCACGCGCTGCTGCACCAACGGTGCGCTGGCCTGGGGCTTGATCGCCCACGAGTAGGTTTTGTAGGAGGCGAAGTTGGCGGCGCTGTCGTAGTCGGTCTTGACCGTGGGCGTGGACGCGCAGGCGACCAGCGAGCTGGCCAGGACGGCAATGGCGAAGGCTTTCATGACGCGCGCTCCAAGAGTGGAAAAGGACACCGGTCGGACAGGCAGCAACGGCCTGACGATGCGAGCAGCGCCGTGATGGATGGGTGAGTCGCCCTCTCCTGCAATGGATACGGGCGCCGGCCACTCCGCCGGCGTGGCCACTGCGTAGAAATACCTAGGCCGCTACGGTGTAACTCCGCTTGTCCGCGTGTTCGGCGCTACGCACAGTGAGGACAGGGTCGGCGCGACCGGCCTGGCCCACCGCTGTCGTCCCGGAGCACACCATGCCCAACGCACGCCCTGCCCTGCTGCTTGCCCTGGTCTTTGCCGCCACGCTGTCCCCGCCGCTTGCCGCCGCCACGCGCACGGCGGCATCGCGACCCGCAGCGGTGCCTGCAGCTTCTTCCGACGCCAGTGTCGACCCCGATGCGGTGGCCGCATTGGCGCGCATGGGCAAGGCGCTGCGCGCCCTGCCGCACTTCCGGCTGCACGCCACCACCAGCACCGACTACGTGCTCGATGACGGGCAGAAGGTGGCCCTGGCCGGCACCGTGGACTACAAGGTCAGCGGGCCGGACCGGTTCTTCGTGGAAATCCAGAGCGAGCAACAGCACCGCCAGCTGTTCTACGACGGCAGGCAGTTGACCATCTACTCGCCACGGCTGAAGTACTACGCCACCCTGGACGATCTCAATCGCAGCAGCCAGGCACTGCTGGCCGACTCGGCCAGCACGTACGGTCTGGAGTTTCCGCTGGCCGATCTGTTCCTGTGGGGCACGTCGGCATTTCCCACCGATGGCTTCCAGTCCGCGTTGCAGGTGGGTAGTGCCCGCATCGATGGCGAGGCGACGCGGCAGTACGCCTTCCGCCAGCCCGGGGTGGACTGGCAGGTGTGGATCTCCGATGCCACCGCACTGCCACGGCAACTGGTGATCACCAGCCATGCCGACCCGGCGTTGCCGACCTACCAGGCGACGCTGCAATGGGATACCCGACGTGCGGTCAACGCCAGCGAGCTGGCCTTCAACCCTGCCGGGGCCACCAAAATCGTGTTCGTGCCGGTTGCACTGGCCGCGCAGGACACCCCGACGGGAGGGAACTGAGCATGGACATCATTTCCGGACGGCGCACGCCCCTCATCGCCGCACTGTTGATTGTTACCTGCAGCAGCCTGTTGAGCCCTTCCCCCGCGCAGGCGCGGCCCGGACTGCGCGGCTTCGCGCATCCGTCGATCAGTCACGCCGGTGGATTCGGCGGCGGCGGCTTTGCTGGCGGCGGCATGGCCCACCCGGGCGGCGGTGGCGGCGGCGGGTTCGCGCCGCACCCGCCGGGGCCCGGGCCGGGGCCGCATCCTGGACCGGGGCCTGGACCACATCCTGGCCCTG
The DNA here is from genome assembly GCF_031995405.1 of Stenotrophomonas sp. GTDB lineage: Bacteria > Pseudomonadota > Gammaproteobacteria > Xanthomonadales > Xanthomonadaceae > Stenotrophomonas. The sequence goes on along the minus strand of NZ_DAMAGC010000005.1, from coordinate 57,149 downwards.
GACCGGGTCCCGGTCCTGGACCGCATCCGCCTGGCCCCGGACCCGGGCCAGGACCCGGGCCAGGACCCGGACCGCATCCACCCGGCCCACCACCACCGCCGCCGCCACCGCCCTATTGGGATCACCCGTTCTGGGATGGCGCCGCCTTCACCGCCGGCGTGGCGGTGACCTCGGCGGTGATCGGCTCGATCGCCTACTCGCTGCCGGTCGGCTGCAGCACGGTAGTGGTCAACGGGATCGGCTACCAGCAATGCGACAGCGCGTGGTACCAACCGCGCTACGTCGGCAGCACGGTGCAGTACGTGGTCGTGGACGCGCCGCGATGAGCCGACGCCGCATCCTTGCCATCGGCGGCATGCTGGCGGTGTCGTGGCCGCTTGCCGTCGCCGCCCAATCGGGCGGCGACAGCGCCACCGACGACATCGCCCGCAAGCTCGCCGACCCGGGCGCGGCACTGATATCGGTGCCGTTCCAGTACAACTACCTCGGCTCGGTCGGCCCCGGGGGCGATTTCCACAACGAGCAGCTGAAGATCCAGCCGGTGATTCCGTTCGTGGGCGAACGTGGCAAGTTCATCCTGCGCCCGATCCTGCCGCTGAGCTGGAACCAGTTCCCCGAGCGCAAGCACGGCAGCGGCGACCTGTTCGTGCAGGGCTACTACATTCCCAAGACTGCTTCGGAGGCACACGGCACCGAGATCGGCTTCGGCGCCGCCGCCCTGCTCGACACCGCCTCGCATGACAGCCTGGGCACCGGCAAGTACTCGCTGGGCCCGGCCTTCATCCTCGTCCACAAGACCAAGGCATGGACGGTGGGTGCATTGGCCAACCACGTGTGGTCGGTGGGCGGTGATGGTGACCGCGAGGATGTCAGCAGCACCAGCGTGCAGCCCTTCGTCACCCGCAACCTGCCGCGCGGCTGGTCGCTCAGCTTCACCTCCGAGACCAGCTACAACTGGAAGGCCGCCAGCGGCGATGCGTGGACGGTGCCGCTGGGCGCCACCGTGTCCAAGGTGCTGCGGGTGGGCCATACCCCGGTCAGCATCGGCCTGGGCGGCTTCTACAACGTCGACCGTCCGCAGTATGCCAACCGTTGGACCGGACGCTTCAGCGTCACCCTGGTGTTCCCCGAATAGCGCGTGTCACGCGCCGGCTGCCTGACGAAAGGGAGAGTGGATCATGCGACTGTTGCATCTGGCCCTTGGCGTGGCGATCGGCGCGGCCGTGGTGGCGATACTGGCGGCGTGTCGACCAACCCCGTCGGCGCAGCCCACAACGCCCGGGCTCCCGCCCCCCGGCCCCCCGACCGACGACCAGCAGGAGGTGCGCGCCATTGCGCGCGAGGCCTACGTCTACGGCGTGCCGATGCTGGCCGAGTACCAGACCATGCATACCTTCAGCGTCGACACCGGCAACCCGCAATACAAGGGGCCGTTCAACACCCTGCTCAACATCGCACGGGTGTTCACCCCGGCCGATACGGCCTTCGTCACCCCCAACTCGGATACACCCTACTCCTTCGCCGGCCTGGACCTGCGCGCCGAACCGGTGGTGATCAGCGTGCCGAAGATGGAACCGACACGGTACTTCGTGCTGCAGTTGATGGACCTGTACACCTACAACTTCGACTACATCGGCAGCCGTACCACCGGCAACAACGGCGGTCGCTATCTGATCGCCGGCCCCGACTGGCGCGGGGCGGTGCCCGACGGCATCACCCAGGTGATCCGCGCCGAGACCGAGCTGGTCAGCATGGTCGGACGCACCCAGCTGTTCAATCCGGACGACCTGGACAACGTCAAGCAGATCCAGGCCGGCTACCGGGTGCAGCCGCTGTCGGCATTTCTTGGCAACCCGCCGCCGCCCGCCCCGGCGGCGGTGCACTGGCCCCAGCCGCTCACCCCCGAGGCCACGCGCAGTTCGCCGGCCTTCTTCGCGCAGTTGGCGTTCCTGCTGCAGTTCGCGCCGGTGCACCCGAGCGAGGTCGCCTTGCGCGAGCGCTTCGCCCGCATCGGTATCGTGCCGGGCAAGCCGCTGGACGTGGCGGCACTGTCCGCCACGACCGTGCAGGCGATGCAGCAGGGCATGGCCGATGGCCAGCGCGAAATCGACCAGCGCCGCGCAGCGCTGGCCGGGCACAGCGACACCCTGTTTGGTACGCGCGAGTTCCTCAAGAACGATTACGTTGCCCGCGCCACCGGTACCCAGGTCGGCATCGGTGCCAACTCGCGCGACGAGGCGATGTACCCCATCTACGAGACCGACGCCGACGGCGCGCCATTGGATGGCGCCACCCAACGCTACACCTTGCGCTTCGGCAAGGATGCGCTGCCGCCGGTCAACGCATTCTGGTCGCTGACCATGTACGGACTGCCCGACCAGCTGCTGGTGGCCAACCCGATCGACCGCTATCTCATCAACGCGGCGATGCTGCCGCAACTGACGAAAGACGCCGATGGCGGCATCACGCTCTACATCCAACACGCACCACCGGGCGGGGACAAGCAGCGCAACTGGCTGCCGGCACCGGCCGGACCGTTCATGGCGGCGATGCGCTACTACTGGCCCAGGCAGGCGCTGCTGGACGGGCAATGGACCTCACCACAGATCGAACGGGTGCCCTCCAGCGCACCGGCCGCGGAGGCCATGCCATGAACGCCACGTTGACCCTCGCCCTTGCGACCCTCCTGTGTGCAGGGTGCAGCACCTCCGCACCACGCAGCAGCACGCCGCCCGGGCCGGACAAGCTGCAGGCGCAGAACCAGGCGCGGGCCGCCACCGCCGAGGTACTGTCGCGCCTGTATGCCACCCAGCCCGCCGCACGCGAGGCGATACAGCAGGCAGCGGGGTATGCGGTGTTCCGCAGTTTCGGGGTGAAGGTGCTGGTGGCCGGCGGCGGCGGCGGTCACGGCGTGGCGGTGGACAACCGCAGCGGCGAGGCGACCTTCATGCGCATGGTTGAGATCCAGGCCGGATTGGGCTTCGGCGCGAAGACCTTCGATCTGGTGTGGGTGTTCAGGACACCGGCGGCCTATCAGGACTTCATCACCCACGGCATCGAGATCGGTGGCCAGGCCACGCTGGCGGCCAAGGTGGACAAGGCCGGCGCCGGCCTCAGCGGCGCGGTGGAGGTCTCCGACGATGTCTGGGTTTACCAGATGACCGAGAGCGGGCTGGCGGCCGAGCTGACCGTCAAAGGCACCCGCTACTACCCGGACAAGAAGCTCAACTGACATGCCCAGCCATCCCTGGATCTGGATCCTCAGCCTGTTCGTGCTGCCGCTGCTGGCCGCGCTGGTGGTCAGCCTGCTGGTGCGCCACCGCGGCATTGGCGCCAATGCGGTGCTGGCCTGGTTTGTGATCGTGTGCTGGTTCGGCGCGCTGGGCGTGATTCTGTCGCAGGTGCTTTAGGGTGCAGGCCGGCTGGCGGGTTGCGGGTTGCGGGTTGCGGGTTGCGGGTTGCCGAGCGTGGCTCGGCACTACGGATTGCGGTTGGGTGTTGCCGAGCATGGTTCGGCACTACGGATTGCGGTTGGGTGTTGCCGAGCATGGCTCGGCGCTACGTATTGCGGTTGGGTGCTGCCGAGCATGGCTCGGCGCTACGTATTGCGGTTGGGTGCTGCCGAGCATGGCTCGGCGCTACGGATTGCGGTTGGTAGTGCCGAGCCATGCTCGGCACCGCGACGATGCGGCTCACAACGATTGGCCGAGCTCGATGAACACCACGTTCTCGCCGCCCTCGCGGAAACCCACGCCGAAGATCAGCGGTCCGATCCACGAATCGAAGCCCAGGAACACGCTGCCGTTCCAGATGCCGTCTCTGAGCGACATGTCCGAGCGCCGTTGCCACGCATTGCCGTATTCCACCGTGCCCCCGACCTGCGCCGACCGTCCCAGGACCTTGCCCAGTTCATAGGTGTAGCCGGCAAAGCCGAGCGCGTAGTCCTGCCCGGTCAACTGGTTGTGCTGGAAGCCGGCCAGCCGCCAGCGTCCGCCCAGCCGATACAGGCTCTGCAGTGGCGCCGTGCCGGACGCCGTCACGTGGTAGCGCAGCCCGAGCTGCAGCGCGTGCCGCCCGAACGAGCGCGCGCCCACCGCATCCAGGTCCCACTGGCCAAAGTCGGTGTCGGCACCCAGCCCCGGCCTGGACTGGTAGGTGCCGAGGTTGACCAGCACCCCGTCGCGCGGGAAGTACACGCTGTCGATATCGTCAAGCGTGGCCTGCGCGAACCAGGCGCCTTCCTCGAAATGCGTGCGCGGCAGCGAGGGGTCGCCGATCTCCACCTCGGCGCTGCCGGTGTAGCGCTGCAGGCCCGCGGTCAGTGACAGCACGTCGCCGACGTGGCGCACCAGCCCCAGCGTGGCCCCGGTGCGTCGTACCCGGAAGCGCGAGGTCGGGTCGCCGTTGTCGTCATACAGATTGAAGGTGCGTGTCTGCACGCCGCCGGCCACCTGGAAGGCGTAGCGGTTGTGCAGATCGAACGGATGGTAGTACTCGCCGGTCAGCCCCGGCTCGCCGCCGAGCTGCAGCACCACCCGCGCCTCGGCCCCGTAGGGCGACAGCGGGGCGAACAGGATGCCGGCGCGCAGATTGGTTTCCTGGTTGCCCTGCAGGTCGTTGCTCAGGCTCAGGCCGGCTTCCAGGTAGGCCGGCCCGTTCGGCTTGGCGTGTGCGGTCACCACGACACCGGTCTTTCCGTCACGCTCGCGCAGTTCATAGCTGAAGCTGGCCAGCGTGCCCATGCCGTAGCCGCGCAGGATGCCCGCCTGCATCGCCCCGGTATCCAGCGGCGCGCCCACCTGCAACGGCAGGTACGACAACAGCAGCGCGTCGGCGTAGCCGGTGTCGTTGACCACCTCCACGAACGCCACCGGCTGCTCGACCACCGGCGCCGCACGCCGCGTGCGTTGCGCCTGCCACGCCGCATACGCCGACAGCGGCTGCTCGAACGAACGCAACGCAGGCGCGGCCGCGTCGGCGGCCCGCTGGCCGATGCGCAATGCCTCCGGCGCCTTGTCGAAATCGCCGGTGGCCACCTTGCCGGTCAGGTCCGGCGAAATCAGCAGGTCGCCCGTGCCCAGGCTGTCCAGCTGGCGCTGCGCGCTGCCGGTGGTCAGAAAGCCACTGAGCTGGCCGATCACATCGACCAGGCTCGCGTTGCCATCGAGCACGCGCAGCGGCGTGCCCACGTCCACCGCGATCACCCGGTCGGCGCCCATCGCCCGCACCACGTCGATGGGGACCTGGTTGGACACCCCGCCATCGACCAGCACCTGGCCATCGATCACCACCGGCCGGAAGATCCCCGGCAACGACATGCTCGCGCGCATCGCCATGGACAGGCTGCCCTGCGCCAGCACCACCGGCTTGCCCGTGTTGATGTTGGTGGCCACCGCGCGGAATGGAATCGGCAGGTCGTCGAAGCGACCGCTCACGCGCGCGCCGCCGGTGGCGCGCTCGAACAGCGCGATCATCTTCTCGCCTTCCGACAGCCCGCCGGCCAGCGCCACCGACTTGCCCTGGTCGCCGCCCAGTCCGATCCCGATCGGTGCCAGCTGCGCGTAATCGTCGGCCTTGCGCCGCAGCGAGCGCTCGCGCCGAGGCAGGGTATCGCTGAACATGCTCATCCACTGCGTGTCCAATACCAGCGTTTCAATCTGCTCCGGGGTGGCGCCGGACGCGTACAACGCACCCACCAACGCACCCGCGCTGGTGCCGGCGATGCAGTCCACCGGAATGTGTTGGGCTTCCAGCTGCTTGAGGATGCGGACATGGGCCATGCCACGCGCGCCGCCGCCGCCCAGCGCCAGGCCGATCCGCGGCCGCGTATCGCCCGCTGCCCGGACCCCGCAGCTGGCCCCCGCCGTCGTCGCCTCGGGCGCCGGAGCCGCCGCGTGCAGCACGCAGGGCCAGCCCAGCACCGGCAGCAGCCAGCATGCCCATCCGGCGGGCCAGGTCAGCGCCATGCGCTGCCGACCTGGATGTAGAACGTGTCGTCCTCCGGGCCCCAGGCGTAATCCACGCCGACATGCATGCCCAGCTGGCGGGCAATCAGATAGCGCACGCCCGCCCCCTTGGACACCTCGCTGCTGCTGTTACTGAAGCTGTTGCGCCGGCCCCAGGTCCGGCCGGCGCCGACGAAGCCGACCAGCGCCCAGCGTTGGGTCATGTTCCAGCGTAGTTCGGTTTCCAGCACCGCCGCGCGGGTGTCCTGGTAACGGGCCGAGCCGATCCCGCGCAGATCGATGTACGGCAGCCGGTAGAACGGAATGTCGCCGTTGGCCCAGCGCGCATCGGCGCGCCCTCCCAGCACGAACTGTCTGCCCAGCGGCCAGTACGCATAGGCGTGCCCACGATAGCTCTGGAAGGCGGTGTCGCTGCCGATGCCCGGCAGGTAGGCGTTGCCCTCGATCATGCCCAGCCAGCCACTGGACGGAGTGAACGGATTGTCGCGGGTGTCGTACTCCAGCGACAGGCCCAGACCGGAGCTGCGCGTGGCCAGTTCGTGCGGCTGGAAGCGGTCGCGATCGGACGCGACATCGAAGCCGATGTCCATGTCCATGTAGATCCAGGCCAGGCCAAGGAACAGATCGCGTTCGCCGAGGCGCCGGAAGCCCTGCTGGAAGGACATCAGCCCGTCCACGTTGTACTCGATCTTCTCCGGCGGCAGCAGCCTGCCCGGCGTGTAGAAGCCCAGGTTGAACGAGGTCTTGGCCACGCCGCCGCGATAGCGCCAGCGGTCCTCGTCGAAGTGCAGCGACGCGCCGAGCCCGTAGGCATTGCTGCCGTTCTCGGTGCGCATCGCGCCGCCACCGTAGATATCCGGGGTGACCATCTTCGGCGCACTGCCGTCGGCCGCCGGTGCCGCGCCGGCCTGCGGGCGATGGAAGAACGCCAGGCCGATGCCGCCGCCGTTGCCGACCGCCGGGTCGGTGATGATGATCGGCACCGGCAGGAAACCACGGTGCTCCAGCAGCCAGCGCGACATGTCGAAATGACCGTCTTCGCTGTCACGAAACATCGCCTGCCTTCCTGTCGGCGCCGCCGCTGTGCCGGCCGGCGCCGGCGTGGCCTCGGCCTGCGCCCAGGCCGGGGAGGAAAGACACAGCAGGCAGCCAAGCGCACGGCAATGGATCGACACGAGGCACCTCGGCGTGCGGGGAAGGTGCGCGACGGCGCGCCGGCAGGAGGGAGAATCCCGGCGCGACGCCGCGCGGTAAAGCGCTGTGGACCGGGCCGATGCGACTCAGCGGGCCGCGCCGGCGCCCGGCGGATAGGCTGCGAACAGCTTGTCCAGACCTGCGTCGACGGCCGCATTGACCTTGTCCGGCGAGCTCGGCACGGTGCCGCTGGCCGTCCCGCGCCACACCGCCTGCTTGGTGCGCGCATCGAACAGGTCCACCACCAGCGTGCCCACGTCGTAGGTATGCACCTGGGTGGTCGCGCTGCCCATGGCCATGCCGCCGCCCCAGCCGCCCCGCCACCCCCACCCGCCCATCCCGCTGCCGGTGTAGAAGGTATCCAGGGTCTGCTTCTGTGCGGTGATGATGTGCGCGGCCAGCGCGATGTCGCCGCCCTGCGGCGTTTCGCGCAGGCCCTTGGCCTGGAGGCGGGCATTGATGCCGGCCACGATGCGCTGCTGCACCAGCGGTGAGCCGGCCTGGGGCGTGATCGCCCACGAATAGGTCTTGTAGGACGCGAAGTTGGCGGTGGTGTCGTAGTCGGTCTTCACCGTGGGCGAAGACGCGCAGGCGACCAGCGAGCTGGCCAGGACGGCAATGGCGAAGGCTTTCATGACGCACGCTCCAGTTGCGGAAAGGGATGCGCTGCCAGACGCAGCGACGGGTGGGACGGTAAACGGGCAACACCTGCGGTCAGCGCGGGGGGTTGATCACCACGTACTGCACCGTGGTGCCGGCATAGCGCGGTTCGTACCAGGTGCTGCCGCACTGCTGGTAGGCCATGCCGTTGATCACCGTGGTCACGCAGCTGGGCGGCACCGCACTGACGATCGAACCGATCACCGCCGAGGTCACCGCCACGCCGGCCGTCACTGCGGCGGCGGTAGCGAAGGGATGGTCGTCCCAGTGGTTCCAGTGGTCGTCGTGGTAGTCCACGTTGACGTTGACGTTGCGGTTCACCGAGCGGTTGACGTTGCGGTTGACATCGACGTTGCGGTTGCCGTTGAAGCTGCGGTTGACCGCTCCACCCTGCCCCCGCTGCACGGGTCGGTTGATGTTGGTATGGGCACTTGCCCGCGCGCCGCCGCCACCGCGGAAACCGGCGTGCTGGGCGGCCGCCGGCTCGGCGCACAACGCCAGTGCGAGCACCGCGCCAGTGCACAGCACCCACAGGGCCAGCTCATTGCGCATCAGGGTCTGCATGTCATTTCTCCCGCGCGGCATCGAGGACCACCACGGCCACCGGAACCAGCTTGATCCGCGCCGCATCGGCAGGCGGGGTGAACTGGAAGGCGCTTGCGTTCACCGCGCTGTGCGTATTCCAGTGCAGCTCGGCGCGGTACTGCGGCAGCGCCGGGTCGTCGAGCGCGGTGATGATCAGCTTCTTCGGCAGCGAGGTGGCCTTGGCAATCCAGATCTGCCAGTCCACCTGGTCCTGCTGGAAGGCATACTGCTCCACCGCCTCGCCATCGACGATGCCGCCACCAACGTGCAGCGCCCCCCGGATGGCGCTTTTGGGTGCCTTGTCGGTGCCCCAGAGGAACATGTCCGCCAACGGCATCTCGATCCCATAGCGGTTGGCCGCATCCTCGACCAGCTCGGACAGCGTCGCGCCCAGCCCGTCCACCTGCGCGTAGTACTTCAAGCGCGGCGAGTACAGCGAGAGTCTGCTGCCGTCATAGAACAGCTGGCGCAACTGGCGGTCGCTGCGCAGCTCGAGGAACAGCTGGTTCGGCGTCTTGACCTTGTAGGTGACCGTCCCGTCCAGCTCGATCTTCTGGCCGTCATCGAGTACTACTTCGGTGCTGGCCTGGGACACGAGCGAGAACTGCGTGAGCGCGCGCAATGCCGCGCCCATGCGATCCAGCGCGGCCAACGCCTCCGGGTCGCGCTCGGGGGAGTCGGCAACGGCCGCCGTCGCAGGTTCAGGCGGTGGCTTGGCCACGCGCGTGGCCGCCTGGCCCGCAGGCGCCAGTGCGCCCAGCAGCAGGCAGGTGGACCAGTAGATGTGGCGGGATACGGCAGCCATGCGCGTTTCTCCAGGCAGCAAAGCGGGAGGACGGAATCAGAATCCGCCGCTGATCGAGATGTTCCAGGGATCGCCTTCAAACCGGTTGCGCACGCTGAACTCGCCGATGTAGCGCAGCGACACGTCCACGTGCTCGCCACCGGCCCATTTCTTCCCGTAGGTCAGCACCGGACCGATGCCGAACGAGCGCCCCTTGAAGCCGTCGAGGCGGTCGGCGGTGGCGCCGTCATCGTCCTGCACCTGCTGCAACCAGCCTGCGGCGGCACCGAAGCCCCAGCCGCTGGGCGTGCGTTTGACCAGCAGCGCATCGGTCCGCAGCACGAGCCCGTTCTTGTAGTCGGTGTCGTCATTGCGGCTGTACCAGTCCACCGCGCCGAGCACGCTGAACTCCAGGGTGCCCTTCTGGAACAGGTGGGTGTAGCCCACGCTGGGTGACAGCGTCCAGATGTTGAGCCCCGGGTTGGCCAGGCGGTTCGGGTCGTACTTGGCCGTGGGGGCGTACACGTACAGGCCGAACGAGACATGCTGGACCGGGTCGATGTGGTAGCCGGCGATGAACGGCGCGAAGTACACGTCAAACAGGTTGGACGCGCTGTCCTTGACCTGGCGCCGTCCGCCCAGCGGACCCTCGAGGCTGGCGGTGACGTCGGCGGTGACGTACGGCACGGTCAACATCGAGGCGAAGTTCCATTTGCCGGTGGTGGTCGGCCACACGTACACGCCGGTAGCGGCGGTCAGGCTGAGGTCGGCCTCCAGCCCCAGCGAGATCTGCCCGGCGATGGGCGCAGGTCGGTTGCCGCTGATCCTGCCGTCGTAGTGCACATAGCTGAGCGACCACTGCATGCCGGGCTCGGGCGGGATCACCCCGGCGTAGGAGGTGATCTGCATACCGGTGATCGATCGCCCGAGCGCGCCCTCGGTGGCATGCGCCTGCAGGCTGGCGGCCAGCGCCAACGCGCCCAGCAGGGCCGCGCAGGCGCCGCTGGCGCGGCGGTAATGACGCTGGGTTGGACGGGCCATGCGGGCTACCTCTCGGTTCGGTCGGTGCCCGCGGTCGCAGGCCCGGGCGGGACGATGCGGTGCTGGCGTTCGCGCACTTCCTGGATGTCGCGCTCCAGGAAGAAATTCAGGAAGGTCCGGATCAGCGCGATCGCAGCCAGTTGGCCGATCGCGTCCCAACTGGTGTAGATCGAGGATTCCAGGATGTCCGCGGCCAGTTGCATGGTCAGGCCCGCCACCAGCCAGCGTCCGTACTCCAGCCACAAGCCGCGGCGCTCCACGTTGCTCGCATTGCCGCGCAGCGCCAGCCGCAGCGCCCGCACGAAGGCGAGCACGGTGGCCAGCACGATCAGCACCATGGCCATCGCATCGATCAGCACCACCACCGGTTCGGTGATGGCCAACAGCCATGCCTTGAGCGGAAGCATCGGCGATCCTCCAATAGGGGCGGCGCGACGGATCGGGGCGGTTCATCGGCGCTCCACGCAACGGAAGCCGAGATGGCAGGTGGAGGTGTCGATCGGCTGCGCCATGCGTGCGGCCGGACGGTAACGACGGCAGTAATTGGGGGCGCACAGGTGCGAGCCGCCCTTCATCACCCGGCGCGGAATCGCACTGCGATCGCGCGGGTCATGGCTGCGTTCGCGCTCGCCGCCGCGGGGGTTGTCGATCGCGCAGCACGGGCGGCCCTGAAGCTGGTCGTGCTGCTGATACCAGTCGGCGGTCCATTCCCAGACATTGCCGATCATGTCGTACAGCCCGTAGCCATTGGGCGCGTAGCTGCCCACCGGGGAGGTCCAGCGGTGGCCGTCTTCGTCCAGGTTCAACCACGGGAACTCGCCCTGCCAGGTATTGGCCTGGTGCCGGCCACGCACGGTCAGGGTGTCGCCCCAGGCGAACTCCCCCTCCTGGCGGCCACCCCGGGCGGCGAACTCCCATTCCGCTTCCGTCGGCAGGTCCTTGCCGATCCACTGCGCGTAGGCCAGCGCATCGGCGAAGTTGACGTGCACCACCGGATGATCGTCCAGCCCTTCCAGGCTCGACCCGGGCCCACGCGGGTGGCGCCAGTCGGCGCCGCCGATGTAGTGCCACCAGTTGTGTGGATTGGACAGGTCGACCGGATGCGCCGGCTGCACGAACACCACCGAGGACGGCAGCAGCAAGGCCGGGTCCGCGCCCGGATAATCGCGTGGATCGGCCGGGGTCTCGGCTGCGGTCACATGGCCGGTATCGCGGACGAACCGCGAGAAGTCCCGGTTGGTCACCGGGTAGCGATCGATCCGGAACCCGTCCACGCGGGTCTTGTGGGCGGGACGTTCTTCCGGGTAGTGGTCATTGGACCCCATCAGGAACACCCCGCCATCGATGTCGATCATGGTGTCGGCCACGACGCTCATGCCCATCCCTCCACGGTCGTCGCAGGACGCATGGGGGCCTGCCGCGCAGAAGGCGGCGACGCGACGAAGGGGACGGCGTGATCACGCATCGGAGTGGCTCCTGGTTCGGGAAAGCGGCGGCGCGTGCGGCGCCCGCGATGTCCTTCGCAGTGGCGGAGAGGCTGCCCTCCCCGCCACCGTGCGCGCTACTGGTTGCCGGCGCAGGCGTCGCTCAGCTTGGCCAACGCATCGTCGATGGTGAACGAGTTCGGCTTCTGCACCCGCGGGAAGTCCTTGAAGGTGGCGGCGAACTTGTCGGCGATCGCATACGCACCAAACAGGATGTAATCGTGATGCAGGAACCAGTCGTAGTACGAGTTGGAGGTGATGTCGGCGAACTCGTACGGGTCGGTGCGCAGGTTGTAGACCTTGGGCAGGCGCAGCCGGATCAGCGGTTCGGACCACACCTGCAGGGTTCCCTTGCAGCGTTGCTCCATGAACGACACCTTCCAGTTGTCGTAGCGGATGGCCATCACATCGCCGTCGTCGCTGAAGTACACGAACAGCTTGCGCGGGCTCTCCTTCTCCTTGCCGGTCAAATAGCCAGTGAGATCGACGCCGTCGATATGGTTCTTGTAGGTGCGCCCGATGGCCTTGTAGCCTTTTTTCAGCTTCTCGGTCACGTCCGGGTCGCCGGCCATCGACAGGAAAGTCGGCAGCCAGTCATGGTGCTGCACGATGCCGTTGGCGATCGTGCCGGCCGGGATGTGGCCAGGCCAGCGCACCACCATCGGAATACGGAACGCGCCCTCCCAGTTGGTGTCCTTCTCGCTGCGGAAGGGGGTGGTGCCACCGTCGGGCCACGAGTTGCGGTGCGGGCCGTTATCGGTGGAGTACATCACGAAGGTGTCCTCGGCGATCCCAAGCTCATCCAGGTAGTCCAGCAGCGAGCCGACATTGCGGTCATGGTCGATCATGGTGTCGTGGTAGGGCGACTGCCAGCGACCGGCCTGGCCAAGGCTTTCCTTCTTGGTGTGGGTGAACAGGTGCATGTGGGTGAAGTTCACCCAGACGAAGAACGGGGTGTCCTCATCGTGCTTGCGCTTGATGAAGTCCTTGGCGGTGGCAGCGAAATCCTCGTCGCAGGTTTCCATCCGGGTCGGCGTCAACGGCCCGGTATCCTCGATCTTCTGCTTGCCCACCCTGCCCCACCGCTCCTGTTCGGTCGCATCGTCCTTGTCGGTCGCCCAGCTGCGGATGACCCCGCGCGGCCCGCTGGTCTTGCGGAAATTCGGGAAGTCCTTCTCCGGGAAGTAGTCGTACATCTCCGGCTCTTCCTCGGCGTTGAGGTGGTACAGGTTGCCGTAGAACTCGTCGAAGCCGTGGTTGGTGGGCAGCATGTGGTTGAGGTCGCCAAGATGGTTCTTGCCGAACTGCGCGGTGGCGTAGCCCTGGTTCTTGAGCAGGGCGGCGATGGTCACCAGCTTTTCGTTCATGCCGGTCGGCGCGCCGGGGATGCCCACCTTGGACAGGCCGGTGCGGTACACGCTCTGCCCGGTAATGAACGAGGAACGTCCGGCCGTGCACGACTGTTCGCCGTAGGAGTCGGTGAACAGCGTTCCCTCCTGCGCGATGCGGTCGATGTTGGGCGTGCGATACCCCATCAGGCCCTGGCTGTAGCAGCTCAGGTTGCTGATGCCGATGTCATCGCCCCAGATCACCAGGATGTTGGGGCGTTTGCCGTTGCTCTTCTTCGCTGCAGCAGCGGGCTTGTTCGGTGCGGCGGCCTTTGCGTTTGCCATGACAGTCTCCGGTGAACATCAAGGGATGCCGACGCTGTGCCGGCCAGGGGTGCGGCCTGAGCCGGTGCACCTATGCGAACGGGGCCACGTTGAAGGTCATGCTGACGATGGCCATCAGTCCCAGCAGCCACAGCAATCCGGCGGTGATCAGGGTCAGCGAGATCGGGTAGTGGCTTTCGCCATGGATCAATCCTTCGCCGATCATCAGCTGGCGCTCGGCGCGCAGTTGCTGCATGTACCGCACGTGGTAGACGATGCCCAGGGTCAGCAGCACCATCCCGAGGGCGACCAGCGCCACGCCGAAGTTGCGCGGGGCGTGCGGGCGCAGGCCGCTGCCCGGCACTTCCAGCATGTGGCCGAAGAACTGGTAGATGGTGAAGCCGAAGCCGATCAGCGACAGCGCCGTACGGATGATCGACATCAGCGTGCGGTCGGCGCTCATCCGGGTGCGCTGGAATGACATTCCGGTGCGGCGCGAGGACAGCTCCATCGACGCCGCATCGGTGCCGCCCAGCAGATCCCGTGCCTGCTCGATGGTCACGGCGCGATCGGTCAACTGTTTGCGCGGGTCGTCGCGGGTCATGGCTGGGGGTCCTTGGGCGGGGGGGCGGCGCGGCGCTGCAGCCACCAGCCGGCAATGCGGCTGATCGGGCCCCGTAGCACCAGGTACGGCAGGAAGCCCAGCACCACCGCGATCACGAACGCCTCGGCCGGATACTTGAAGCCGCCGAACATGCGGAACTGGTAGATCACATCCATGCCCACGCCGAGCAACAGGATCCGCGCGGTAGCAGTCACGCCTTCGCGCCAGATGCCCAGGCGCTGTTCCGCACCGCTGTGCGCCAGCAGCCACGCATACGGCGCCTTGCCGGCGCGTGCGTCCTTGATGCCGTCGATCAGCGCGGTGATCAGCGCCATGCTCGGCTGCAGGAAGAAGCGGAAGGTCATCGGGCCGTCGGCGCGGTCCACCATGTCCGTCCAGAAGCGGGTGAGGAAGTCGATCACCAGAAGCATCGGCGGAGTCCTTGCGACAGGTGCCCAGCTTGGGCGCGTGCGCAGACCGGCACAATCGGGATTGGTACTGCACCGCCCCCAGTATTTTTACTGCGCCGGCGCACGGCCGGGGCAGCGTTATGCTCGCTACATGGACCAGGACAGCTACTCACTGATGCGCGGCGGGCTGGTGCACCGGCTGCTGCACGCCACCGGCGCACTGGGTGGCAGTGCGCATCTTTCGCTGTGGCTGGCCCTGCTGCTGGTGGCGGTGTCGCTGCTGCCGATGCTGCTGCTCACCGCGGTGGACGGCACGCTGCTGCCGAAGCACGGGGCGATGTCGCTGCTCGGCGACTACGCCACCTTGGCACGCCTGCTGCTGGCGCTGCCGCTGCTGGTGATCGCCGCGCCCCGCTCGGATGCCCTGCTGCGCAATGCGTTCCGCCAGCTCAGCCATGCCAGCCTGGTGCCCGCGCGCCGCCTGCCACGCCTGCACGCGCTGCTGCAGCAGGTGCGCCGCGGTCGCGATGGCTGGGTGCCCGAAGCGCTGTGCGTGCTGATCGCAGTGCTGCCGTTGTTCCTGTCGGGCACCGCCCTCAGCCTGCTGCCCGGCGTGATCGACTGGCGACTGGACGGCGCGGTGCTGACTCCGGCCGGACGCTGGTACGAATGGGTCGCGGTGCCGCTGTTCCGGCTGGTGGCGCTGTTGTGGCTGTGGCGCTACCTGTTGTGGACCTGGCTGTTGTGGCGCCTGCCGCGCAGCGGCCTGGTGCTGCATGCCGAGCACCCCGACGGCGCCGGCGGCCTGGCCTTCCTGGGCATCGCGCAGGAGCGGTTCGCGGTACTGTCGATGGCCGGCGGGCTGCTGCTGGCCGGCGCGTGCCTGAACCACATCACCTGGCTGGGGCAGACCCTGTACGACGTGCGCCACCTGCTGGCCGGCTACGTGATCGGTGCCACCGCGCTGCTGGTGGCGCCGCTGCTGCTGTTGATGCCCCTGCTGATGCGCACCAAACGGCATGCGCTGTACCGCTTCGATGCGCTGGGCAACCGGGCGGCGGCACTGTTCGACCAGCGCTGGCAGGCCGGCGCGGCATCCGCTGCCGACGAGGACTCACTGCTCGACCACGGGGACGCATCGGCATTTGCCGATTTCAGCGGGGTCTACAAGGGTCTGGCCAGCATGGCCGTGGTGCCGTTGGACCGCTGGAACCTGCTGTGGATCGCCCTGTACGCCCTGTTGCCGCTGTGCCCACTGGTGTTGCTGGCGATGTCGGTGGATGAACTGGTCAGCAAGCTGGTCGGGATCCTGGTCTAGTCGCGGTCGCGGTGGCCCGGCGCGCGCAGCGACCGCGACACGAACGACACTCCATCCACCGCCGCCTGCACCGCCTGCAGCAGGTCATCGCCGGCGTCGGACTTGAGGACGTAGCTGCACGGACCCATTGCCATCGCCTGGGCCACCATCTGCGGCTCGGCGTGCACGGTGATGAACACCACCCCCAGCACCGGGCGTTGCGCGCGCAGCCGGCGCACCGCGTCCAGTCCGTTCATTTCAGGCATGGCGATATCGGTCACCACCACGTCGGGCAGCATGGTCTGCGCGGCCTGCACCAGCGAGGCGCCGTCCTGGACCAGCCCGAGCACCTGGAACTGCTGGCACAGCAGGCCGCGAAGCTGCCGCCCCATCGCACATCCATCTTCGGCCAGCAGCACACGGACCGCATTCATCGCTTCCGCCCGTTCCACGCATGAGCCGATGGTGGGCGGAGCGCCGGGGGGGGCACAAGGGAAAAACAACCGGACGCTGGCAAGTAAATCTACTTGCCGGCGCGCAGGACACGGCCTCAGTGGCGGATCAGGCCTTCCTGTTCGGCCTTGCGCACCAGCTCCAGCGTGCCATGCACGCCCAGCTCCTGCATGATCGCGTACTTGTGCGATTCGATGGTGCGTACCGACACGCCCAGCTCGTAGGCGATCTGCTTGGAACGCAGGCCCAGTGCCACGTACTCCAGGATGCGCAGCTGCTTGTCGGTGAGGCTGTACTGGCGCCGGCCCGAGCACACGATCGCGTTGACCGCCACGGTCGGGGTGACATAGGTCTGCCCGTCCATCACCCCATTGAGCGCGCGGACCAGCTCGTCCCCGGCCGAACTCTTGAGGATGTAGCCGCGTGCGCCGGCACGGATCGCCTCGGCGGCCATGCTCGATTCGTCATGCATGGTCAGGAACACGAAAGGCATCGCATAGCCTTCCTCATGCACCATGCGCATCGCCTCGATCCCGCTGATGCCGGGCATGCTGATGTCGGCAACGATCACGTCGGGGGGATCGCGGCGCACCGTTTCCACCAGCTCCTCCCCGGAGGACACCAGCACGATCGAATCGAAGCAGTCCATCAGCAACCGCTCTATGCCCTGCGCAACCAGCATGTGGTCATCGGCCACCACTACCTTGCGGAACTGCGGCCCCGCCGCGCGTGCACACGAAACATCCATTGCATGGTCTCCGTTGGCATCAATCATCCCCTGATTGAGTTGCAGACACTGACACTGCGTGTGCCGAACATGCGATCCCTACCGTGACGGAACCGTGATGTTTTGATGCACAACGTGCCTGTTTTCAGGGATCGAGCGGCGATGTCGCCCTGCAACGGATTCATGTCCTCAGTGTGTCGCGCGGACATTCCCCGAAAACAGTGCGGTACATCACGGAGAACCTGCCCAGGTGGGCGAAGCCGTACCGGGTTGCGATCTCGGTGACACTGGCCGTGCGGCCGGCGTGCAGCAGTGCGCTGCGGGCCAGATTCATCCGCGCCATCTGGTGCCAGTGACAGGGCCCGTGTCCGTAGGCATCACGGAACACCCGTTCCAGCTGCCGTTCGCCCACGCCCAGCGCCAGGGACAGCATGCGGCTGTCGAACGGACGGTCCAGCTGCGTCTTCAGATACCCTTCCGCCCGCCGCACCAGCGCCTCCCGATGCCGCTCGGCCCCGCTGCCCAGGCCTCGCCGCTCCGGGCCGGCGTCGCTGGCACCGACCGCATCGACGAATACGCCCAACAGCAGCTGGGCCTGCGCGTCCAGCTGCGCCGGGCTGATCAGGCCCTGCCGGGCGGCCGCATCGTCGAGAACCTTGAACACGCCCTCGCGCAGATTGCGCGCGTCGGCCGGCGCGGCGGGGCTGCTGCACCATCCCCGCCGTGGCACGCGCAGCTCGCGCCCGAGCCGGGCCACGGCAGCGCGTTGCAGCACCTCGCGCGGGATCAGCAGTACCGCCCATTGCCAGCCACCCGGGCTGGGACGCACGTTCAACTCGCTGTCCTCGGCAAACACCATCACCTGCCCGGCGCCGATCCAACGGCCGTTGGCCCACATCGGCTGCGTGCAGGACATCGCCATCGCCAGGGCGAGCATGCCCTCGGCAAAGCTGCCGCTGGCAAAGATGGGCAACGTGTAGGCGCCACTGTCCAGGCTGAATTCGGGAAATACCAGGCGTTGCAGACAGGCGCGGAAGTGTCCCGCGCCCAGCAGCCGCTGTTCGAAGCGGGTGTCGCGCACAACGCCCAGCAACGCATCGGCATCGAAGCCATCCACGACGAAGCGGCTGTAGGGGGCCATCGGTTCGTCCATGCCAGCTCCTTGGGCAGGTCGGAAATCGGATAGCGCGAGGAAAGGGAACCTGCTTACATCGCCGCGATTGTGGGTCGGAAGCGACACGGCGACAAGGCGGGAAAGGATCGGAACTTACAAGTGTGATTTGTATCACGACACGATAGACATCGGATGCGATTGCGATATCGGCGGCATGTGCTGCCGGTCAACATTTTACCCACACGTGCGGTACCAAGGTGCATGGTCCAGGTGATCCCCCAACCGAAGCAGGCTGCTCCGCGGGCGGCGCAGGTCGTCACCACGAAGACAGCCACACCTCGATCGCCGCCCTGCACATCTGCTTCACCGGACATACCCACACTGTTCACGCAGGTACTGCCGCTGATGTGCGGCTGCCTGCTCGGTCAACTGCTGCCCACGCTTGCACAACTGCCCGGGTTCCGCCTGCACGTGCTGTGGGTACCCGGTCCCCTGCTGCTGGCATGGCTGCTGTTCTCACCCCGCCAGGCCTGGAGGACGTGCCTGCTTTCGGCCTGCGCGGGCACCGTACTGGCCTTCCTGTTCGTCCCGTTCATCGCCGTCTCGCGCGTGCTGGCCAGTCTTGGCGAGTTCGCGCTGGTGGCGGTCGTGGCGTGGCTGCTGCTGCAGTGGCGCGGAACCCGCGCGGCGCTGGAAGGCTATCGGGATATCGCACTGTTCCTGCTGCTGGCATGCGCGGTGCTCCCGCTGGGCAGCACCTGGCTGCAGCTGATGACGGCCTCGACCGCGGCCTCGGCCCTGCCGGCGCTGCAACTGCAGGAACTGATCCTGTGCAGCGCGGTCAGCTACCTGCTCATCGTCCCCTGCGTGGTCAACATCGCCCGCGTCGTGCACCTCCCCGAGCGCCGGCACGGTTGGCATTGGCGCACGATCGGCGTCGCCGTGCTGCTGGTGACCGGGCTTGGCCTGCTGTGGGGCATGGACTGGCCGGTGGGGGTGATCACGCCGCTGCTGGCACTGGCACCCATTCCGCTGCTGGTGTGGGCACTGATCGTGTTCGGGGTCACCGGCTCCAGCCTGGCCATGCTGGTGGTGGCGGTGCTGGGCATGCAGCTGAGCATGGAAGGACTGGGGCCGTTCGCGCTGTGGAGTCCCGAACGCAACCTCGTCACTGCCCAGGCGTGGACCCTGTGCACCGGCTTCGCGCTGCTGTTCCTGGGCGCGCTGTCCGAGCAGAAACTCTCCAACCACCTGAAGCTGCAGCAGGCCTATCGCCGGCTCGGCGAGGTCACCGGACGCATGCTGGTGGTGCAGGAGGAAGAGCGCACCCGGATCGCGCGCGACCTGCACGATGACGTCAACCAGTCGCTGGCGGCAATCTCCATCCGGCTCAGCGCGCTGCGCAACCAGGTGCCGGCCAGCGAGCGCCCCAGCGTGGTCGAACTGCAGGAGCAGCTGCTGTCGGTGGCCAATGACATCCGCTCGATCTCGCATGAGCTGCATCCGAGCATCCTGCGCTTCACCGGCCTGGCCAGTGCGCTGGATGCGTTCTGCATCAAACGCAATGCGCGTGGCGCGCTGCACCTGCGCTGCCGCATCGAGGACCCGCCACGGCTGCGCGATGACCAGGAGCTGAGCCTGTTCCGGATCGTGCAGGAAGCGGTCAACAACGTCGACAAGCATGCCCGGGCCAGCGTCGCCGATGTCCTGGTCACCGTCGTGGCGAACCAGCTGCTGTTGCGCATCGACGACGATGGCATCGGCATGCCGCCGTGCAGTGGCCGTGCCGCGCCCGGACTGGGCATGATCAGCATGGAGGAACGCGCACGGCTGCTCGGCGGCACGCTGCTGGTGGGACGCAGCGCGATGGGTGGCACCCGCATCGAAGTCCGCTTCAACCTGCAGGACGATGCCGCCGCACCGACAGTAAACTTACTGGCGCCGCGCGCGTAGAAAGGCGGTTGTGCGCCGCTGCATGCCGCGACAGATTGGTCGGGCCGCATCCGCACCTTTCAGGGAGAGACCGATGACCGCTGCGCGCCCCCTGCGCCTGCTGCTGCCGCTGCTGCTCGCCGGCTGCGCCTCCGCCCCGCTGGCCACCCCCACCACGCCGCCTGCAACGGCGGTGGCTGCAAAGCCGGTGCCCGAGCTGCGGCCGGGCATTCCGGCCGGCTACCTCGGTCGCGCCCTGCCCGACAGCCTGGCCCTGCTGCCGGCGCCGCCCGCCAGGGGCTCGGCCGGCTTCGCCCAGGACCAGGCCGTCAGCCGCGCATCGCAGACACTGCGCGGCACGCCGCGCTATGCGCTGGCCAGTTCCGATGCAGACCTGCGTTTCCCGCACGTGGCCAACGCGTTCGCCTGCGCGCTCGGCATCCCGATCAGCCAGCAGGACACGCCGCGGCTGTACCTGCTGCTGCAGCGCAGTCTGGTCGACGCCGGGCTGGCCACCTACGCCGCCAAGGACCATTACAAGCGCACCCGGCCGTTCGTGTACTACAAGGAAGCTACCTGCGCCCCGGACGATGAGGCGCAACTGCGCACCGATGGCTCCTATCCGTCCGGGCATACCGCCATCAGCTGGACCTGGGCGCTGCTGCTGACCGAACTGAGTCCGGACCGCGCCGATGCCCTGCTGGCGCGCGGTCGCGCGTTCGGCGAGAACCGGCTGGTCTGCAACGCGCACTGGCAGAGCGACGTGCTCGAGGGGCGCGTAGTGGCCGCCGGCGCCGTCGCCGCGTTGCATGCCAATGCCGATTTCACTGCGGACATGGCCGCTGCCCGTGCCGAGATCGGCAGCTTGCGCGGCAGCGGCGTGGCACCCACGGGGTGCGATGTCGAGGCCGCGGCACTGAAGGTGCAGGTTCCCGGCGTGCAGTAACGGTGCGACGCGCGACGGTGCATTCCAGCCGCGGCGCCGGTGGCAGGGCCGAGTGCATGCGATCCTGCGCGCTCCACCAGACTGCAGGCATCCCCATGGCACAGGTCCAGATCGTTTCCGATGGCATCAACTACCGCCACCGAATCGGCAATGGCGCCCATGAAGTCATCGCCGACGAGCCGGCCACGCTGGGTGGCCATGGCGCCGGCATGGCACCGTTCGAGCTGTACCTGGCCGCGCTGTCGGCATGCACCGCGATCACCCTGCGCATGTATGCGGAAAAGAAAGGCTGGGACCTGGGCGAGTTCCGCGCCGAGCTGTCGTCCACGCGTGATGCGGAAGACAGGCTGGTGGTACACCGCATCCTGCATGCAAGCGCGACACTCAGCGATGCGCAGTGGCAGCGGCTGCTGGAGGTGGTGGAGAAGACCCCGGTAACGCGGGTGATGCGCGAAGGCGCCACCATCACCAGCGCGCGTGGCAACGACTGATCCGCCCTCACCTGGCCGTCACACAATCAATGTGCGCGGCACTGCATCCAGCGCGTCGCTCTCCGCGTAGGTACCCATGCGTCACTTGGACGCCACTGTCGGGAAGAAGCACATGAAAACCTCGTTCACCGGTCTGCTCCTGCTTGCCTGCCTTTCCACCGCCGCCACCCCGCTCGCGTTCGCGCAGGCGCCGATGGCCAAGCCCGCCACCAGCATGGCCGCCACCTCCGCCAACCCGATGGTCGGTGGCGCAGCGATGTACGCCAACAAGGACATCATCGACAACGCCGTCAATTCCAAGGACCACACCACGCTGGTCGCCGCAGTGAAGGCCGCCGGGCTGGTCGATACGCTCAAGGGTGCCGGACCGTTCACGGTCTTCGCCCCGACCAACGCCGCCTTTGCCGCCTTGCCCAAGGGCACGGTAGAGGGCCTGCTGAAGCCGGAAAAAAAGGCCGACCTGACCAAGGTGCTGACCTACCACGTTGTGCCGGGCAACCTGGACAGCACCGCGCTGCTGGCCAGGATCAAGCAGGGTGGCGGCAAGGCCTCGCTGACCACCGTGCAGGGTGAAGCGCTGACCGCGCGCCAGGTCGGCAAGGGCATCACCGTTACCGACAGCAAGGGCAATACCGCACACGTCACCATCGCCGACGTGCGCCAGAGCAATGGCGTCATCCATGTCGTCGACAAGGTGCTGATGCCGTAACGGTCGCGCACCGGCACGGGGGCACGGGCGGGGTCATCGGAAGGGTGACCTGGCCCGCCGCCCCAGTGCGATGACGGGGGAGACATCCCGCCGGAGCGACGAGCCAGGTCAAAAGGCGCTCCGATCGATGCGCATCAGCCGCATCGCGCTGGAGCCGGACGGGGGGGAGGACGCGCGGCCACCGGCCGCGCAAGGGTTCAGCGGTGCTGGGCCAGGCCGGAAATTTCCACGCGACGATTCGGCGCCAGGCAGGCGATCACCGCCTTGCGGTCGCCCTGCATGCATTGCACCAGCGGATCGGATTTGCCGCGTCCCTCGGCAACGATCGCGGCGGCGGGAACACCGCCTTGCACCAGCGCGTCACGCACTGCGTCGGCGCGCCGCTGCGACAGCAGCATGTTGTAACTGTCACTGCCGATCCGGTCGGTATAGCCCAGCACCTGGATGGTCTGCGTCTGGCTGGCACTGCGCACCTGCTGCATCAGCGCCTCCACGCTGTGTCGACCGGCATCGGTCAGCACCGCACTATCGAACCCGAACAGCGCATCGGCCGACAGCCGCACTGGTTCAGCAGGCATCGGTGCCGGACGCGGCGGCGGTGGCGGCGGCGCCGCGGGCGGTTGCAGCAGCGCCGCGCAGGCCTGCGGTTTCCAGTAGCCGGCCTGGGCAATGCCCTTGTTGTCGAAATGCACCTGGAACTGGCAGGTGAAATAGTCCCCGCCCGGGGTGCTGCGGAAGTTGAACAGGTAGTTCCACTCGCGCACGCCCCACATGCCTTCACCGAAATGCGGCGCCCCCAGCAGCGTGTACAGCTGTCGCTTGCTCATCCCGCGCGCGAACAGGCGCAGGTTGTCCAGGTTGACGAACAACCCCTCCTTGAGCGAAGCCCGCTGCGGATCGGGGAAGCTAATTCCGCTGTCAGGGGGGCTGCCCACCGCCTCGGCTGCCAGCACCGGCGTGTGCCTGCCGCCACTGGCGCAGGCGCTGAACAGCAGCACCGCCAGGCACAGCGACAGCGAGCGCAGCAACGGCGCGGGGTCATGGGTGTTGGATGCTGCGGACATGGATTCCCCCTTGTGCGCGAAACCGCGCTGGACTTCCCGGCGCCGCCGATGGCGGTCACCGGGAGCGATCATTGACGACGCATCGGTACTGCCGCCTCACCACTGGATGCCGGCGCCCACCGAGACACCGCCTTCGCCACGGCTGTTGGTCGTGCCGGCCACCTTGTAGATCCAGCGGCCGCCCTGGGATACACCGGAGATACCTATCGCCACGCCCGATTCGCCGTTGTAGCTGCCTGCCGCGACCGCGGCCATGCTGCGGCCCGCCTCGTAGGGCTGGGGCAGTCCGGCCACCGCCATCGCCGCGGCGACGCCGGCCGAGGCGCGGTCGTCGGTGCGGCGCAGGTTGCGGTCGAACGAATCGAAGCGTTCGTCGGTGTAGGCCTTGGACCAGTCCAGGCTCTGGTTCATCCCCGCGCGCAGCTGGTCCACGTTGACCGCATCGGTGCCGGCGGTACCGGCGGCGACGTTGTGCACGGTGGTCGGCCCGGTACTGGTGCTGCCCAGGGTGACGCTGTTGAGGTTGGTGGTGCCGTTGACGGTGGTGTCGTAGCGGATCGTGCCCTGCTGCGAGGCCTGCAGCTGGCGCACATTGACCGCGTCGGTGGCGGCGCTGCCGTCGCCGACGTTGGTGATCTGGCGCTCGGCACCGGCGCTGCCGACCGAGACCGTGTCGTCACGATTGGCCACCGATCCCGCGCCCAGCGCCACCGTGTTGCTGGCCTGCGCGCTGGCACCATTGCCCAGCGCGGTGCTGTTGGCACCGGCGGCGGTCGAGCCGACGCCACCTGCGGCCGCGTTGGCACCGGTTGCCGCAGGTGCGGCCAGGTTGTTGGTGTTGTTGACCTGGAACATGCCCGAGGTGCCGTTGTTGATGTTGTTGATCTGGGTGTCGGTGTACGCCTTGGACTGGTCGATGGCGTAGCTCACGCCGTTCTGCAGCTGGCCGACGTTGACCGCGTCATAGCGGTCCGAGCCGTCGGCGACGTGGGTGACCTTGCGCTCACCCCCGGTGCTGCCCACCGCCACTTCACCTGCCGAGTTGCTGCCGCCGGCGCTGCCGAAGGCACCGGTGTAGCCCGTCTCCGCGCCCACGCTGGCCACCGAGCCGGCGCCCAGTGCGACGCTGTTGTCGGCACTGGCGGTGGCGCCATCGCCGATCGCGGTGCTGCCACTGCCGCTGGCCGAGGCCACCGGGCCGATGGCGATGCTGTTGGCGCCGGTCGCGCTGGCGGCGGCCTTGGTCGAGTTGACCTGTACGAACGGGCTGCCCGCGCCCGGCTGGATCTGGCTGATGCGGGTGTTGAGACTGACCAGCGAATCATCGACGGCGGCAAAGGCAACGGTGACGTTGCTGTAGTCGTTGCTCAGCACGCTGCCATCGGTGGCGATGGAAGAGATGCTGAAGGTCGGCGCGGTCCACAGGTTGGTGGTCGGGTCGAAGCTGGTGGTGCCGCCGAAGTAGCCGATGATCGCGTTGTTGGTCTGGAACAGCTGGTTGCCGGTCACCGCATCGCGGCTGCCGGCCAGTACGGTACCGTCGGCCAGGTTGGTCAGGGCCACCGCGGCACCACTGCCGGTGCCGGTCAGGGTGACCGTGTCGGTGGCGTTGCCGGCGCCATCGACGTCGTATTTCACCGCCAGCCTGTCCACTGCGTCGGTCTGGTCGGCAACGTTGGCCAGCGACTGGCTGACCGCGTCGAAGGCCGTGCCCACGTCGCTGTAGTCGCCCGCGGTGACCTGGCCGGTGCTGGACACCGAATTGATCGTGTAGGTGGGCGCACTGATCACCCCGTTGACGTCCACTGCGGCGCCGCCGCCCAGGTGCGTGGCCAGCGCCTGGCTGGCGTTGAACAGCTGCGCACCGTTGATCGCCTCGGTGCTCACCGCGGTGACCGCGCCGGCGCTGAGGTTGCCCAGGCGGGTGGTGCCGGTGCCATTGCCGAGCGTGGCGCTGGCGTAGTTGATGCTGCCATCGGGGTTATCGTCGTAGCGCAGCGCGCCCTGCTCGGAAGCCTGCAGCTGGCCCAGGTTGACCGCGTCGGTGGTCAGCGTGCCGGCGGCGACATTGACCACCTGGCGCTCGCTGCCCACCGCACCCACCGACACCGTGCCGTCGCGGTCGGCGACCGCACCGGCACCCACGGCGATGGCGTTGGCCGCGGTCGCCGAGGCACCGGTGCCCACCGCGATGCTGTCGGTGCCGGCGGCCGCCGCTTCCAGCCCGGTGGAATTGATCTTCAGGTACTTGCTGCCCGCCCCGTTGCGGATGTCGGTGATCTGGCTGTTGAGGTTGACCAGCGACCCATCCACCGCCGAGAACGCATCGGTGGTGTTGTCATAGACGCCCTGGGCGATCGCGCCACTGTTGGAGATGGTGGTGATCGCAAAGCTCGGCGCGGTCCAGGTTCCGGTGGCCGGGTCGAACGCGGTCAGGCCGCCGAAATAGTCGACGATGGCCTGGTTGGTGGAGAACAGCTGCGCGCCGTTGATCGCCTCGGTACTGGTCGCGCCGACCGCGCCCGGCGCGAGGTTGCCCAGCGTGGTGGTGCCGGTGCCCCCGCCGAGGGTGACGCGGCGGTAGTTGGCGCCACCGGCGCCGTCGTCGTCGTAGGTCACCGCAAAGCCATCCAGCGCGTCGATCTGGCTGATCGCACCCTGCAGCTGGCCGACGTTGACCGCGTCGGTGGCCAGGCTGCCGGCGGCCACGTTGGTGATCTGGCGCTCGCCACCGGCAAAGCCGACCGAGACTTCACCGGCGGAGATCTGCGGTGTGTTCAGGCCGTAGGCGTTGTAGCTGGCCTGCGCGCCGCGGTTGGCCACCGTGCGATAGCCCAGCGCCACGCTGTTGGCCTGGGTGGAGGTTGCCTCCGCGCCCAGCAGCACCTGGCCGTTGGCCGTGCCCTTGGCGCTGTCGCCCACCACCACCGAGTGGCCCATGCGCGCGGCATAGTCGGCGGTGGGCACGCCGGTGGGGTCGTTCGGATCGTTCTGCCCTGCCCCCGGGAAGGCCACGTTGGCATCCACCTGCGCCAGCTCATGGCGCGCATTGGCACCGATCACCACTTCGCGCGAGCCGTTGGCATAGGCGCCGTCACCGACCAGCACCTGGTAGTCCTGCGCGGCGTTGACCGCCCAGCAATCGATGCTGGCCACCAGCAGGTCCACGCACTTGTTGGACCAGCCGGGTGCCTGGTCGGGCAGCAACAGGCCGAGCAGCCCGTTGGGGTTGCCGTTGTTGATGTTGTAGATGTAGCTGTCGGAGGTGACACCGCCGATCAGGGTCAGGTGCGAGCTGCCGCCGGTGGCGGCCCCGCCCAGCCCGTTCAGCAGCGTGCCGGCCGGGGTCAGGTTCACCACCGGCAGGCCCAGCACGTTGGTCACCGAATAGGTCTGCATGACATTGGCGCTGTTGACGGCCAGGTTGCCGTTGCGCACGTAGCCGTCGCCACCCAGCAGGCCCTGCGCGGTCGGGCCGACCAGCGTGGACAGCGAGCCCACCAGACCACCGGTGCCGATGATCAGGCCGGCATTGGGATCGGCCGGTGCCGGCGCCTTGGGATGCCCCGGCGGCAGCGAGGTCGGCGCCGGGAAGATCACCCCGCCTACGCCGCCGACGAGGTTGCCGACCGTGTTGCCCACGCCACCGACCACGTTGCCGACCGTAGTGCTGACGCCACCCACCACGTTGCCGACCGTGTTGCTGACCCCGCCGACCACGTTGCCCACGGTGTTGCTCACGCCGCCCACGACGTTGCCCACCGTGTTGCCGACGCCGCCGAGCAGTTCACCCACGCCACCGAGCAGACCACCGGAGGCCGCGGTCGGCGACAGCGTCAACGCGCTGGTCTGCATCAGGCCCGCGTTGGCATCCACCAGTTTCTGGTTACGGTCGGCATCGACCACCGCATGGGCCAGCGCATCCACCTTCACGCCACCGGCAACGCCGGTCACCAGGGTTGCGTTGACCGCGTCGTCCACGCCGGCGCTGACCGTCTCATGCGTGCCGATCGCCACGCTGGCATCGACGTTCGCCTTGCCGTCGACCTTCGCGGCCAGTGCATGACCCACGTCGGCATCGACCGCAGCGGCCACGCCGGCGGACGCCGCGCCATCGCGTTTCAGCGCGGCGACGGTAGCGGTCGTGCCCAGTGTCGCCTTGGCCTGCACCGAGGTCTTCGGTGCCACCGCCACCGCCGCATGCGCGCCGGTGTCGAGTTTCAGGACGGGTTTGCCGCCGACCGAAACGCCCAGCGTGGTCGCGGCGGCCGCGGTCGTGCCGGGCACGGCAACCTGCTGTGGCAGTGTCGCCTGGACGTTGCTGCCCACCTGCACACCCAGCAACGCGTTCGCGCCCCCGGCGGCCTTGCCCAGGCCCAGGTTCAGATTGACGTTGGCATCGGCGCTGAGTGCGGGCGAACTGTCGCGGGTACGCACCACCGCCGCCAGCGCGGTGTCCGCATCCACCTTGACCGGCAGTGGCGCGTACTTGGCGGTCAGCGCATCCAGGTCGCTGCGCGTCTGGCTTTCACTGGCCAGCGCCGTGCCGCTGCACAGGGCCAGTGCCAGGCCCATCGACAGCAGCGAGAGCGGGACCTTCAGATGCACCACGACGGGGCCGGCCACCAGGCTGCCGCGTGAGGTGGCCACTTCGGAGACGACCACCAGGGCATTCAGCCGGTGGCTCCAGACCAGTCGAAAAATACGGTTCATCAGGTATTCCCCCGTGTACGGACGATGTGGACTGCATCAGCCATGCCTTGCGGCACTTGGATGTCATTACAGTCGCCACGTCATCGGCGGGGCACTTCATTCCGGCAGCACATGCGTGCGTTCCGGCAAGACAGGAACCATAACCGGCAGCGGCATGCGCAATTCCGGCAGATTGCCGGAAACGTGCATGGCGGCGGGGAACCCACGGTGGAGCGCGAGGAAAAGGATCAGGCCGGGCTGCCGATCTGGGCCGGCGCACGCATCAAGGTGTCGCGCGGCAGCTCGCCGAACACACGCCGATAGTTGTCGGCGAACCGCGACAGGTCCCACAGGCCGCAGCTGAGCGCCACCGCCTTGACCGACTTGCGGCTGGAGTCGGCCATCGACAACCCACGGCAGGCCGCGCACAAGCGCAGCATCGACAGATAGCGGTTCGGCGAGGTGCCGAACAAGTCTTCGAATGCGTAGCGCAAGGCGCGTTCGCTGACACCGGCCGCGTCGCAGATTTCATGCATGTAGATATAGCGACGCAGGTTGAGCCGCATGAAATTCTCGGCGCGCTGCGCGATCAGATAGTGTGCCCGGCGCGCGCGCGTGTTGGACGGACGGTCCTCGTTCCCCGCGCCGAGCAGCGCATGGATATGCGCGTGCAGCAGCGATTCCACCGCGTCGGCGGCCAGCAGCCCGCCCGGCTCGGCCAGTTGTGTGTGCAGTTCGGCATAACGCTGCAGCAGCGCGGACTGACCGGGTGCGCCGTCCACGTTGAACAGCGACAGCGCCTGTCCCGATGGCAGCGTGCTGCGCAGGCTCAGTTCGGTCAGCTTGCGCTGCACGCGTTGCATCGGGGCCAGCAGCAGGCTCAAGCGGGTGCCCGCGCTGAGTGTGAACTCGCTGATGCCTTCCGGCAACACGGTCACGGCCATGCCTGCGCTGAGCGGAATGCCGTGGCACCAGCTCCGGCCTTCGTCGGTGGCATGGATGAACCCCAGCAGGCACCAGTCCTGCGGCAACATGAAGCGGCCACGGAAATGGAACCCGCAGTGCGCGGTGCAGAACAGTGCCTCATCATGTACCCGTGAATGCAGACTCGCACGCGGACCGTTGCCGTCCAGCAGCACCATCTCCAGGTCGCAGACGCGCAACACCCCGCTCAGCGTGGCCAGGTCATAGGGCCTGAGCGCGCTGTCGCCGTTGTCGTCCACTACACCATCTACCATGACAGTGATGCCCCCTTGCGCCTGGATGCGCGCGACGCCAGTCAAACCGGCTGCGCCCGTCTCTTCCTGAATGTCCGCGGCGAATGCCCTGCATAAACCCGCCACCGGCCGCCAGCGCGGCAACGGGAAATACTGCAATCTTCTTCCTGCATATTGCGCACGGGTCGTGGCCCGATTATCGATGCGCATTTTCGGCAAGTATGCATGAACTCGCCGGAAGGTAAACCCACCGCAACAGCAGGCTCTGCGCGTGAAGAAAACCCTTTGAAACAGCTTGGAACGGTCTAAATCAACCGTCAAAAATCCGTCATCACAGCTTCGTCACCACATAAACACATCTCTTTCACTTTATAAACATTAAATGTTGGTCAACGCTCAGGGATGGATAAAGAGCGAGCCGCAGCGGTTAAAGTCGAATGCATCGCTGCCGATGATTGATTTGAATACTGTTGATCGCGCCGGACTTTCCGGCAGGCACGCACCCCGGCAGCTCCATGGCGGAAACCGGGTTTGCACGACAGGGGGATGCAATGCAGACGCTCAGGGATATGACGCTGTTCCCGAACCAGGATGCGCTGGCGATGACGCCGCGCGATGCGACGCTGCCTGCCCCGCCCTTTCCGCACATGGCTTGCCTGGCAATGCCCAGGTAGGCCTGCGGCCGCACGCGCGGCCGCATCCTGCGCACGGAGCGCGCAGGCCACAGGATGGATCCGGCGGAGCCGGAGATCCCCCATCCACACGCAGGCAGTCCCATTGATTGACCGGAACAGGGAGTAGACCGTCATGAAAGCCTCCATCCGCAGTTTCCTCGCCGAAGAAGACGGCGTCACCGCGCTCGAATACGGCATCCTCGCCGCCGTGATCGCCGGCGTCCTGGTGGTTGCCGCAAAGACCGGCCTCAGCGACATGTTCACCTCGCTGTTCGCCAAGCTCAAAACGCTGGTTGAAAGCGCCGGCGGTAGCAGCGCGCCCTCGACCGGCTGATCGGCGCCGCCCCCCCGCAAGGCAGGTGACTGCAGGCGGCGCGCCTGCGGCGATGCCAACGGTTTACCGCTGTTCCCCGGTTCGATGCGCTATCACGGAGGACCCATCGGATGTTACTACTGCCCGTCCTGGCCCTGTTGCTGAGTGCACAGGTCGCGATCAGCGACCTGTACGCGCGGCGCGTGTCCAATCGCTGGCTGGCGTGCGTCGGTGCGGTGGCACTGGGATGGTTGCTGTGGACGTGGGGCAGCGGCGCGGCAGCGTTTCCCGGCACGCATCTGGCCGGCCTGGGTGTGGGTCTGGCAGCGCTGCTCCCGTTCTACCTGCTGGGCTGGATGGGGGCCGGCGACGTGAAGTATTTCGCGGTGCTCGGGCTGCTGCTCGGCGCCCCGGCGCTGCTGCCGATCTGGGTGATCAGCAGCCTGATGGCCGGTGCCCACGCGCTCTGCGTGATCCTCGCTCCGGGCCTGCGCGCCAGCTTGCCGTTGCGTGCGCAATGGCTGCATGCCCGGGCGCAGCAGCACTGGCAGGCGCGCCCGACGGCACGTCACATCCAGGCACTGCGGCAGGGCCGGGTCGGCATTCCGTATGCCGCCTATCTTGCCTTCACCACACTGGGCTTCATCGCCTGGAGCACTTACGGAGCGGGCCCATGAACCGCCACGCCATGCACTGGATTGCCCGCACACGGCAGCGCGGCGTGGTCACCATCGAATTCGCGTTCATGCTGATCCTGGGCCTGGTGCCATTGCTGATGCTCACCTATACCGGGGTGATGATCATGGCCGCCCAGCAGACCCTGGCACTGGCCTCGGCCGAAGGTGCGCGCGCCTCCCTGCGGTATGCCAGCACCAACGACCGCCGGGTCGCGGCGTGCCAGGCCGCGCAACGCTCGATGCAGTGGCTGTTGAATTTCGCCGGGCAACAGGCCAACTGCAGCTCGGCCGGCGCGCCGCCGATCGTGGTCTCCACGCCCGCGCCCTGCGTCGGCCTGGCCAGTGCCCAGTGCATCCAGGTCTCGGTGAGCTACGACTACAGCAGCAAACCGTTCCTGCCCGGTACCGGCCGCGTCTACGGCTGGTTGATCACCCAGCCGATCCGCAGCACCGCGGTGGCCCAGCTCGACCTGGGCACGCCGTGATGCGCCGCGCCCTTTTCCTGGAGTCCGCTGCATGCTCAAGTTGACCCGCATCGCCGCTGTCGCACTGATCGCGCTGGCGTTGCTGCTGGCGCTGGTGGCGTTTCTGGTCAGCCGACGCGCGGCGCCGGGCGGGGTTGCACCTGCGCCGCAGGTTGCCGGCCAGCCACGACAGTGGCCGGTGGTGGAAGCGGCCACTGCCCTGCCCGCCGGGCGCCCGATCGCCGCGTCGGACCTGCGCATCGGCGCGGCCCTGCAAGCGCCCACGGGCGGCTACAACACGATCGCCGAAGCCACCGGCGCGGTACCGGTGCGCGATATCGCGGCAGGCACCGCGTTGAACGGCGCCTTGATGGCGCAGGGCTATGCGCTACGCCTCAATCCCGGTGAGCGCGCGCTGGCGGTACCGGTGGACGAACTGGTCGCCGCCGGCAACCGCATCCTGCCCGGCGATTATGTGGATGTGTTCCTCAACCTGCGCGCGCCGCCGGGCATGAACACCGATGGCCAGGCGCAGGCACGGCTGCTGTTGTCGCGGCTGCGCGTGCTCAGTTATGGCGCCGCCGACAGCGCGCCGGGCCAGGCCAGCACCGCGGCCAATGACGCCGCACCGACCGCCAACGACAGCCGCGCACAGGACATCCAGGGATCGTCCGCGTCCAGTGGCAGCAGCACCGGCAACAACCCCAACGCCCCCATTCGCAGCGCGGTGCTGGCCGTGCCGGTGGCCGAGGCCAACCGCCTGCTGCTGGGCGCGCAGCAGGGCCGGTTGTTCCTGGCGCTGCGCAATCCGGCCGATGTCGGCCTGCCCGACCAGAGCCTGTTCGCCCAGCCCGGCGGCGTGCTCGATGCGCGTCGCGAACTCAGCCCCGAGCAACGCTTGGCGCTGCAATCGCCGGAGAACGATGCCTACGCCGGCATCGACAGCGATGCATTGGCCGGCCGCGCCACGCATGCCGCACGCGCACCGGCGCCGGTCCGCGCCAGCGCGCCGCGCGCCGCCCCGCGCCTGGATCGCGGTGTCGAGATCATCCGCGGCGATATCTCCTCCCACAGCAGCTCGCCCTGAGCCCGACCGAGACACTCCATGACGCCCTGCAATGCCCGTCCGCACCGCACCTCCCGTCATTGGCCGGCACGCCTGCTGCTGGCGCTGCTGCTGGGCACCTGCCCGGTGCTGGGCATGGCCAATGCCGATGTGATCCTGCAGACGCGCGAACAACGGCCGTGGACGCTGCCGGCCGACCTGGAGCGGGTGGCCATCGCCGATCCCGGCGTGGCCGACGTGGTGATGCTGGGCGGCAAGCGTCAAGCGCTGCTGGTAGGCAAGGCGCCAGGCACCACCACCCTGCTGGTGTGGCGCCGCCAGCAGAGCGAGCCGCAACGGATGCAGATCGATGTGCGCAGCGCGGTCCAGGGGGCGCTGCCGCCGTCGCAGGACCTGCAGCTCACGCTGCAGGATGGCCAGGGTCTGCTGCAAGGGAGTGCGGCAGACCTGTTGGACCATGAGCAGACCCGCAAGGCCGCCAGCATGGCCCTGGGAAAGGAAGGCCAGCTTGCCGATGCGTCCACGATTGCCAGCGGCGGCGTGGTCCAGGTCGAGGTCAAGGTGGTGGAGTTCAACAAATCGGTACTGCGCCAGATCGGCATGAGCTTTGCCAACCACAACAATGGCTTTTTCTATGGCGTCACCCGGCCTGGCGGGACGCTGCCCGGCGTGGCGCCGGTCGGCACCGATCCCGACGTGCCGGTGGTCAACAACCCGCTGTCCTCCGCGTTCGGACTGGTGTTCAAATCGCTCACCCATGGCTGGGACGCCAACATCGACCTGCTGCAGAGCAACGGCATGGCGCGCGTACTGGCCGAGCCCACGCTGGTCGCGCTGTCCGGGCAGAGCGCCAGCTTCCTGGCCGGTGGCGAGCTGCCCATCCTGGAACCGCAGGGCCTGGGCACCACTACCATCACCTTCAAACCGTTCGGTATCGGCCTGACCGTCACCCCGACCGTGCTCGGCCCGAACCGGATCGCACTGAAGGTGGCCCCGGAAGCCAGCGACCTCAATTACGCGGCCGGCGTGTCCTACAACGGCGTGCAGATTCCCTCCATCACCACCCGTCGCGCCGACACCACCGTGGAACTGGGCGATGGCGAAACCTTCGTGATCGGCGGGCTGGTCAGCAACACCGTCAGTTCCAACGTCGACAAGATTCCGCTGCTGGGCGACCTGCCGATCATCGGCGCGTTCTTCCGCAGCCTGAGCTACAAACGCGAGGAGAAGGAACTGGTGATCATCGTCACCCCGCGCCTGGTGCAGCCGCTGGCGCGTGACACCGTGGTGCCCCTGCCGGGCGAGCGCGAGGCCAGGCCGAACCTGCCGGTGTGGGGCGCCTGGCTGCTCAGCCCGGCCTCGTCCGACCAGCTGCCCGGCTTCTCGCGCTGAGCCGATGCCAGGAGCCCGCCCCGCATGTCCTCCGCCTCGATCCCGTTGCTGCATCCGATGGCGCCGCCGATGACCCTGGTGCTGGTCGCCCCCAACCGTGACCTGCTGGCCACGCTCGGTACCAAGCTGCCGGTCGGCACCCGCGTGGAATGGGAAGACAGCCGCGGCTCGAGCCTGGCCCTGGATGCGTATCGACGCAACGGCACCTGCATCGTCCTGCTCGACTTCCGCCGCGAGCAGGCGGCCGCCACCACCGAACTGACCCGCCATCTGCAACGCACGCTGCCCGATCTGTCGCTGGTGGCGGTCGGCTCCACCGCGCCGGACCAGCTTGATGGCGTGGTGGCCGCGCTGCGCGCGGGCCTGCGCGACATCCTCGACCTGGATGCATCCACTGCCGACATCGATGCGGTGCTGCGCCGCGCCAGCGGCAGTGCGCCGGTCCGCACCGTAGCGCCCGAACCGGTGCACAAGGCGCGCCTGGTGCTGGTGCTGGGCGTGCGCGCCGGGGTGGGCAGCAGCACCCTGGCCGCGCATGTCGGCGTGCTGGCGCAGCAGCTCGGCCACCCCGCCGCCGCGGCCGGCACGGACAGCGATCCGTCGCAGCACGACAACAGCCTGCTGCTGCTCGACCTCGGCCAGCCGGCCGGCGACGTGGCGCTGTACCTCAACCTGGACAGCCAGTTCCACTACGACGATGCGCTGCGCAACGCCAACCGCATCGACGCCACCCTGGCCCGCACCGCGATGACCCGGCACCCGGGTGGGCTGGCGCTGCTCGGTCAACCTGCCGGCAGCGATACCGGCCCCATCGCCGACCCCGCCGTGCTGGTGCAGCGCCTGCGCGGCGTGTTCGACACGGTGCTGTGCGATCTCGGTGGCGCGCCGGTGCGGCAGATCCCGCGTTCGCTGCTCAACAGCGCCGATGACATCTGGCTGGTCGCCGATCAGGCGATCGGCACGCTGGTGTCGCTGGACCTGGCGCTCAAGCAGCTCGAAGCGCTGGGCGTGCGCGATGGCCGCCTGCGCCTGGTGATCAACCGCCACGACGAAGCCGGTGGCCTGGCCCCGGCGCAGATCGCAGAACGCTTCGGCGTGCCGCTGCTGGCCACCCTGCCCGACTGCCACCGCCTGCGCAGCAGCGCCAACCACGGCCACCTGCTGCTGCAGGATGCCCCGCGCGATCCATACCTGCGTGCCCTCACCCCCCTGCTGGCGCGACTGGACCCGGCCGTTGCCGGCGCCCTGCCGCGCGGGTGGCGGGAAAAACTCGTCCTCCGCCTGAGTGGTCTCCCATGGAAGACAAAGTGACCCCGTTCGCCCCCCTGCATGCGCGCGCCGAGGCGCCGGCCCCGGTGGACGCGCCGCCACCGCCGTTCGCGCAGTCCGACGAGTACCAGAAGGTACTGGTCGCCGCGCATGAGCACCTGCTCAACAGCATCGAGGACGAGCGCATCGACATCGATGCGTGGGCCCCGGACACGGTGGCGCGTTACGTGCACACCCAGACCGCGATCTTCGTGCAGGAGTGGCGCATCCCGGTCAACGAGGCCGAGATGGAGGTGGTGGCCGGCGCGCTGGTCAAGGAACTGACCGGCTTCGGTCCGCTCGATGACCTGCTGCATGACCCGAGCATCGAAGACATCCTGATCAACGGCTACAAGGACATCCACGTCTCCCAGGGCGGTCGGCTGGTACGCGCCACCCAGCGCTTCAGCGACGACAGCCACCTGCTGCGCATCCTGCGCCGCATCCTGGCCCCGTTGGGACGGCGCCTGGACGAATCCAACCCGATGGTCGATGCACGCCTGCCCAACGGTGGCCGCCTCAACGCGATCATCTCCCCGCTGGCGGTGGATGGCCCGATGGTCTCCATCCGCAAGTTCCGCAAGGATCCGTTCACCCCCGACGAACTGCTGCGGATGGGCACCTTCGACCGCCCGATGCAGGCGCTGCTGCATGCGATGGTGCTGGGCCGCTGCAACATCCTGGTCTCCGGCGGCACCAGTTCGGGCAAGACCTCGCTGCTCAACGCGCTGGCCAGCTACGTGCCCGCCGACGAGCGCGTGATCACCGTGGAAGACACCGCCGAACTCTCGCTCAACCACCCGCACGTGGTGCGCCTGGAAAGCCGTATCGGCGGTGCCGACGGCCAGGGGGCGGTGAGCATCCGCGACCTGGTCCGCAACAGCCTGCGCATGCGCCCGGACCGGATCGTGGTCGGCGAGGTGCGTGGGGCCGAAGTGCTGGAAATGCTGCAGGCCATGAACACCGGCCACGACGGCTCGATGGCCACCATCCACGCCAACTCGCCGCGCGACTGCCTGTACCGCATCGAGATGCTCGCCGGCTTCGCCGGTTTCCAGGGCAGCGAGGACAGCCTGCGCCGGCAGATCGCCAGCGCCATCGATTTCATCGTGCAGATCTCCCGACTCGGCAGCGGGCGCCGCGTGCTGGTGTCGATCACGGAAATCACCGGCGTCAGCGACAACCTGATCAGCACCCAGGAAATGTTCCGCCACGAAATCCAGCTCGACGCCGACGGCAAGGAACACGACCGCTGGGTCGGGCTGGGCTTCCATCCGCATTCGCACAAGCTCGAGCCGTTCCGGCGCCAGTTGCGCGAAGCACTGGACGGAGCCTACTGAGCATGGTCACGGTGCTGCTGCTGTGCAGTGCGGTGCTGGTGCTGGTGGCGGTGGCCATCGAGCTGTGGTGGGGCGCGGGCCGCCGCGAACGCCAGCGCGCCTCGCTGCAGCACACCGAACAGCGCCTGGCGGCCAACCCGGCCACGCCGGTCCTGGCCGGCATGCCCACGCGACCGGCCAACGCAGCACCGTTGCCTGCCGTTACCGCCCGGCCCGACGCGCTGCCGTGGGATGCGCTGCTGCAGCGTGCCGGGCTGCGGCCAGGCTGGCGGCTGCCGATCCTGTGGCTGCTGGGCGGCGTCGCGCTGGCCTGGCTGGCGGCCGCGCGCATCGGCACCGCATGGATGTGGCCGATCGCCTTCGGCCTGTATGCATTGCTGCTGGGCCTGTGGGTGTCGCGCCGCATCCTCGGCCTGCAACGCCGCCTGCTGCGCCAGTTGCCGGACTTCCTCGACAACCTGGTGCGTCTGACCGGGCTCGGCAACAGCCTGCAGATGTCCTTCCAGACCGCCAGCCAGCAGGTGTCGATGCCGCTGCGCGGCCTGCTCGATGACACCCTGTCCGGCACCCGCAGCGGCCTGGACCTGGACCGCGCGCTCAGCCAGGCCGCCCAGCCCTACCGGCTGGACGTGCTGGACGTACTCGCCGTGGTGCTGGGCGTGAGCATCCGCATCGGTGGGCGCTCGGACCAGATCCTGCAGCGCATGAGCGACTTCATGCGCGATCTGGACCAGGCCCGCCAGGAGTTGATGGCCACCACCTCCGAAACGCGCATGTCGGCCTGGGTGCTCGGCCTGCTGCCGCCGCTGTCGGCGCTGCTGATGGCCATCGTCAGCCCGGACTTCTTCGAGCCGATGCTGCAGGTGGCACTGGGCCATCGCATTCTCGGTGCCGCCCTGCTGCTGGAACTGATCGGCGGCTTCCTGCTGTATCGCCTGGCGCGTTCGCTATGAGCGCCGGCACCCTGCTGATCGCCGCATTGCTGCTGCTGGCCCTCGGGCTGGCCCTGCTGGGCATCGCCGGACTGTGGCTCACGGGCCAGCAGAACCGCACCGCCGCCACGCTGCAGAGCGCGCTGCGCAGCCGCGACGCCGGCCCGCGTGACCCCGGCAGCCCGACCGCAGCGGCGCCCGCGCCGGAGACCGGTCCGCGCGGCTGGGCGTGGCTGGCCACGCTGGGCGAGCGCTTCAACGGCGGTCGCCTCGAAGCGGCGCTGCTGGCCCCGGAAGACCGCCTGCTGCTCGACCAGGCCGGCTGGCATACCCGCGCCGGCACCGCCACCTTCCTGGCGCTGCGCCTGCTTCTGGCGGTGCT
The DNA here is from genome assembly GCF_031995405.1 of Stenotrophomonas sp. Classification (GTDB taxonomy): domain Bacteria; phylum Pseudomonadota; class Gammaproteobacteria; order Xanthomonadales; family Xanthomonadaceae; genus Stenotrophomonas. The sequence goes on along the minus strand of NZ_DAMAGC010000005.1, from coordinate 19,579 downwards.
GTGCCTGCTGGTGGCCCTGGCCTTCTACAGCGGCGACGGCCTCAGCCGGATCGTGGTGATGATCGTCGCCCTCGGGGTTGGCGTACTGCTGCCCAAATTCGCGCTGCGTGCCTGGGCCACGCGCCTGCGCAAGCGCGTGTCGGCCGAACTGCCATTACTGATCGACCTGCTGCGCCTGCTGCAGGGCGTGGGCTTCAGCATGGACCAGAGCCTGCAGACCCTCGGTGACAAACTGCGCAGCGCCATCCCGGTGCTCGGCCGCGAGATCCAGCAGGCCAACATCGCCTACATGCACGGGCGCACGCGTCAGCAGTCGCTGCGGCGGCTGGCCGACGCGTTCGATGACGAAGACCTGCGCAGCCTGGTGCAGCTGATGCTGCAGGTCCACGAACACGGTGGCGCGGTACAGGAGCCGCTGCGCCAGTTCAGCGCGCGGCTGCGCGAACAACGCCGCGCCACGCTCAAGGAAAAGGTCGGCAAGCTCTCGGTCAAGATGACCGTGGTGATGATGCTGACCCTGCTGCCGGCACTGATGCTGGTGTTGTCCGGCCCGGCGATCATCGCCCTGGCCAATGCCGTGAACCGTCTGGGATGAAGACCATGCCGATCCAACCGCGCCACTGCTGGTTGCTGCTCACCACGCTGGCCGTGTGCACCGCCTGCGGGTCGGCGCACAACGCCTACCGTCCCGATCCGCTCAGTCTGGCGCCGCTGGAATCGCCGCCGCAGGACGACAAGCGCATGTACCTGGACCTGATCGGCCAGATGCAGCGCCAGGGTGCCTACTTCGCGTCGCTGGCGCACGTGGACGCCTACCGCCAACGTTATGGGGACACCCCGGCACTGCGCCTGCTGCAGGCCGACGGCCTGCGTGAAACCCAGCAGGTCGACGCCGCACGCGCCATCTACACCAGCCTGGCCAATGGCCCCCAGGGTGCCGCCGCCTGGCACGGCCTGGGCCTGATCGCCGCACGCGCCGGTGATGCGGCCCAGGCCGAAACCAGCCTGGCGCGTGCCGTACAGTTGCAGCCGCTCAACACCGACTACCTCGGCGACCTCGGCTTTGCACGGCTGCGCGCCGGGCAGCTGGCGCAGGCACGCGAGCCACTGGCCAAGGCCGCCGAGCTGGCCCCGGGCAATGTAAAAGCGAATGCCAACCTGGCGGTATGGGCGCTGCTGCGCAACGACACCGCGATGGCCGAGCAGATCATGCGCAGCGCCGCCCTGCCCGACGCCGCGCGCGCGGAAGTGCAGCGACTGGCCCAACAATTGCGGCAGGCACCTACCGCTATTACGCCGCCGGCCGCGGCGACACCGATCACGCTCGCCGAGGTGCCGCGCACGCGCACACCGGTTGCCGCCGGTGCCCCGCGCACGCCACGCGCCGATGCCCGCCTTGCCCCGTCGATGCTGGAACGCTTCGGCGGCATCGACCCCGCCACCGAGAGCACGCCATGACCGCCTTCGCTCCCCCTGCGCTGCGTATCGCCCTGGCGGCCACGTGCCTGCTCGCCGCCACCGTGGCCGGCGCACAGCAGCGCCCGCTGACCGGGCAGATGCTGGGCGATACCGCCCCGCCACCTGCAGCGGTCGTCGCCACACCGCCCGCACCGCCGGCACCGCCGCCGTACGAACCGCTGCTGCCGCCCCTGCCCCCGACCGACCCGCTGCCGCTGCCGCTACCGGCGCGGCCGCAGATTGGCGATACCACCCGCGCCCTGTTGCAGCTGCAGGCGCGCGGCAGCCATGCCGGCGCGCACCTGCCGATGCTCGGCGACCAGGCCTCGCTCAGCTACGCGCGCTACCTGCAGAGCTTCACCCACCCGATCCCGGAGTTCCTCGACACCAGCGTGCGCAAACAGGTCACTGGTGACGGCAACGGAGAGTGATCCCATGAAGACCCACGCCCGTCAGCGCGGCGGCATGTCGGTGACGATGATGCTGGTGATGCTCGGCCTGGTGACGATGCTTGGCCTGGTCGAAATCGGCTATCTGTACTGGGCCAAGCGCGATGTGCAGAAGGTCGCCGACCTGTCCGCGTTGGCCGGCGCGCAGCGGCTGGACCTGTGCAGCGCCAACCGCGCCGACAACAGCGCCGCGCGCAGCAACGCCCTGCAGGCCAACCGCTTCCCCGGCACCCTCACCGTGCGCTGCGGCGACTGGAATCCCACCCATGCCACCGCCGACCACTTCGTCGACAGCGCCGCCAGCGCGCCGGTCAACGCGGTCAAGGTCAGTGCCGAGCGCCCGGTGCTGCCGTTCTTCGGCCAGACCGGCGGATTGCCGCAGGTGCGCGCCCAGGCAGTGGCCACGCGGGCACCACCGCTTGCAGTGTTCAGCGTCGGCTCGCAGCTGCTGCGGATCAATGGCAACACCCCCCTGGGCGGCGTGCTGAAGCTGGTCGGCGTCGATCTGGACCAGACCACCCTGCTCGGTTACGACGGCCTGGCACAAGCCAAGGTCACCCCCGGCGGCCTGCTCAAGGCACTGGGCATTCCGGTGGATGCCAACATCAGCATCGGCGACTTCAACGCGCTGCTGGCCGCGCACAAGGTATCGCTGGGCCAACTGCTCGACGCCACCGCCAGCGTGCTCAGCCAGAGTGGCGTGGCCTATGTGGACCTGCGTGCGCTGAAGGACGCACTGGCGGCCAAGGTGGATATCAACCAGCTCAACCTGCAGCTGGGCAGCAATGCCGACGGCAGCGGCCTGTTCGGCAGCATCGTCGCCCCGGACGGCCCGGCGTCGGCCGCGCTGCAGGCCGAGGTCAACGCACTGGACCTGATCACCACCAGCATCAGCATCGCCAACGGCGGCAAGGGCGTGGCGGTCAACAACCTCAGCGTACTCGGCCTGGTCCAGGCAAAGGCCGCCATCATCGAGCCGCCGTCGATCGCGATCGGCGGCGTCGGTACACGCGCCTACAACGCCCAGGTCCGGGTCAACCTGGACATCGACAGCAACAACCTGCTGCTGGGCATCGGCAAGGTGCTGGGCCTGCTCGGCATCCGCCTGAAGCTGCCGGTGTATGCCGACGTCACGAACGCGATGGGCACCCTGACCAGCCTGCAATGCGCCGCCCAGCCGGCCACCGCCAGCATCCGGGTGGAATCGTCGGTCTTGCGCGCCTGCGTCGGCAAGGTCGCTGACAGTGCCCGATTCTCCACGCGCAACGTCTGCGATGCCAGCCTGCAGAACGAGCAACTGCTCACCCTGCTCGGCGCGCCACTGATCAACGACCAGATCAAGCTCAACGCGCTCACCCATGACGAAACCGTGACCCTGTCCCCGGGCGAAACGAAGTCGACCTGGATCAACGGCGCGCAGATCGGCAATGCCGTCACCGACCTGGTGCGCGAGTTGCTGCGCGTGCTCAGCGGCATGCTCAACCCCGCCGCCAAGGGCATGAGCACCGGCGATACCGCCACCCAGCTGGCCGACCAGTTCCTGCAAGGCACGCGCAAGAGCAACGGTTTCTACGATGTGGATGCCACCATCGCCCTGTTGCGCGATGGCTCCACATCGCTGGGCATCCCGCGCTTCGGCGACTGGCAGGTCCACAACGGCGTGCCCTACGCCTGCGGCCTGCTGGGGCTGGGCACCTGCTACAAGGACGGCTCGGTGTGGGATGCCTACAAAGTCACTGTCACCGGCCAGGGCCTGGGCGTGCTCGACGGCCTGCTCGGCACGGTGCTGGGCGGGTTGGTGATCAACCGCTGCAGCGGCCTGGTCAGCGTGCTGCTCAGCTACAACAACTGCCTCAAGGGCAACCTGGCGTCGTACCTGCAGACCGCCCCCAACGGCATGCTCGACGCCTACCAGGGCAGCGGCGGAATCACCGACCCGGGCACCAATGCGGTGGCCTGCAGCGGCCTGCTCTGCACCCTGCTGCGGCCGGTGCTGGAGGGCCTGCTCAAGCCGCTGCTCAACGGCGTCGGCACCCTCCTCACCCAGACCCTGGCGTTGGTGCTGGGCCTGGAGCTGGGGCGCACCGACGTGCACCTGCAGGCGGTGCAGTGCAACCCGGCCCAGCTGGTCTATTGAGCCCCCGTGCAGCGCTGTCGGCGCCGCGCGGGCTGCATGCTAGACTGCTGCGGGGACTGGGATTTCACAGACGAACTTTCACCGATTGAGCCATTTCTGGACGGCCTGATGATGCGAGCGAGAAAAGGGGTTGTATTCACCGGCCGGACCATCCTGGCCGGCAGTCTGGTGCTGCTGTCGCTGGGCGTGGTGCCGCAGGCACTGGCCGCGCGCGCGCCCAAGGGTGAGCCCGCCGAGCCTGCGCGCAGCGCGCCGGTGGTGCGCAACAGCGTGGACGAACTGCGCCAGCTGATGGATTCGCAGCAGCTCACCGAATTGCGGACCACGTACAACGGCAGCTACGGGGCCAGCCTGCTGTTCAATACCGCCACGCTGCAGTATTACGCCGCGCTGTTCCACGACAAGGATTTCTGGCGCGTCATCAAGACCGATTCGGTCGACAACGCCGAGAAGGTGTACCGCACCTTCGTGCAGCAGACCGAAGAACTGGCCCAGGTGTATATCGACACCACCCGCCTGGAAGCCGGCAAGCGCTACACCGAAAACCTGGTCGCCTACAACGAACAGCGCCTGCGCAGCCTGCAGCAGGAAGCCGACCTGCAGCGCCAGCAGTCGCTGCAGGTCAGCAGTTCGATCCAGCAGGCCAAGCAGCAGGCCGTGTCGCTGAGCACCGACCTGCGCAGCACGCACAGCCAATTGGACGCCCTGAACCAGCGTATCCAGGCGCTGCAGGCCCAGCAGGGCAACCCGGAACTGTCGCTGCCGCCGCCGGAGGCCAGTGCCCCGGTGGTGTCCCCGGCACCGGCCGGCGACACCGGCAACCCGTAAGCCAGGCGCGGCTCCCTGCACCCCAGGGAGCCTGCCGCGAAAACGCGTCGCTGCCGCATTTTCCTGCCTTCCTGATGCCTCCCCTGCAACGCCGTATCCATGCAGCCCGTCCGCTGCGGGTGCAGTACCCTGTGTGACATCCGCAAGGATAATCGCGCACACACGGAGATGGCCATGGCGACCACCGCACCACAGCATTCGAACCGTTCGCGTCGGTCCCTGGTCTGTGTTGCCCTGCTGATGGCCGCGGCGGGCCTGTTGCCCACCGCGCATGCCGCCGATGCGGCCACGCCTCCCCTGGATGCCACCGCCTCCGATCCCAACGTACTGGGCTGGATGCAAGGCTTTCCGCCGCCGGACGCCAAGCGCATCCGCTACACCGACAGCGACTATTTCAGTTTCCCCAAGCTGCGCTGGACCGCCTGCCACTTCCGCCAGCTGATGCCCACCGTCGGCGTCAGCCGTGGCCCCGGCGCCGCATCGCCGCTGCCGCAGCAGCTGGATGCCGCCATCGATGCGCTGCCCTTCACCCCGTTGAACACGCACGCCACGATGAGCTGGGCGCAGTCGCTGCAGGCCAACTACACCGACGGCATCATCGTGCTGCACGACGGCGTGGTGGTCTACGAACGCTACGCCGGCTGCCTGCAGCCCGATGGCCAGCACGGGGCGATGTCGGTGACCAAGTCGATCACCGGCCTGCTCGGTGAAATGCTGGTGGCCGAAGGTGCCCTCGACGAGAACGAAACGGTCGGTGCGATCCTCCCGGAACTGGCCAACAGTGCGTTTGCCGATGCCACGGTCAAGCAAGTGCTGGAAATGACCACCGCGCTGCGCTACAGCGAAGACTATGCCGACCCCAAGGCCGAGGTCTGGCAGTTCTCCGCCGCCGGCAGCACCCTGCCCCCGCCGCCGGGCTACACCGGTCCGCGCAGTTACTACGATTACCTGCGGACCGTGCAGAAGCAGGGCCGCCATGGCGAAGCATTCGGCTACAAGACGATCAACTCCGACACGCTGGGCTGGATCATTGCCCGGCGCACCGGCAAGCCGGTCTCCACGCTGCTGTCCGAGCGCATCTGGCAACCCCTGGGCGCCGAGCAGGACGCCTATTACACCGTCGACTCCAGCGGCACCCCGTTCGCCGGTGGTGGCTTCAACGCCGGTCTGCGCGACCTGGCACGGCTCGGCCAGCTGCTGCTGCAGGACGGCCGCGCCCACGGCCAGCAGATCGTGCCCGCCGCGGCCATCGAGCGCATCCGCGCCGGCGGTGACAAACGTGCGTTCGCCAAGGCCGGCTACAGCCTCCTGCCGGGCTGGAGCTACCGCGGCATGTGGTGGATCAGCCACAACAAGGACGGTGCCTACATGGCCCGTGGCGTGCATGGCCAGGCGCTGTACATCGACCCCGCCGCCAAGGTGGTGATCGCCCGCTTCGGCTCGCATCCCACTGCAGGCAACGCCGCCAATGATCCGACCACCCTGCCTGCCTTCGATGCGCTGGCGCACTACCTGATGTCCCGGCCGGTGCAACGCACTCCCTGAGCCGGCGACCGCTCAACGACACGCGAGATGGACGCGGTCGTCCGTGCGCCGGCTCAGCGCGAAGCTGCGTTTGACCCCCACCCTGGCGTACGCCGCCTCGCGTTGTCGTCGGGCCGCAGCGCAGGCCTGCGGCCGGTGATGCATCGAAATGACCGCGCCGGGCGGTGCCCGCGCGCGTCGCTTCGGCGCGCTGGTGCCGTCACGGTGGCGCGTGCGTGAATGACGGTGGTGATGCAGCGGTGCACGTTGTGCGTCCAGTGCACGTTTGCGCGCCTGCAGTTCCCGCCGGATCGCCTCGATCCGGGCCGCGTGCCGGCGCTCGGCCGGCACCACATCGACCTCCCACGCTTGCTCGGCCTGGCCTGGCGCGCAGGCATGGCGCTGGAACGTGGCCACGCCATCGACGCGGCATTTATGGATCTGCTGCACCTCCGGTATAGACGCCGGCGACGCTGCACCAGCAGGCACAACGGCACACACCCACAACCAGAAACAGAACCTCGGTAATGCGGTGGATCGCGATGGCATCGGCAGTCTCCCTGGCCTGCCGCCAGCATCCTGCGCACGCACCACAACGACCGCGACGTACGTTGCATTCCGTGGGCGGTGGGCCATCCACCTACGGCGACACGCGGGCTAAACGACGCCCAACATCGCGCCGATCACCCTGCGACGCGGTACTCCAGCACCTCATCGCCCAGATCATCGAAGTCCCCGGTTGGCCGCGCTGACCCTGCATGCAGAAAGGCCCGGGACATGCCGGGCCTTTCTTCGGGTTACGCCATCGCCTCGATCACAGGAACCGGTAATCGAACTCCAGCCACAGCTGACGACCATACGGGTCGTAGTTGCCGACCGGGTAGAACGGCCAGCCGCCGCCGTTCCTGTCTGCCGGTGGGCGGCTGTCGCGCAGGTTGTTGACGATCAGCCCGACGCTCGCGTTGTCGGTGAGCTTGCGGTACACGCTGGCGTTATAGGTCATGTAGGGCGCGATGCGACCACTGCCGTCGGTCTTGGGCAGCGAGCCGTAGCGGATGCCGTACAGGGTGGCGGTCCAGTCGTTGATCGCCCAGGTCACGCTGCCGTTGACCTTGCTGCGCCACTGGTAGGAGTCCAGCGAATTGCGCTGGTCGATCGCTTCGTCCTCGGCGAACTGGCGGTACTCGTGATCGATCACCAGCGAGTAGGCCAGGCGCGCGGAGAACTGGCCGTATCGGCCGGCATCCCAGCGCGTGTTCGCCTTCAGGTCGATGCCGCGCACCGACTCGGACGCGGCGTTGATCGGGTTGATCAACACGCGCACCACCTGGTTGGGCTGCACCGCGGCGTCGGCCGGGTTGCGGATCACCCGCGACAGCGCATCCTGGCACTGCGCCGAGTTGATGTCGCGCGCTTCCCCGCCCACGGTCTGGCCAAGCCGGCAATCGGCTTCGTCGCGCAGGATCCGCGAGGAATCCAGGTTGGTCACTTCCTGGTCGATGCGGATGTCGTAGTAATCGACAGTGAAGTCGACATTCGGCGATGGCGACCACACGAAGCCTGCACCGTAGGACTTGGCCGTTTCCGGCTGCAACTGCGGATTGGCGCCGCTGGTGTAGTCGATGGACAGGCCGCTGTAGTCGCAGTCGTCATAGGCCTGGCCGGCGCTGCGGCAACGCCAGTAGTCGGTCATGCCCGGGTTGTACCCGCGGGTCTCGCTGGCGAACACATAGTTCATGTCCGGCGCGCGGAAACTGGTGGCCGCGCTCGCGCGCAGCAGCAGCGTGTCGAACGGGCGGAACTCCAGGCCGGTACTCCAGGTGGCCTTGCCGATGTGGTCGCCGGCCGCGCGGTACTGGTCGTAGCGACCGGCCACGGTAGCGGTCAGGCGCTCCAGCAGCGGCAACTGCAGTTCCACGCCGGCCGCGTAGCGGTCACGCTCGCCGCCGGCCGGGATGCCGGCGCTGGTGTTCCAGAACTCACCGGTGGCCAGGCGCGGGTCCGGCCGGTTGTTGTAACCCTGGCTGCCCGCTTCCAATACCGCCGCCAGCGCGGCACGGCCGCCCGGCAGGTCGAACAGCTGGCCATTGACGCTGAAGGTGGCCGCCTGCAGCCACGCTGCGTTGCGGCTTTCCTGGGTGGTGGACAGGTCGTCGTATTCGTTCGGGGTCAGCGGCTGGTACAGGCGGGCCGGGTCCGGGGCATACACGTCCACGCCGTTGCGGGTGCCCAGCTTCGGCCCGAGCAGGTAGTCGTTGATGCCCGCCAGCAGCACCGGGCGGCGCGTGCGGTTTTCGTAACGCGAACGGCTGTAGGCCGCTTCGTAGTCCCAGTCCGAGCCGCCCAGGCTGCCGCGTGCGCCGACGTTGAACGACCACGAGGTCTCCAGGAACCGGTTGGCGTTGCGCTGCACGCCGCCGATTTCTTCCGGCGCGAAACGCCGGTACCAGCTTTCCAGCTGGCCGCTGTTCTGGTTGTAGAAATAGTTGCGCGAGGAGGTCCAGCTGGGCGCGCGGGTGTTGTTGTAGATGCGCGCGGTGCCGATGGCCACGTCGGCAAACAGCTCCTGGCGGTCGTTGAGGTGCCAGGTCAGCGCGCTGTAGGCATCGATGTTGCGCTTCTCGGTCTGCACGGTCCAGAAGGTGGCGGCCGCCTCGTTGCTGCCGCAGTAGGCGCCCTGGCGCGGATTCTGCGCGCGGAACACGCTGCCGCCATACAGCCCGGCAGTGGCGTCGCAGCCCGCCAGCCCGGGATCGATGTAGTTGCCGCTGCTGGCGTTGCGACGGTAGGCCACCGCCGTGGCCAGCGGCGTCACGCCGCGCGGATCGTCGGTGAGCGAATCCATGAAGTCACGCTGCGAGCCGTAGATCGCCTTGCGGTTGGCGATTTCCAGGCCGAAGATCGCGTCCCACTGGTCGGTCGAGCTGCCGCCGACCACCTGCAGGCGCTGGTTGTCGCCGCCGCCCTGCTCGGTGGTGCCGGCCTTGAGGTTGATGCCCACACCTTCGTAGGACTTCTTCAGGATGATGTTGACCACGCCGGCGATCGCATCCGAGCCGTACACCGCCGATGCACCGCCGGTGAGGACCTCGATGCGGTCGATCAGCGCGCTGGGGATGTTGGCCAGGTTGACCACGTTGACCGAGCCTTCGTAGGCCAGCGGGTAGTCGGACTGGCGGCGCCCGTTGACCAGCACCAGGGTGCGGTTGGGGCCGAGGCCACGCAGGTTGATGGTGTTGGCGGCCGGGGTGAACGTGTTGCCGAAGTCCTCACCCTGCACGCTGCCGGTGTTTTCGGTCAGTGCACTCAGCGCTTCGAAGGCGCTGCGGTAGCCCTGCGCCTCGATCTGCTGCTGGGTGATCACGGTGACCGGCGAGGGCCCTTCCACGCTGGCGCGCGGGATGCGCGAGCCGGTGATCTTCACCGCTTCCAGTTCGGTGGGGGCGGCGCCGTCGGCGGCAAGCGCCAGTGGACTGATTCCGAGCAGGGGCAACAGGGACACGACCAGGGGGCGCAGGCGCAACGGACGACGGAGCAGAGACATGCAGGTTCCAGATTGGGAGAGTCGCTCCGGTGCGGGCAAGCCATTGCCGCAGGGGGTCCGGAGGGCGGGCCAGTCTGCTGAATGGGGGCCTGCGCCGGAAATGACTGCCCGCGATATGCATATAACGAAAACGGCGGCCCTGCGGCCGCCGTTTCTTCCGCACTCCATTGCCGCCGCGATCAGGCCTTGGCAGCGCTCTGCAGGCTCTGGCGCTGGACCAGCGCATTGAAGCGCGCCAGCGAGCTCAGGTGGTGGTGCACCAGGGCCAGGTAGCCGTTGCGGTGCCAGGCCAGCACCACGTCGTCGGGCAGCTTGGCCAGCTTTTCCACGTCGACCACGTGGAAGCCGTTGACCGACATCTGCTCACCGGTATTCAGGGTGACATCGATGCTGCGCTCGATCAGCAGGTCCTGCGCCTTGACGGCGGCCGAGAACTGGCGGGTCAGTTCGTGCTCACGGGTGAAGTCGCCGCAGAAGCGCATGGCGTTGTCGACCAGCTCGGTCGCCTTGCCATCGACGAACAGCGGCTCGCCTTCTTCACTGGTGCCCTGGTTGACGTGTTCGGCATCGGCATCGATGGCCAGCATGTAGTCGCCTTCCGGCTCGGCCTGCATGAACACGAACGGATAGCGGCGCACATACGCCGGTGCGTAGGTGTCTTCGGCCCACTTGTCGCCGTCGATGAACAGGTTGTTGCGGGCCAGGCCCACCGCCACGATCGGGGCCGCATCGCTGCCGGTGAACAGAATGGGGAAGTGCTGCGCGGCCAGGCCGAACTCACCGACCACCGCCGGAATGGCGTTGGTTTCGGCGGCAAAGGCCACGGTGCCCTGCTTCAGGCGCCAGTTGGCGTGCTTGTCCGATTGCAGCGGCAGCGGCTGGCGGTAGAACAGCGGGCCGGAAGCCTGTGCCGGCGGAGTAGTCGTTTCAGCAGTCATGGAATAGGTCAGGTACGACGCGCCAGACAGCCCGGGCGCGAAAGCGGGCACCGCATTGATTGGCCACTATAACGTGGCTGCATGACGATATGCGCCCTGCCGAAAGCCATGCCCGCGTGCGCCGCCCTACAGTTGGGTGAACTCCTCGCACCCTGGCAATGGCGCATCTGGCACATATACGCCGCCAACGAAGCGGAAAGTCCGCTGGTAGGAGCAGGCCGGATCGGTCTGGATCCGCAGGTCGCGCTTGCGCAGTGGCCCCTTGGTCGAGGCATCCTGAAACCGTGAAGCGCCAGCCGGAAACCGGGTGGCGGTGGTGCGGTAGCGCAGCACGGGCATGCCCTGCCCCGCCGGATCCAGGGCCAGCGTCATGGTGAAGCTGTACTCGTCGTGGCAGGCCCCGGCGCGACGCGCTTCATCGGCCTGGCCGAAGCAGGCGCGAATCATCGCGTGGCCGTCCGCCGGCACCACCAGCACGTCCGGGTCGATCTGGATGCCGTCCTGCTGGTGGTAGATGCGGCTCAAGCGCAAGGTCCCGGCGTCCGCACCGCCGCCGGAATAGCCGGTACTAGTGCCGCTCACTACGCCGACCAGCACGTTTTCCAGCGCGGCCTGCTGCGGGTCCGATGGTACCTGCGGGGCACCGATGCCCGGCGCCATCCGCACGATGAACGGCCACGGTTGCTCACTCGCCGGGGTTTCCAGCGCCGGCATCGGAAGGAAGCGAAGCCGCGGTTCGGGTTCACCAGCGGGACGATGCTCCACCTCCAGCTGCCCCGCCGACGGATCGCCGTTGCGCCGCGTGCGCACGCACCATTGCCGGTCCTGCGTGCAGAAACGCGGCGAGGCAGCGCCATCATCGCTGCCGGCGGGGGCACGGTCAGGCTGTTCGATCAGCGCCTCCACGCGGTTGCCGGCGCGGTCGTGCACGGGCGTGGCGGCGCCGACGACGTCGGCCAGCAGCAGCAGGCCGAGCGCGGCAGCACCGCGGTGACGCATCGATTCAAACTTCCCCGGCATGGTTCGCTTCCTGCGCGCCACAAAGCGCCCGTCGACAGAGCGGCGATTCTAGCCCAGCCAAGACGCCCCTCAGCGCACCCCGTCAAGCGGGCCGTCGGCGCCGGTCACTGCAGCACACGCATGGTCCTGCAGTTCTTCACCACTGGCCTCGTTGCCGGTGGCCGGATCGACGCGGGTCGCCAGCAGCAGGAAGCCGGGCGTGCCATCGCGCTCGTGTGCGCCGCTCACCACCAGTGACCAGTGGCCGAGGTCCTGCACGCCGGCCAGCTCATGGGCCAGCAGCTGGATCGGATTGACCGCAAGCACGTCGCCGCGCACGCGCCGGGCCTGGTAGACGTGGCCGCGCAGCGGTTCGGGCAGGCGTTGCCAGTGCGGGCCGATGCCGCCGTCCATGCGCCGCAGTTGCGCCAGCACGTCCGCGCGCAGGCAGTCGATGTGGATGTGCAGCTGGTGCTGCGAGCGGCCATGCGGCGAATTGAGCGCGAGGCTGGCTACCTCGCGCGGCAAGGGCTGGCCCAGCGCCTGTTCGGTCCGCCACCGTGCCGCCCATGCGCTGGCGAAATAGTTGGGCGCATCGGCGTGCAGCAGCGCCGGGCTCTCTATGCCGCTGACCTTGTCCAGCGGCATCAACAGGAACTGGTAGCGCCCGTGGGCGTCCTTGAACACCACATCGCGCCGACCGGGAGCAGCGTCCACCGCCAGACAATCACCACGCGGCGTACCCGCCCCCACGCAGTCGCTCTGGATCAGGCCCCACAGTGCGTCCGGGTTCGGCGGCGGCTTGGCCGGGGCCACCGGCACGGCGGCGGGTGGCGTGGCACAGGCGGCCAGCAACAGGCACAGCGACAACAGCATCGGGCGAAGGTTGGACACGGACGGGCATGGGCTTGCCCGATCCGGCATGGCGGGCTCGGCACGCATGGTAACCGAGCCGCCGCGCTGCGCCTTGGCCGCACGTGGCGGCCGGCGGCATTCAGTACGTGCTGAAAGGAACTTCCACGACCACGGCCGGCGCAGCGCTGGCCGGCTGCAGCGTATAGCGGTCCAGCGCGCCGTTCTCATCGGCGAAGGGCAGCGATTTGAACTGCAGGCGATAACGGTCCGCGCCCAGCGTCAGCACGCCGGTGGCGTCCATGCTGGCATCGGCCGGCAGCAGCAGCCCGCCCATGTCGCTGTAAGCGGCCGGATCGTCGCTGTAGACGTGGTCGACCAGATCGCCCTCGCGCTTCATTTCGTAGATATGCGGCTCGCCGCGGCGACGGTTGTACTCCTCACCGCCGGTGAGGTCGGCGATCCACACCCCCGGCAGGCGATAGCGGGTTTCCAGCGCGATGGCGTCCAGCCGTTCGCTTTCCACCACCAGGCAGCACACCGTGCGCCCGGCTTCGCGGTCCAGGATGGAGAAACGCGCGCCCTTGGCCACCGCCGCCGGCAATACCGCGAACGGCACATCGCGCAGCGCCGGATCGGCGCCATTGGCCGAATGCAGGTTGCGCCAGCCGCCCATGAACGGGCTGGCAGGCCCGGCAGCGGCGACAGCGGCAGCGGCCGCCAGCAGGCAGGTTCCCAGCAGCATGGCCAGCCGGCCCCTGAACTTCCCGTCGTACATCGTCATCTTCCGTCGTTGGCGCGTGCGGCGGCCGGGAGGGCGTCAATGCCGTCCCTGGGCGCGCGTCACTTTGGCCGCGACACTATGCGCCAGCGGCTGCGGGCGGGCAATCCTGCCCGGCAACCGGCATCAGCCGATCACGATGTAGTCGCTGACCAGCGCGATGCCCTGGTGCGGGCCGGGCTGCAGTTGCACATGGCGGCCACCGACCTGGTCGATGGCGATGCAGTCGTCCACCTCCAGCAGTGCATCGGTGTGCGGCTTGATCCAGCTGGCATCGCGCAGCGTCCGGGCCTTGGATTTCGCCTCGGCGATGTCGCTGGCGACCAGCAGCTGGTAATCGTGGGCCTCGCCGAGCGAGCGCGGGACATAGCCGCCCAGATTGACGAAGAACAGGCGCGGGGCACCCGGCGCGGGCGCGGCGTCACCGAAGCGGACCTGATGGTCTTCCACGCCATCCACCGCCAACCATCCATCCACGTGCAGCCCCTTGGGCTGGCCGAACCAGTCCGCGCGCAGCTGCGGGTAGGCATCCTCCACCCGGTCGACGTTGGCGAAGGCCACGTCATGGACCTCGATCCGCGCACGCGCATGGCGCCCGCCGAGCATGAACACGTGCAGCACTGCCCTCTCCTGGAACCTCTGGAACGGCGCGTAGTGTAGCGCCGCCACGACACGGTCGCGGCAGCGACGGTGGTATCGTCGGGCACTGAATCCGCAGGAGCGACCCTCATGACATTCCTTTCGCGCAACCGCCAACCGAAGGTGCTGGTTCCGGCATTGGCCCTGGTTTCCAGTCTGGCGCTGGGTGCCTGCGTCAGCACGCCCGGCCCGGTGGTCAAGGGCCCGGGACTGTGCAAGGCCGATGGTCTTGCCTGGGCGGTCGGTCAGCCGGCCGATGAGGCCAACATGCGCAAGCTGGCAGCGCAGAGCGGTGCCGGCCTGGTCAACCCGATCGGGCCGGAAACCATTACCACCCGCGACCTGCGCCAGGATCGCCTGCGGGTGTTCATCGACAAGAACAACGTGATCACCGCCGTTCGCTGCGAGTGATCGCACGGTGGGCCCTCCCACGGGTCTGCCCAGGCGGCTACCGGGGGGGGGCGCTATCGCCAGTGCGCGTGCTTCGGGGTCTGGCCGATGCCGGGATTGAATGCGTTGGTCGGGTCCAGTTCGCGGTAGAAATCGGCCAGTGCCGGCTTGGCGGGATACAGATGGCCGACGTTGTGTTCGGCGGGGTACTCCGCGCCACGCTGGTCCAGCAGCGCCCACATCGCATGCTCGATCGCCAGCGGGTCTTCGCCCTTGCGCACGAGGTAGTCCTGGTGGAACACGTGGCACAGGAAGTGTCCGTAATAGAGCTTGCCTGCCAGCCGCGCCTCCAGCGCCGCCGGCAACTGCTCCACCCACTGTCGGTCATCGCGGCGTAGCGCCACGTCCAGCGCGACGATGTCTTCCACCGTGTCGCGATGCACCTGGCGATAACGCACCGCGGCACCGGCCACGGCGAAACGATGCAGGAACGCCTTGCGTCCTTCCTCTGCCGTGCAGTGGAAATAGTCGCCCTGCCCGTCGGCGAAATGGCTGCGCAGGAACGCGTCCGTCGCGGCGGCATCCAGCGCCGACACTTTCAACAGGAGATGGTGCTCATAGCGGTCACGAAACTGCGTCATGCGTGGCGGCAGGTGCGCCGGCAACAGCCGCATCGCCGCCTGGATCAGCCGATCGGTCACCCCACGCAGCCCCACCGCCTCGCACCAGCCGTCGATGCGGCTCTTGAGCGCGAACGCGGCCGGCACCCGGGCCGTGCCGAGCCGGTCGATCAGCAGGAAGGTGTCCTTGCCGTAGCGCTGCCCGATATCGAACGCTTCCCGATGCAGGTACTCGCCGGAGATCGGCAGGCGTTCAAAGGCGGTAAGCAGGTGGCGCCGGATGGCGGTGAGATCGTCCATCGCATTGCTGCCGATGTAGAACACCTCGCTGCGCTCGCGTTCGAAGGTATCCAGGCGCACCGCGAACACCGCCAGCTTGCCCGCCGAACCGGCCGCTTCGAAATGGCGCGACGGATCGGCATTGAAGCGCGCCGGGGTCGGCGCATCCACCTGCCGCACCTGGGTGGCATAGCGCGGATCGGTGGCGGCGCGGCCGCTGTGGTTGTCCACGTCGGTGGCGGTGTAGTGGCCCCGCTGCAGGCGTTCAAGCATCTGCTCGGGATCATCCCCGAGCGCGATGCCCAGATGATTGACCAGATGCAACGTGCCCTGGGCGTCCACCTGCGCGAACAGGGCCAGTTCGGTGTAGGCCGGGCCGCGCCGCACCAGCGCACCCCCGGAATTGTTACAGACACCGCCCAGTACCGAGGCACCGATGCACGATGACCCGATCACCGAATGCGGCTCGCGGTCCAGCGGTGCCAGCACCTGCTCCAGGCGGTCCAGCGTGGCCCCGGGCAGGCACACAACCTGGCGGCCGTCGTTGAGCAGCTGGATGCCGGTCAGGCGCAGCGTGTTGAGGATCACCACCGGCCGGTCGTAGTCGGCGCCGTCGGGCGTGGAGCCGCCGGTGAGGCCGGTGTTGGCGGCCTGCATGATGACGATGGCCTGCGCGGCCACCACCGCCTGCAGTACCCGCCATTGCTCCACCAGCGTGCCCGGGCGCACCACCGCCAGCACCGGGCCATCGCCGAAGCGGTAGCCCTTGCGGAAGCGTCGGGTCGGCTTGTCGCCGCTGAGCACGTGTGCCGTACCGACGATGTCGCGCAGCCGGGCCAGCAATGCACCGGCATCTGCGCCAGCACTCACGGCGACACCGCTGCGTGCCGGGTGACCTCGGCAAGCGACTGGGCGGTGATGTCGGCGATGGTTCTCGCGCCGGTGAGGGTCATCGCCACGCGCATTTCCCGGGCGATCAGGTCGAGCAGGTTGGCCACGCCCTCCCCGCCCTGCGCGGCCAGCGCATACACGAAGGCACGGCCAAGCAGCACGCTGTCGGCGCCCAGCGCCAGCATGCGCACCACATCCAGCCCGCTGCGGACGCCTGAATCGGCCAGGATCTTCAGCTCACCCTTGACCGCATCGGCAATCGCCGGCAACGCCCGTGCGGTGGACAGCACTCCGTCCAGCTGGCGGCCTCCGTGGTTGGACACCACGATGCCATCGGCGCCGAAGCGCACCGCGTCGCGCGCATCGTCCGGATCGAGGATGCCCTTGATCACCATCGGCCCGGTCCAGAACGCGCGGATCCACTCGAGATCCTTCCAGGAAATGGACGGGTCGAAATTGCTGCCCAGCCAGCCGATGTAATCGGCCAGGCCGGTCGGGCTGCCCCGGTAGGTGGAAATGTTGCCCAGGTCGTGCGGGCGGCCCAACAGGCCCACGTCCCACGCCCAGCGCGGATGGGTCATGGCCTGCAGCATGCGCCGCAACGGCGCATGCGGACCGCTCATCCCCGAATGCGCATCGCGGTAGCGCGCGCCCGGGGTGGGCATGTCCACGGTGAACACCAGCGTGGTCACCCCGGCGGCCTTGGCCCGCTCCAGCGCATTGCGCATGAAACCGCGGTCCTTGAGCACATACAGCTGGAACCACATCGGGCGCTCGATGGCCGGCGCCACTTCCTCGATCGGGCACACCGACACCGTGGACAGGGTGAAGGGAATGCCGCGGCTGGCCGCCGCCCTGGCCGCCTGCACCTCTCCCCGGCGCGCCACCATGCCGGTCAGCCCGACCGGACCCAGCGCCACCGGCATCGCCAGGCGCTCGCCGAACAGCGTGGTTTCCAGGCTCAACTCGGCCACGTTGCGCAGCACCCGCTGGCGCAACGCGATGTCGGCCAGGTCGGCCACGTTGCGCCTGAGCGTGTGCTCGGCGTAGGCGCCACCATCGATGTAGTGGAACAGGAACGGCGGCAGCCGCCGCTGGGCGGCGACGCGGTAATCGGTGGAGGCGGCAATGATCATGGGTCAACCGTGGGCAGGAGGAAGCCGCGATGCGCGGGCGCGCCGGGCCTCGTTGTCGTCGAGCGTGCGCAGGGAGGTATGCACGAACGCCAGGTGCGCGTGCGCGGCGGCGCGGGCGCGTTCGGGGTCGCCGGAGAACACTGCGTCCATCAGCGCGCGATGCTGCGTGGAGAGCGGTTCAAACGTGCGTGGCGAGGTGTAGAGCCGTTCGCGGCTCTGCGAAATATTGGTCTGCAGCAGCTCGAACAGTCCGCGCATCACCTGCAGCAGGACCAGATTGTGCGAGGCCTCGGCGATGGCAAGATGGAAGGCCGCGTCGGCGCGCGCCTCACCGGCCGGATCGTCCTTGCCGTGCGCGGCGAGCATGTGGTCGAAGGCCGCGCGGATCCTGGCCCGGTCCGCGTCGGTGGCGCGCAGCGCGGCGTGCCAGGCGGCCGCCCCTTCCAGCGCGTGGCGGATCTCCAACACGTCGAAGCGATACTCCGGATCGTCCTGGAACACGGGCAGATACGGCAGCAGCGGCGCATCGATGGCCGGGGGCGCGCGCGTGCCCGGCGTAGTCACGAAGGTGCCACCCCCGACCCGCGCGGTCAGCAGGCCCTGGCTGGCCAGCTGGGCGATGGCCTCGCGCAACGCCGGGCGCGATACCCCCAGCTGCACCGCCAGCGCACGTTCGGCCGGCAGCCGATCACCAGGTTGCAGATGGCGGGCATGCACCAGCTCGCGCAGCTGCGCGGCCACCCGGTCCGACAGGCGTTCGTGCTTCACGCCGCCCCCGGTGCAAACACGCAGCAGCACCGGACACGGCCGGTATCGGGATCAGGGAAATGCCAGGCCTGCATCGGCGGGTCTCATCAGCAACGGTCGGGTATGGCCGCGCGAAGTTCGCCACGTGCCGGCAGCGCTCTGCAGCGTCCTGAGCATTGGTATTACCAAAACTCAGGAAAGGCTGCATGCGCCTCGGCACTCGGCGACGCCAAGCGCGACAGGCCCATTAAACCATAGCCATGGAACGCCCGCTTGGTATGACCATTACCCGCAGCCGCAGTCGCTGGACGGCCCTTTCAGCTCCACGCCATTGCCGTCCGGGTCGCGCAGGTACACCGACATGCCGTCGCCTTCAGCGCCGTAGTTACTTGCCGGCTTGCCGCTCAGTGCTACCCCGTGCATCTGCAGGTGCTCGCGCAGATGGGCCACATCGAAAGGCTCCACGCGCAGGCAGATATGGTCCACGTTGCGGCCCTGTTCGCCGGCGGCGGCGCCACCGTGCACGCCCAGCGGCCCGTCCACGCTGACCAGGTCGATCATCGATGCGCCGGCATGCAGATGCACCATGCCCAGTGATGGCCGCTCGCGCGCGACGGTGCAGCCCAGCACGTCACGATAGAAGTGCACCGCGCGTGGCAGGTCCTGCACGCGCAGTACCACGTGGTCGATGCGTTGGATCTCGAACGGACGTTCGCTGCTCATGAAGGCTCCAGTTTCTTGGCGATACGGCTGAACACGGCCAGCACGATCAAGCACAGCACGCAGACGCCGATGGCGATGACGTACTCGCCGATGCCCACTGCAATGCCGATCGAAGCGGACATGATCAGGGAACTGGCGGTGGTCAAGCCGCTGACCTGGTCATCGCGCGTGCCGCGCAGGATGGTGCCGGCCGCGACGAAACCGACGCAGGCGATCACCGCTTCGATCAAGCGCACCGGGTCCACCTGCAGCAGGTCCCGATAGCGCTCCTGCTGGAAGTGTTCGGCGATGCTGTCGCCCAGGCCGACGATCAGCGCGGCCGCACCGGCGATGAGCATGTGCGTGCGCAGCCCGGCGGCGTGCTTGCCCATTTCGCGCTCGATGCCGATCAGGCCGCCAAACACCATGGCTGCGGCAATCCGCAGCAGGATCGATAGATCTTGTTCCAGTCCCATCCGCTGCTCCTTACCTGTTCGGCCCAGCCTTGCGTGGCGGCCGTGGCAGCACCGTGAAGGGACGCGTGAGGCGGATGTGCACGGTCATGCGGGGTTGGGAAACACCGCACGACCGTCCCGCAGGGACCAAGGCCCGGAGCGCCGCGCTTACTGCGCCAGGTAGCCGCCGTCGATGGCGTAATAGGTGCC
>NZ_DAMAGC010000004.1:68147-76487 GCF_031995405.1 Stenotrophomonas sp. | reverse complement strand
CATCGCCGCCGCCGCCGTCGCCGCCCTGTTGGCCTGCAGCAGTACCCCGGTCGCGCAGATCCAGCCCATCGAGGGGGTGATCTCCGGCCAGTGCCACGTGGACAAAGTGCGCGGCGCGGTCGGGCTGGCCGCCTCGGCTGCCACCGTCGAGCGCGCCCGCGTGGACAGCGACAGCCTGCAGGTGAATGTGGTGCGCGGCCAGCGCGCCGAAAGCGGCCCGACCGCCAGCGGTGCGGCCAACGCCACCCCGGGTGCCGAGAGCGGTGGTGAGCGCCTGACCATCGAAACCGGCGGCACCAACAACATCACCGCGCTCTACTGCGGCTGACCCACCGGCTCAGGCCGCGCGCGCGCGCTTGACCGTGCGGCGTGCGGCCTTGAGCACTTTCAATGTAGCCAGCTCCCATTGCCGCTGGCCGCGCAGCCCGGCCAGCGCCTTCAGCGAGCCCGCGCGCCAGCCGTCGAACACGCACGGATCGATGTACGACTTTCTGCACACCGACGGCGTATTGCCCAGCAGGGTGGCCACCTCGCACACCACCTGTTTCTGCAACGTCGCCAGCGCACGTTCGCTGGAGGGTTCGGGCAGCTCGGTGATGGCCAACTGGCGGATGGCTTCCAGCGTCCCGCCCCAGGTGCGGAAGTCCTTGGCGCTGAAATCCTCGCCCATCGCGTCGTGCAGGTAGTCGTTGACCATGCTCGAATCCACCGGCTGCACCGCCCCCTCGTCATCGCGATACTGGAACAGCGCCTGCCCGGGCAGCTGCTGGCAGCCACGGATCAGCTTCACCAGGCGGCGGTCATCCACGTCCACCTCATGCGCCTGTCCGGACTTGCCGCGGAAGCGCATCTGCGCACGCCCGTCCTTGACCAGCGCCAAGTGCCGGTTGCGCAGCGTGGTCAACCCGTAGGACCGGTTGTCGCGGGCGTATACCTCATTGCCCACGCGCACCAGCGTCTGCGCCAGCAGCGCCACCACGATGGCCAGGACCTTGTCGCGCGGGAAGCCGGTCAGCTTGAGGTCGCGCCGCAAGCGGCGGCGCAGCACGGGCAGTGCCGTGCCGAAGGCGATGATGCGGTCGAACTTGCCGTCCCCGCGCACCCGCGCCCAGTCGGCGTGGTAGCGGTACTGCTTGCGCCCGCGCGCGTCGCGACCGGTGGCCTGCAGGTGGCCGTTGGGCAGCGCGCAGATCCACACATCGGTATAGGCCGGCGGGATCGCCAGCGCGCGGATCCGCGCCAACGTGGCCGCATCGCGCACCGCCGCGCCATCGGCATCGCGGTAACTGAAGCCCTTGCCGGCGCGACGCCGCTGCAGGCCGGGCATTTCGTCGCTGACATAGCGCAGGCCGGCCTCGCGGGCGGCGGCGGCTTCGGGGGTGACACTACGGCTGGGGCTCATCGGCATGCGCGGCGGGAAGGGCCTCCAGTGTTACCCGGTGGCGGTGCGAGGCGGCGTCAATAACGCAACACGAACACCTCACGCCCCGCTTGGCGATATCCTCCATCGTTTCCCTGGTTCCCTCTCCGGAGTCTCGATGCCGTCCTTGTCGTTCCGCCGCCTGCGGCGTTCCCTTGGCCTTCTGGCCGTAGTCCCCACCCTGCTGGCGCTGGCTGCCTGCCAGGCGCCGCCCATGGACGAGCAGGAAGCAGTGGCCACCCATGCGCAGAAGGCGGCCGAAGCCGCTGCTGCCCCGACCGATGAAGCGGGCAAGGCGCTGGAAGCGCCGCCGGTCGGCAACTGCGATGCCAACCAGGTGCAGAGCCTGGTCGGCCAGGCCTATTCCGACGATGTCGGCAACCAGGCCCAACAGGACGCCGGCGCCAAGCAGCTGCGCGTGCTCAAGCCCAGCGACGTCACCACGATGGAGTTCATCGGCGAACGCCTGAACATCGAAGTGGACGAGAAGGGCGTGATCAGCGGCCTGCGCTGCGGCTGAACAGGGAGCGCCTGGAAGTCACTTCCAGGCGGCTTTTGCAGGGGTTTGGTTGCGCCTGCAACCGTGTATTGCGGCGTTGCAACAACTGTGATCTAGTCGAGTCATCCGGTGCCTCCAGATGCGCTCAACGGATTGAGCGGGGACGAGTGTCGCCGCTCACCCGACATTGAGGCAGAGATGGCCCCCCGCAACCGCCAAGGGCTTTACGACCCGCAAGATGAGCGCGACGCCTGTGGTTTCGGCATGGTCGCCCAGCTCGATGACCAGCCGTCGCGACTGCTGGTGGATACCGCCATTGCCGCGCTGTCGCGCATGACCCACCGCGGCGGCGTCGCCGCCGACGGCGTCACCGGTGACGGCTGCGGCCTGTTGCTGCGCCGCCCCGACGTGTTCCTCAAGGCCTTGGCTGTCGAAGCCGGCCTCACCCTCGGCGCACGCTTCGCCGCCGGCGTGGTGTTCCTGCCGCATGACGCCACCGCCGCGCAGGCCTGCCGCGACACCCTGGAACAGCAGCTGCGCGATGCCGGCTGTCGTCCGGTCGGTTGGCGCCCTGTGCCGACCGACCCGAGTGTGTGCGGCCAGCTGGCGCGCGACACCCTGCCGCGCATCGAGCAGGTGTTCGTCGATGCCGGTGCCGGGCAGGACGAGGCCGCCTTCACCCTGGCGCTGTTCCTGGCCCGCCGTCGCAGCGAACAGCAGCTGCGCGAACATGCCGATTACTACGTCACCACGCTCAGCCCGAATGCGATCAGCTACAAGGGCATGGTGCTGCCGGACAAGCTGAGCCGCTTCTACGTCGACCTGCAGCGCAACGACCTGGCCTCCAGCGCGATCGTGTTCCACCAGCGTTTCTCCACCAACACGCTGCCGCGCTGGCCGCTGGCACACCCGTTCCGGATGCTCGCCCACAACGGCGAGATCAATACCATCGAGGGCAACCGCCGCTGGGCGCAGGCGCGCAGCAAGGTGTGGAAGACCCCGCGCTTCGACATCGGCGAGTTCAACCCGGTCATCTCCATGCACGGCTCGGACTCGCAGAGCCTGGACAACATGCTCGAACTGATGGTCAGCGCCGGCATGGAGCTGATCCAGGCGCTGCGCATCCTGGTGCCGCCGGCCACCCAGTCGCTGGAGTTCAAGGACCCCGACCTGGCCGCGTTCTACGAGTTCTACGGCCTCAACAGCGAGCCCTGGGACGGCCCGGCCGGTATCGTCGCCTGTGACGGGCGCTATGCCGCCTGCACGCTGGACCGCAACGGCCTGCGCCCGGCGCGCTGGATGCTCACCTCCGACCGCCATTTCCTGGTTGCCTCCGAAGCCGGCGTGTGGGAAGTGCCGGCCGAGCGCGTGGTGCGCAAGGGCAAGCTCGGCCCGGGCGAGATGATGGCCATCGACCTCAAGCGTGGCGACCTGCTCGACTCCGACGCCATCGACCGCATCAACCGTGGCCGCGCTCCGTACAAGCAGTGGCTGCAGCAGGGCGTGACCTACCTGCAGACCGAGCTGATCGATCCGTCGCTGGTCGAGGAACCCTTCGACGAACGCACCCTGCGCAGCTATCACAAGCTGTTCCAGCTCAGCAGCGAGGAAGTGGAGCAGATCCTGCGCCCGCTGGCCGAGACGGAGCAGGAAGCCACCGGTTCGATGGGCGATGACACGCCCATGGCGGTGCTCAGCCAGCACAGCCGCCCGCTCTACGACTATTTCCGCCAGGCGTTCGCGCAGGTCACCAATCCGCCGATCGATCCGCTGCGCGAAGACTGCGTCATGTCGCTGTCCACCCAGCTCGGCAAGGAGACCAACATCTTCCATGCCGGTGCGGAGACGGTGAACCACGTCATCCTCAATTCGCCGGTGCTCAGCCAGCGCAAGCTGCGCCAGCTGATCAAGATGGAGCAGTACGTCGAGAAGAACCGCCTGATCGACCTCTCCTACAGCCTGGACGAAGGCCTCAAGGCCGGCATCGAGCGCATCTGCGCCGAGGCCGAGGCCGCCGCGCGCGCGGGCATCGTCATGCTGCTGCTGAGCGACCGTTATCCGGTTGCCGACCGGCCGATGGTGCACGCGCTGCTGGCCACCAGCGCGGTGCATCACCACCTGTCCAACGCCGGGCTGCGCTGCGACGTCAACCTGATCCTGGAAACCGGCACCGCGCGCGATGCGCACCACATGGCCTGCCTGCTCGGTTTCGGCGCCACCGCGGTGTATCCGTACCTGGCCTACCAGACCCTGTTCGACCTGGGCCGGCGCGGCATCCTGCAGCTGAGCAAGGGCGGCGAGCAGTCGCAGATCGGGCGCCGCTACCGCAAGGGCATCTACAAGGGCCTGTCCAAGATCATCTCCAAGATGGGCATCTGCACCGTGGCCAGTTACCGCGGCGCGCAGCTGTTCGAAATCGTCGGACTCGATGACGAGGTCGTGGACCTGTGCTTCCCCGATACCGCCTCGCGCGTGGCCGGCGTCGGCTTCGCGCGGCTGGATGACGAGGCGCGCGAACTCACCGTGCGCGCCTGGAACGACCTGCTGCGCCCGGACGTGGGCGGCGTGCTCAAGTACGTGCACGGCGGCGAATACCACATGTACAACCCGGACGTGGTCATGACCCTGCAGCGCGCCGCGCGCAGCGGCGATGCCGCCGACTGGCAGCGCTACTGCGAGGCCGTGCACGGCCGCCCGGTGTCGGCACTGCGCGACCTGCTGCAGCTCAAGGCCGCGCCTGTCCCGACCCCGCTGGATGAGGTGGCCCCGGCCGAAGACCTGTTCCGCCGCTTCGACACTGCTGCGATCAGCCTGGGTGCGTTGTCGCCCGAGGCGCATGAGGCGCTGGCGATCGCGATGAACCGCCTCGGCGGGCGCAGCAATTCCGGCGAAGGCGGCGAAGACCCGGTGCGCTACGGCACCGAGAAGCGCAGCAAGATCAAACAGGTGGCCTCGGGGCGTTTCGGGGTTACCGCCGAGTACCTGGTCAACGCCGAAGTGCTGCAGATCAAGGTCGCCCAGGGCGCCAAGCCCGGCGAAGGCGGCCAGCTGCCCGGCCACAAGGTCAACGAACTGATCGCGCGGCTGCGTTACGCCAAGCCGGGCATCGGCCTGATCTCACCGCCGCCGCACCACGACATCTACTCCATCGAAGACCTGGCCCAGCTCATCTACGACCTCAAGCAGGTCAACCCGACCGCGCTGGTGTCGGTGAAGCTGGTCAGCCATGCCGGTGTGGGTACCATCGCCGCCGGCGTGGTCAAGGCCGGCGCCGATCTGATCACCGTGTCCGGCCATGACGGCGGCACCGGGGCCAGCCCGGTCAGCTCGATCCGCTATGCGGGCGTGCCGTGGGAACTGGGCGTGGCCGAATCGCACCAGGCACTAGTCGCCAACGATCTGCGCGGGCGCACCCTGCTGCAGACCGACGGCGGTCTGAAGACCGGGCTGGATGTGATCAAGGCCGCGCTGCTCGGGGCGGACAGCTTCGGCTTCGGTACCGCGCCGATGATCGTGCTGGGCTGCAAGTACCTGCGCATCTGCCACCTCAACAACTGCGCCACCGGCGTGGCCACCCAGGACGAGCGCCTGCGCGCGCAGTACTTCACCGGCCTGCCCGAGCGCGTGGAGAACTTCTTCCGCCTGTTGGCCGAGGAAGTGCGCGGCTGGTTGTCCTACCTGGGCGTGCGCTCGCTGGAGGAGATCGTCGGCCGCACCGACCTGCTGCAGCAGCTGGACGTGTCGCCGCGCCCGGGCGTCAAGGTGGACTTGTCGCGCCTGCTCAACCCAGCCCGGTACGGCGGCAGCCACTGCGCCGCGCAGCGCCTGTACGAATCGCCGGACAGCCTGGCCACGCAGATGGACGGCCTGCTGGCCCCGGCCATCGCCGGCAAGCTCGGCGGCGAACACCGCTTCCTGATCCACAACACCGACCGTTCGATCGGCACGCGTCTGTCCGGTGAAATCGCGCGCACGCACGGCAACCAGGGCATGAGCGATGCGCCGCTGACCCTGCGCTTCCGCGGCACTGCCGGGCAGAGCTTCGGCGCGTTCAACGTCGGCGGCCTGCAGCTGGAGGTTGAAGGCGAGGCCAACGACTACGTGGGCAAGGGCATGGCCGGTGGCCGCCTGGTGGTACGTCCGCCGCGCGGGGCGCGCTTCGAGGCACGCAACACCGCGATCATCGGCAACACCTGCCTGTACGGTGCCACCGGCGGCGAGCTGTTCGCCGCGGGCCGTGCCGGCGAGCGCTTCGGCGTGCGCAACTCCGGCGCGCTGGCGGTGATCGAAGGCGCCGGCGACCACTGCTGCGAGTACATGACCGACGGCATCGTGCTGGTGCTGGGCAAGGTCGGGGTGAACTTCGGCGCCGGCTTCACCGGCGGACTGGCCTACGTGCTGGATATCGACCGCGACTTCGTGGACCGCTACAACCACGAGCTGATCGACATCCACCGCATCTCCGCCGAAGGCTTCGAGAACCATCGCCAGCACCTGCACACGCTGATCAGCCGCCACCGCGAACTGACCGGCAGCATCTGGGCGCAGCAGATTCTCGACGAGTTCCGCGATTACGTCGGCAAGTTCTGGCTGGTCAAACCCAAGGCCGCCAGCATCGAATCGCTGACCGACTCACTGCGCCGCGCCGCCTGATCGGGGTCAGGGCGCCGGCCCCCCGCCGGCGCTGCACATCCACCGCTGTAGTGCCGGTCGCTGGCCGGCAACCCCCATTTGCAGTGCCGGCCGCTGGCCGGCAACCCACCATCGCAGGGCCCACCCATGAGCCGCAAGCAAGCCTTCCAGTTCCTCGACCTGCCCCGGACCATGCCGCAACGCATCCCGGTCGAACTGCGCACCTCCGGCGACTGGGGCGAGCTGTACGGCAAGTTCGGCAAGGAAGACGCGCAGTACCAGGCCGGGCGCTGCCTGGACTGCGGCAACCCCTACTGCAGCTGGAAGTGCCCGGTGCACAACGCCATCCCGCAGTGGCTGCAGCTGGTGCAGGAAAACCGCATCCACGAGGCGGCCACGCTGTGCCACTCGACCAACCCGCTGCCCGAAGTCTGCGGCCGGGTATGCCCGCAGGACCGCCTGTGCGAAGGCAGCTGCACGCTGGAGGAATTCGGCGCGGTCACCATCGGTGCGGTCGAGAAGTACATCGTGGACACCGCGCTGGCCACCGGCTGGCGCCCGGACATGACCGCGGTGGAGCCCACCGGCAAGCGCGTGGCGGTGATCGGCGCCGGCCCGGCCGGGCTGGCCTGTGCCGACCGTCTGGCGCATGCCGGGATACAGGCGGTGGTGTATGACCGCTACGAACAGATCGGCGGGCTGCTGCAGTTCGGCATTCCCAGCTTCAAGCTGGACAAGTCGGTGATCAGTCGCCGCCGCAACGTGCTCGAGGGCATGGGGGTGCAGTTCCGCCTCGGCGTGGAGATCGGCCGCGATGTCAGCGTGGACGAGCTGCTGGCCGAGTACGACGCAGTGTTCGTGGGCACCGGCGCCTACCGCTACACCGACGGCGGCCTGCTCGGCCAGGACCTCAAGGGCGTGCTGCCGGCACTGCCGTTCCTGGTGCAGAACAGCCGCATCGTCAGCGGCAGCGACGCGCATGGCCGGCCCATCGCCGGCTGGGAAGACCAGATCGCCCTGCCCGACCTGGACGGCAAGCGCGTGGTGGTGCTGGGCGGTGGCGATACCGGCATGGACTGCGTACGCAGCGCGGTGCGGCTGGGCGCGGCCAAGGTGACCTGTGCCTATCGTCGCGACGAGGCCAACATGCCGGGCTCGGCGCGCGAAGTGGCCAATGCCCGCGAGGAAGGCGTGCGCTTCCTGTTCAACCGCCAGCCGCTGTCCATCGAAGCCGGCGCCGACGACGAAGTGATCGGGGTGATGGTGGTGGAGACCCAGCTCGGCGCGCCCGACGCGCAGGGGCGTCGCAATGCAGTGCCGATCGAAGGCAGCGAATCGCTGCTGGAAGCGGACGTGGTGATCATCGCCTTCGGCTTCTCGCCCAGCACCCCGGCCTGGCTGACCGCGCACGGGGTGGAAGGCGGGCACAACGGCCGCATCATCGCCGGTGGCCGCGACCGCCTGCCGTTCCAGACCGCGCACCCGCGCCTGTTCGCCGGTGGCGATGCGGTGCGCGGTGCCGACCTGGTGGTGACTGCGGTGGCCGAAGGGCGGGATGCGGCCGGCAGCATTGTGCAGCTGTTGTCGGTGTAACGCGGCGGGAGTGTCGGGGTCGCGCGGTGCGCGGTTGCCGGGCGTGGCCCGGCAGTAGCGGGCTTCGTTGCGGTGGGTCGGGGTTGCCGGGCGTGGCCCGGCACTGCCCGCTTCGTTTTGGTGGGTCGTGGTTGCCGGGCGTGGCCCGGCACTACCCGCTTCGTTTTGGTGGGTCGGGGTTGCCGGGCGTGGCCCG
>NZ_DAMAGC010000004.1:55624-68047 GCF_031995405.1 Stenotrophomonas sp. | reverse complement strand
CCCGGCACTACCCGCTTCGTTTTGGTGGGTCGGGGTTGCCGGGCGTGGCCCGGCATTACCGCTTCGTTGTGGTGGGTCTTGGTTGCCGGGCGTGGCCCGGCACTACCCGCGCGGTTGGTAGAGCCGGGCCATGCCCGGCTGCTCCTCAGGCCGCGTTCGACAACGGCGGTGCCGTGCGCACGCCGGCGCGTTCGATCTCCAGCGCCAGCAGCAGCTCGATCTCATCGAGCTGGTCGCGGATGCGTTCGTTGCTGGCACCGTCGGCGTGTTCGTTGCCGATATGCGCGTCCAGCATGCGCGCCAGGCCGGCCAGCAGCACGTCCGCATCGCCGGCGGCGGCATGCCGCAACAACCGGCCCAGCGCGCGGATGCGGGCGCTGCGGTCGGTTGCCGAGGAAGCGTCTGACAGGCAGTGGGCAGAATTGGGGAGGGTCATGGCAGGACTTCCTGATTGACTGACAGCACCCACTGTCGGTTATGGCCCGCCCCCGAACCATGCAACTAATACGAAAACGCGTGAAGACCAGTGATGCCGATCGCGCTTTCGCACAGCGCGAAGCGACATAGAATGCGCTTTCCCGTCCCGGATACCTCCCATGCGCATCGGCCTGGCCGCCAACCGCCTGCACCATCATGACAAGCACGCCGCCCTGTTCCGCTGGCTGCGCGCCTGCGACGCCGGGCTGCGCGAGCTGGGGGTGGAGCTGCACGCGGTCGGGCGCACCTTCGATGCGATCCAGCGCCTGGGTTTCCTGCCCGACTTCGCCCCCCTGCAGCGCTACCCCAATGGCCGCGAAGGCGGGCTGATGAAGCTGGTCGCCGAGGTCGTCGGGATGGGCGCGCCGGAGCGCACCTTGGACGGGGCGATCTACCTGATGGACCCGGTCGACCCGTCCTCGATCTTTCCCGAGGCGACCGCGCTCAAACGCCAGTGCGTGATCCACGGCAAGCCGTTCATCTCCACCGTGGCCACCGCGCGCGACTGGGTGGAGGTGGAGCGGGTGCACGCCGGCTTCGCCGCCGACCCGGGGGCCGATGACCTGCACGCCTTCGAGCGGCAGACCCTGGCGTTGATCGCCCACGATGCGATGAAGCCGGCGATGCTGGCCTTCGCCGACGCGCATTTCGACCTGTTGTCGCGGTTCCGCCACCGGGTCGGCACCGGCACCACCGGCCAGCGCCTCAACGAGCTGGCCTGGAGCCGCGGCTGGCCGCAGGACAAGGCGTGGGTGGAGCGCTACCAGAGCGGGCCGATGGGCGGCGATGCGCAGATCGCCGACCGGGTGCTGGAAGGCGACTGCCAGCGCGCGATCTTCTTCGAGGACCCGCACGTGGCACGCCAGCATGAAGCGGACATCCAGCTGCTCGAACGGGCGGTCACCACCGTCACCGACCAGGCCGTGTGCATCACCGCCCCGCGCGTGGCCGAACGCTGGGCGCAGGCGGCGGCCGCGCGCGCGCGCCGCTGAGACATCGGTAGTGCCGGCCACTGGCCGGCTCCTCATGGAAGCCCACCCGCGCGAGCAGCCGACCAACGGTCGGCTCTACCCCGTCGGGGTGAGCACCTGCCGCAGCATCGCTTTCAGGCGCCGGCCTTCGAACTGGAAGTAATCGCGCTCGGCATGCCAGTTCGGGAACCGCTGTTCGACCTCGGCCCAGAACGCCGGCGAGTGATTGGCCTGGATCAGATGACAGAGCTCGTGCACCAGCACGTACTCGAACGCCGACGGCCGCCCCAGCACCAGCGCCAGGTCCAGCGCCATGCTGCCGTCCGGGGCCAGCGAGCCCCATTGCGAGGACATCACCTTCAGCCGCAACCGGGCCGGTGCGCGTGGCAGGCCGGGCAGGTAACGCGGCAGCCACTGGCCCACATCGGCGCGGGTCTGTGCTTCGTAGAATTCGCGCAGCGTGCGGCGCAGGGTGGCATCGGTGCCGCGTGCGGGCCAGTGCAGGCAGGCGCCGGCATCGTCCAGCGTTATGTGCGCGTAGCGACCGCTCTCCCAGCGCAGCGGCAACAGTTCACCGCGCAGCGGCAGCAGTCCCGGTTCGCCGATCACCAGCGGCGGCGGCAGGTTCTGCGCCTGGTAGCTGCGCAGCTGGGTCGACAGCCAGTCGCGGTGCTGTTCCAGGAAACGTTCGCCCATCACCAGGCTGGCCCGCGGCGGCAGGGTCAGGCGGACACCGCGTTCGTCGACGCTGAGCTTGATCCGGCGCGCACGTGGATCACGCACGCGCAGGACATCGATCTCCGCATCCTCCAGGCGCAGTCGTACCGTATCGCGCTGCACGGCGGGGGCAGCCGGCGAAATGAGGCGGCGGAGGAATCCAGACATGGGTACAGCATAGCGCCGGCGGTGACCGGCGCATGACTGCGCGCTGTTCAGCCGATCCCGGGTGGTTCGCGCTCCCGCGCGCCACCCGGGACGCCAGGGGCGTCAGTCGGCCTTGCTGAGCTTGAAGGCCGCTTCCAGCAGCAGGAACAGGCGGCGCACTTCACCGCTCTGCAGGGCGAAGCGGGCGTCCAGTTCGGCGCGGCGGCCGTCATCGTCGGCGTGCTCGAGCTGGTCCAGCGCGCCGTCCAGGAACTTCAGCTTGCGCACGATCAGGTCATCGCCGAGCACGAAGGACAGGTTGTCCTCGAACACCAGCGCCAGCTTGGTCACCTGCTTGCCGGCGTCCAGGTGCTTGTCGATCTCGTCGCAACGCAGTTCCTGGTGCTGGCACTTGACCACCGCCCCGCCCTCGGCCGGGTCCTTCATCTCGCACTCTTCGCCCAGGCTCAGCCCGGTCGGGAGTTCCTCACCGGCGATCCAGCCGGTCAGGATCGAGCGCGGCGCCACTTCGGCGTTGAGCGGCATGGCCGGGAAACTGCCGAGCAGGCCACGGATGTCGGACATGACGTTCTCGCCGGTCTTGCGGCTGGAACTGTCCACCGCCACGTAGCCGTGGGTGAGGTCGATCAGCGCATCGGTGCGCGAGCTCTTCACGAAGGCGCGCGGCATCAGTTCGTGCAGCAGGTCGTCCTTGAGCCGCTTGCGCTCGCGGCCGCCGGGCTTGCGCCCTTCCTTCTCCTCGATCTCCTCCAGCTTGCGCGCCAGCAGGTCGTTGACCACCGCTCCCGGCAGGATCTTGTCCTCGCCGCCAACGGTCAGCCACAGCGCATCGCCGATGCGGTGCGAGAACACGGTCTTTTCCTCGCGGCCAAACGGCGAGATGAAGCCACGGGAATTCATTTCGAGCGGGCCGACCGGCTTGAGCAGCACCTGCGGCAGCAGCGTATCTACCTCGGAGAAATCGGTGGCGGTCGGGAAGCGGAACAGCGTCAGGTTGCGAAAGAACATGGAAGTCCGGATAGGTCGTGAATGGAAGGCGGGGCGAGGCTCGGCTCAGGACAGCCCGGGTGCGCCGCCGGCGTCGGGGGTGGCGTCGGTCCAGGCCGACGGCGTGGGCGGTGCAGCGGCGATGTCGCTACGTCCCAACGCCATGAAATCGAACAGGCTCGGATCGGCCAGCTGCGAAGGCTGGATGTTGCCCAGCGCGCGCGCGATCTGATCGATGCGGCCGGGGTGCTGCTGTTCCCACTGCTGCAGCATCTGCCCGACCTGGCGGCGTTGCAGGTTGTCCTGGCTGCCGCACAGGTTGCACGGGATGATCGGAAACGCACGCGCCTGCGCATACGCGCGGATATCGTCTTCGGCCACGTAGGCCAGCGGACGGATCACCACGTGCTGGCCGTCGTCGCTGCGCAGCTTGGGCGGCATCGCCGACAGCTTGGCGTGGTGGAACAGGTTGAGGAAGAACGTGGCCACGCTGTCATCGCGGTGGTGGCCCAGCGCGATCTTGCTGAAGCCGTTTTCCGCGGCGTGGCGGTACAGCGCGCCGCGGCGCAGGCGCGAGCACAGCGAACACATCGTGCGGCCTTCGGGGATCACCCGGCTGACCACCGAATAGGTGTCCTGCTCGATGATCTGGTAGGCCACCCCGATCGATTCGAGGTAGGCCGGCAGCACGTGCGCGGGGAAGTCCGGCTGCTTCTGGTCCAGGTTGACCGCGACCAGTTCGAAGCGCACCGGCGCCTTTTTCTGCAGCTGCAACAGCACGTCCAGCAGGGTGTAGCTGTCCTTGCCGCCGGACAGACACACCATCACCTTGTCGCCATCGGCGATCATGCCGAAATCGGCGATGGCCTGGCCGACCTGGCGGCGCAGGCGCCGCGCCAGCTTGTCCTGCACGGCGTCGGCCGCGCGCGGATCGCGGGCGCGCGGGACGGGATCGGGCAGGGCGAAGACGGCGCTCATGGGGGTCATTCTACCGGCTCGTGCCGATCGTCACGGCCACCGGGAAGTGACTGCGTTCACCCCCACGCGTCACCGTGGATGTGTATGCTCGGAGACTGTGGATACCATGACACCCGCCGACATCAGCGCCCGCCTTGCCCACCTCCGGCAGGAGCACCGCGCGCTCGATGACCAGATCCAGCGCATGGCCGCCAACGGCGAGGACGAGCTGGAATTCAAGCGTCTGAAACGACGCAAGCTGCAGTTGAAAGACTGCATCGCCAAACTGGAAGACATGCTCATTCCGGACGAGCCGGCGTAGAGCCGACCGTTGGTCGGCTGCGGTTCCACCGACCCCCGCCGATGTTCCAAAGCGTAGAGCCGACCGTTGGTCGGCTGCCGTTCCACCGGCGCCACGAACCTTGGCATGCGGCTTCGGACGGTGGTCAGCGTCGGTCAGCCGGTGCACGCCGTGTTGCCTGGTCTCCAGGCGCGTGTGCCGCGCTTGCGCGCGGGTACCGACCAACGGTCGGTACCTACGCATTGCTGGCGAACGCAACAAGACCCGGATACGTCCAGATCCGGATGCGTCCGGATACGCCTCGGCGGATCCGCTTCCGTCAATCCGTGGCGACCGGCTCTTCCGGCTTGGCCGCTTCGGGGCTGACCCGTTCGATGGTGTGGCGCAGTTCGCGGCCGAGGATGAACTTGGCATCCTTGGCCCATGCATCCAGGCGCGCGTCGAACAGCAGCTTGCTGTTCTCGTCGGGCCACACCAGGCGCAGTTCGCGCAGCTTCTGGATGAAGCCGCGGAACAGGGTGCGATCGAAGAACTCCGGCGCGGCCGGTGCATACAGCAGGCTCAGGCGCTGCGCGGCCTGCTGGCACAGGCTTTCCAGCTCGGCCGCACCCAGCGTGCCCGGGCCGTTCTTCACCAGCACCGAAATGGCGATGTA
This sequence comes from Stenotrophomonas sp., assembly GCF_031995405.1. GTDB lineage: Bacteria > Pseudomonadota > Gammaproteobacteria > Xanthomonadales > Xanthomonadaceae > Stenotrophomonas. The sequence continues at coordinate 62,814 of NZ_DAMAGC010000004.1, read as the reverse complement.
ATAGCGCTCGAACGCCTGCTGCAGCGAGTGGCCGATCGCACGCAGGCGGAATACCTCGTCGGTCTGCCCGGTGTTGCGTGCCAGGATGCCGCCGTCATCGTCGTTGATGTTCTGCAGCAGGCCCTCGCGCACGAATACGTTGATGGTCTGCTCGATGCGCTGGGCGAACTCCTCCTCGGTCCACGGCAGGAACAACTCGGCCTGCAGGAACGGATACACGGTGCGGCCCAGCTGGACCAGCCCGGTGCGGCTCATGCGGCGGTTGTTCTGGAAGCAGCAGGCCACCCACGAGGAGGCGGTGAACAGATGGATGACGTTGTTGCGGAAGTAGCTGAGCAGCACCGCGGTGTCGCCGCTGACACTGAGCACGTCGCCGAGCGGGTGCTTGATGCGGGTGAGGACGTTGATCTCCTCGGCGTGGGCGATGATCCGCTCCGGCGAGTGCGGGGTCACCGTCACCCGGTCCGAATACGGCATCTCCACCAGCAGCGTCTTGCACAGTTCGATCTGCGCGATGAGGTCGGCCTCGCCCATCGCGTGCTTGGGCGTGGACAGCAGCGCCAGCGCCAGCAGGTTGATCGGATTGACGTCGGCGGCGCCGTTGATATGCACCTGGATACGCTCGGCCAGATGGTCGACCGTGCCCGACAGCCAGGACGGTTTCTCGTCCTCGCCCACCGGCTGCCCGTTCCACTCCGGCGCCTGCCGGGCCAGCACGTCGTTGAGCGCGATCGGCTCGCCGAAGTTCACCACCACCTGCCCGTAGTTCTGCTTGAGCACCTTGGGGATGGACCACAGCAGCGACCAGATCGATTCCTTCTCCTTCGGCCGCCCGGACAGTTCGTCCAGGTAGCTGCCGCCTTCCATCAGCTTTTCATAGCCGATGTAGACCGGCTGGAACAGCACCGGCTTGCGCGGCTGGCGCAGGAACGCGCGCAGCGTCATCGAGATCATGCCGCCCTTGGGCTGCAGCAACCGCCCGGTTCGCGAGCGGCCGCCCTCGACGAAGTATTCGATCGAATAGCCACCGGCCACCAGCTGCGCCACATACTCGCTGAGCACCGCCGAGTACAGCGCGTTGCCGCGGATGGAGCGACGGATGAAGAACGCACCGCCCTTGCGCAGCAGCGTGCCGACCACCGGCAGGTTGAGGTTGATGCCGGCCACGATGTGCGGCGGCACGATGCCCCGGTCGTACAGCAGGTAGGACAGCAGCAGGTAGTCCATGTGGCTGCGGTGGCTGGGCACGTAGACCACTTCGTGCCCGGGGGCGGCGGCCTTGAACTTGTCCAGGTGGTGCACCAGCACGCCGGCATAGATGCGGTTCCAGACATGGCTGAGCATGAAGCTGGCCGAGCGCACCGCCGGGCTGGAATAGTCCGCGGCGATTTCCCAGGCGTAGGCATGCGCCTTCTTCCAGGCATCGGCCGGCTTGGAGTTGTCGCGTTTGGCCTGGGACGCGATCGCCTCGCGCACGGTGTCCGCGTCCAGCACCTTGTCCACCAGCAGGCGGCGGGTGGACAGGTCCGGGCCGATCACCGATTCGCGGATGCGGCGGAAGTGGGTACGCAGCACGCGCTGCAGCTTGCGCACGGTGCGCTCGGGGTCCAGCCCCTCGTTGATCGTGCTGCGCAGGGAGATCGGCGGGGCGAACCGCACGATGGTGCTGCGGCCATTGAGCAGCACGGCCAGCAGGCGACGGAAACGGCCCACCAGCGCCCAGTTTTCCGAGAACAGCACCGCGAACCAGCCGCTCTGCTTGTCCGGGGCACGGCCGACGAAGATCGACACCGGGACCAGGTGCACGTCCAGCTCATCACGGGCGCGATGGGCCTGCAGCACCTTGGCCAGCGAATCGGAATGGGTCTTGGCGCCGCGCTGCTCGGGGATCAGCGAATTGCTGCTGCTGCGGCGCGACAGCGCCACGTAGGCACGCTTGCGCCCGGTCGGGTCGCCGGCGATGGGCACCAGTGGCGAAGGCAGGCCAGCCTCGCGGCAGGCCTTGTCCAGGATCAGCGCGTTGGACAGACCGTAGTCCTCCAGCACGTACACCACCGGGCGGCCGTCGTTGTACTGGCCAGGGTGTTCGGGTTCGATCTTCAACGCCAGCCACGGCTCGACCAGGCGGCCGAGCAGGCGCGCCCACCACGGGCGGCGGCCTACCGGGGCACGGGTGCCGGGGACGATGGCCGAGGGCGCAAGCGTAGCCGGCTCGGCCCCGACAGGCGCCTCGGGCAGTCCCTGGCCGGGAGCGGCCGGGGTGCCGGTGGCGGCCACGATTTCGGGCGACGGGGACGAAGCGTCCGGCGTCTTGGGCGGCTCTTCGCCGGGGAAAGGCAGGGGATTCTGGTTCGGCATCGGCTTCATTATGGCTTAGCCGATGCAGAAGCACCGTCCTTGACCGCGGTTGCCGCCTCTGCTTCGGCGGCTTGGCGGGCGTCATGTTCAGCTTGCGCGGCCCGTGCGCCCTGCAGCAGCGCGTCGGCCTCTTCCAGCGTGCGGGCCACATACCAGTGGCCATCGCGACGGGTCATGCGCACCTGGGCCTCGATCTGCTCGCCGGCCAGCGGGTACTGCACCCGCACCACCGCATCGTCGCCGAGCTGGGACACCACTTCACCGCGGACCCCCGTCAGCGCGCCGTCCAGCGACAGCCCATAGCTGGCCAGCGCGGTCTTGAAGGCCTTGAAGAACGGGCCCAGCCGCCGCAGCGACGCTTCCATGCCGGCGGCCTGCAGCTGCGCGTCGGTGGACAGGCCGGTGGTGCGCGCGGTGGCGGTGAGCAGGGTGATGGTGGTCCTGGCGCGCTGCTTGTCGGTCAATGGCGCGGCGGCCGCCCAGCGGCTGAGCGCGTTGACCACCTGGCTGTAATGGGCCCGCTGGGCATCGGTGTAGTCGGTCTGGTTGCGCAGGTACTGCACGCCGAACAGCCCCATCGAGTGCGCGGCCTGGCGCACCCCGGTGGCCTGACCGGCGATCTGGGTATCGAACGAACGCTGCAGCCGCTGCGGCGCGTCCGGCTGGGACAGGGCAGCCAGCATCGGCAGCAGCTGGCCCTCCAGCGGCAGTTCGGTCAGCGGCCAGCGACTGTGGCCTTGGGCCCAGGCCGTCTCGAGCTCCTGGTACCGCGACGGCGGCACCGAGGCCCGCGCATAGGCGAGCAGGTCGTTGTCGGCCACGTGCCGGGCCAATTGCTGCAACGCGGCCACCGGCTCGGCCGCCGGTGCATCCGGATCGATCCGATCGCCCTTGCAGGCGCTGAGCAGCACCAATCCACACAGGGCCAGCGCCAGCGCATGCCCCCGGTACTGCCACGACTTGGACGACATGGACATGAATTCGGACTCCCCGGGCCGGTCCGCATCTTGCGGCCTGCGCCCCTGCAGCGGCAAGCCGGACCCTGCCCGGATCCTGGCAGTCAGACGCAACGCATTGAAACAGATGATTATTTCATTCTTGGTAGGCTGCCCAAGGCAAAAAAAAGAGGCCGTGCCGGCGTCCGGCAGGGACCTCTTCAAACCGGCGCGAGCCGGAGGACAATGGTGTGGCGCATGTCCGGCGCGAGCCGGATGGCGGCGATCCTACGCCGCCGCCGGAGTTAAGGCAACACCTCAGAATGATCTCTGCAAGTGTTTGTTTTTAAAGAAATTCAGTCACGCGTCCAGGTGGCCATGATGAAATCCCGGATATACCCATCGGCCAGGCGTGCGTATACGCCGGGATAGCCGGCCTGGGCACAGCCCTGGCCCCAGCTGACCACACCCAGCACGGTCCACTGCTTGCGTCGCTGCACCAGCAGCGGGCCGCCGGAGTCGCCCTGGCAGCTGTCGATGCCCTCGGTGCCGGCGCAGATCGACGTGCCCGGCTGAAGGCCCGGGTAGGCTTCCCGGCACGTTTTGAAGGGAACAAACGGGGTCTTGACCGTCTGCAGCACGGCAGGCGCCGCGGCCTCGCCCTCCAGGCCGGTATTGCCCCAGCCGATCACGTCGAACAGGCGGCCAGTGCGCAGGTAGCCGCTGTCGCCTCCGTCCAGCAAGGCGGCGGGGGCAACGCTATCGATCGGCTTGCGCAGCTGGATCAGCGCCACATCGTTGACCAGGGTGCTGCCGTTGAAGGCCGGGTGGACGTGGATGGCGCGGATGTTGGACGCACGTTTGCGTACGGTGGTGTCCAACGCAGTGGCCCCGGCCAGCGCGGCGTAGCCCGCCGGCGTGGCACCCTGCACGCAGTGGGCCGCGGTGAGCACCCAGGACGGCGAGATCAGCGTAGCGCCGCACCAGTGGCGGGTATGGTCCGAGTCGCCGAAGTCCAGCCGCTGCAGGCTGACCATGAAGGGGTACTGGTCCTTCACCGCATCCACCCCGCCGATGATCAGCGGACGCAGCCGTTCGCCGTCGGGTGGCAGCGGGGCGGCGCGGGCCGCCAGGGAAACAGCGAGGACACCGGCCGCCAGGGCCAGTCGGGTAAGCACATGCATGCAACACCTCCATTGCGGTGATGGGATCGAGCCGGACAACGTCGTGCCGGCGGAGTGATTCCATCGCAGGAGGGGCGGGGCGATCTGCGGCGCGCTGCGCTGTTGTCGGGCAACGCGGGGTTTCCCGAGGCGGATACGCGGCAATTGCGACAGGCATTGGCAGGCCCTTACCGCTCCAGCGGTCAGGGCGCTACCGGGTCACACCGCACGCCGGTCCGGGGTGCGGCGGGTGGGGCTCAGGCGAGTCGCGCGTGCCAGGCGCCGGCGATTTCGCGCTGGATGGCCTCGGCGGCGGCACGCGGATCGCTGGCCAGGCGGATCGGCCGGCCGACCACGATCGCGTCGGCACCGTCGGCGAAGGCCTGCGCCACGCCCACGGTGCGCTTCTGGTCGTCGCCGACCGGGCCGCCGGGACGGATGCCCGGGCAGACGATCGAGAAGCCGGGGCCGGTGGCGGCGCGGATCGGCGCGGCTTCCTGGCCGGAGGCGATCACCCCGTCAATGCCCGCGGCCTGGGCGGCCAGCGCGCGCTCGACCACCACCGCCACCGGTTCACGGTCGATCCCCATGCCACGCAGGTCTTCGTGGCCCATCGAGGTCAACACGGTCACCGCGAGCAGGCGCATGTCGCTGCTGTTGGCGGCAGCACACGCCTCCATCATGGCCGGGTGCCAGCCATGGATGGTGGCGTAGCTGACCGGCCACTGCGACAGGCGCTTGATCACCGCCGCGGCGGTAGCGGGGATGTCGAAGAACTTCAGGTCGACGAACACCCGCTTGTCGCGTGCGGCCAGCGCATCGAGCACCTGGAAATACTCGCCGGAGGCCAGCAGTTCCATGCCGATCTTGTAGAAGGACACCGCATCGCCCAGGCGGTCCACCCATGCCAGCGCCTCCTCGCGGCCGGGCACGTCGAGGGCGAAGATCAGCCGCTCATCGTCACGCAGCGGCAGCGGGGCGCGGCTCACGGCGCGTAATCCAGCGCGGCGCGCTTGGCATCGTGGCGGGCCTGGCGCGACTGGCTGTAATCGTTGTTGAACTGGGCCGGCTCGAAGCCGCCGTAGGTCGGGTTGGGCAGCATCCACCAACGCTCGCCGAACCAGTCGTGGTACTGCTGCAGCAGCGCGTCGCGGCCCTCGTTGGTGTTGGCGGTGACTTCGACGAAGTCGCCCAGCTGGTCACCGAACTGCATCAGCACGCGGTACTGCTGGCCGGCCAGGCGACGGCGGCAGTTCTTTTCGCTGCCGGCCTGCTCGCAGTCCTTCACCACCGTGCCCAGACCGAGGAACACGCTGTCATCGGCCACCGGCAGGCCTTCGGCACGCAGGTTGGCCAGCGTGGCCTCCTTGAGGTGCACGGCGCGGTTGGAGATGTACAGCAGGGTCACGCCCTTGGCATTGGCGGCCTTGGCGAAATCGACCACGCCGGGAATCGCCCTGGCCTTCTTCTCGGCCACCCACTGGTCCCAGCTGAGTTCGTCGTATTCCTTGCCGTCGCGCACCAGGCGCGCCTGGTAGGGCGAGTTGTCCAGCACGGTCTCGTCCACGTCCAGTACCACGGCCGGCTTGAGGCCCTTGGCGGCGTTGCCGCGCTCCTCCGGTACCAGCGCGTCCCAGTTGGCTTCCTTCAGCGCCTTGTCCAGGTGGTCGGCGGCGGCGCGGTAGGTCTGCTCGGTGATCGCCTTGTATTCCTGCGCGCGCTGCATCCACAGCACCGCGTTGAGGTTGTCGTTGGCCACGACGGCGGCGTCACCGGTGGTGGCCGGCGCGCTGGCGGGCGCGGCAGCCGCCGGCGCGGCGGCCTCGGCCGGGGCTTCGGTGCGCTTGCAGGCACTGAGCGCCATCACGGCGCAGGCAAGCACGGACAGGGAAACAGCAGCAGTACGACGCATCGGGGTCACCAGCAACAAAGTCGCGCCAGTTTACCGGCTTGTCCGGCGGCAATCATGTGCGGTGCGGGGCTCGGCTATGCTGCACGCCCCTGAAACACCCCGGAGCGCGCCATGACCGATGACACCCAGACCCCCGCCCTGCCCGTGCTGAGCGCGGCCCAGGCCCGTGCACTGGGCTGCCTGATCGAGAAGGAGGCGACCACGCCGGATGCCTACCCGCTGACGGTCAACGCCGCCCAGGTGGCCGCCAACCAGAAGACCGCGCGCGAACCGGTGATGGCATTGTCGGCCGGCGATGTGCACCACGCGCTGCGCCAGCTGGAAACGCTGGGCCTGGCGCGCCAGCAGTTTTCCTCGCGCGCCGAGCGCTACGAGCATCGCGCCGGTGCCGCGCTGGATCTGACCCGCCAGCAGCTGGCGATCGTGGGCCTGTTGCTGCTGCGGGGCCCGCAGACGGTGAACGAGCTGCTGACCCGCAGCGAGCGCCTGTTCGCGTTCCAGGATGCCGAGGAGCTGCGCCACCACATCGAGCGCATGATCCAGCGCGGCCTGGCCGTGCAGCTGCCACGGGCCAGCGGCCAGCGCGAAGACCGCTACATGCACCTGCTGGGTGGTCCGGTGGACGGGCAGGCGCTCGCGGAGCAGTACAAGGCGGCATCGTCCAGCGGCGGCGGTGCCGGCGCTGGCAACCCGGCGCTGGAAGCGCGCGTGCAGCAGTTGGAAGCCACCGTGGCCGAACTGCAGGAACAGCTGGCCGACCTGCGCGCGCAGTTGGGCGGTTGAAAGGCAGCCGAGCATGGCTCGGCTCTACCCATGACCTGC